>CADCJP010000087.1 GCA_902801805.1 uncultured Erysipelotrichaceae bacterium | reverse complement strand
TTTGTTCCAAATTATTGTTATTTAAGCGATAGATTCTGCTATCACCAACTTGAGCAGTAATTAAAGCATCTTTAATAATTAAACAGGCTGATAAGGTTGTGCCCATTCCTCGATATTCTGGATCTTGTTGTGCTTTTAAATATATTTTAGCGTTAGCCTCATTAATCACTTTGTTAAGCCATTTAGCGGCGACTTTAATATTTTTAAATTCTTCCTCGATATTTAAAAATGAATCGCAAAGATGATTAACTAGTAAATTAGAGGCATATTCGCCTTTAGAGTGACCACCCATGCCATCCGCAACCACAAGTAAAACATTGCCATACGGATTAGTGGCGCAACGAGCAGAATCTTCGTTAGTTTCTCTAACGAGACCTTTATTAGTTAAAAAGCAATAATTTCCAGATAAATATTGACTCATTCTATTCACCAACTTTTGCCTTTAACTGTCCACATGCAGCATCGATATCACTACCGAATTCTTTACGAATTGTGGCTTTCACTCCACCCTTCATTAAGATATCTAAAAATGTATGAACACGATTGCCACTGCTGCGTTTGTAATTGTTTTTATTTGTCTCGTTATATGGGATTAAATTGACATATCCGTTTGTGCCTTTAATTAATTTAATTAACTCTTCTGCACATTCTTTAGTGTCGTTTATACCTTCTAAAAGAAGGTATTCATAAGTTACTCTTCTGCCTGCAACTTCTTCATATTCTTTAATAGCAGGCATTAAAACTTCAAGCGGATAAGCTTTGTTAATTTTCATTAATTTGTTGCGCAATTCATTATTTGGAGCGTGAAGGGATATCGCTAAGTTAGTTTGTAATCCTTCTTTAGCGTATTCTCTAATTTTATCTGGCAAACCGCATGTTGATACTGTGATGTGTCTAGCTCCAATTGCTAGACCTTTTTGAGCGTTAATGAGACACTCTTTCTCCACGTCCTTCTTCTTTTAGAAGATTATTAATAGTGATAATTTGTCCCACCATTTCTTCCGGGAGAAGATTTCTTTGTTTTCCAAGTAAACCGCTGCTACAAAAAGAACAAGCCATATTGCAGCCAACTTGGCTAGAAACGCATACAGCGTTACCGTAGTTATATCGCATTAAAACGGTTTCCACTTTATAGCCATCTTTGAGTTCTAATAAAAGTTTAATCGTGCCATCACTAGAAACTTGTTTAGTGTGGATTTTTGGTAAATCAAGACAGAAATCTCTTTCTAAGATTTCACGGAATTTTAAAGAGATGTCACTCATTTCACTAAATGAAGTGGCTCTTTTTTCATAAATCCAAGTATATAGTTGAATTGCCCGATAAGGCTTTTGATCGTATGATTCAAGCAATTTTTGTAGCTTCTTGAGCTCTAATCCATATAAATTAATCACTTTGCTCCTCAGCTTTCTTTAATCTTGCATAGTAAAGACAAGAATCATAGATTTCGAATGGGAAAAATTGTCTTTCTTCAACAAGAGTAAACTCATGATGTTTAACTAAGAAATTAGCAATGAGATTATTTGATTCTTTACGACTTAATGTCGGAATCATATAAACAAGTTCTCCTCCAACTTCCACAAAAATAGCGGATTCTTCTAATGAAGCAGTCTCTAAAGCAATAAATTCATCAAGCTGTTCTTGCTTAATCCTTAAGAAATAATCTGGAGTGCTTCTTAAAAGGTCGAATGTTGTACTTTTTGGCATGCAAATAAAGGTATGCACTTTTTTAGATAAGCAGGTAATAAGGCTACTAGAAGCGCATTCGTATAAGAAAATACGAGAAAATCCCTTTTCTTGAATCATGCGCTTGGTTTCAAAATAACACGCAGTGTGATTAATCACGATATCAAGCGGAACATCGTTACCAAATCTACTGACTAAATCCAAATAAATATTATTTGGAACTTCAGTATAGATTGCTATACCACGTAATGGATCTAAATCCAATTGGTCTAAGATATATTTAGTTGCCATCTTCATATAGAAGATATCGTTATTTTTAAATTCTGGAAGATTTTTTGGGGTTCCTCGTCCTTGATAAACCATCATTTCTTCAATTGGAGATTTAGAAAAATCTGGATGTTTAGCAACAAAATCATCGATATTGATTTTTTTAGTATTC
>CADCJP010000086.1 GCA_902801805.1 uncultured Erysipelotrichaceae bacterium | reverse complement strand
ATCTTCTTATTTGAAATGGAACAAGATATCGCTATTCAAGAATTCTTAAAAAGAAACGGACTAGCATATAGTTTTCTTAGACTTGAAGGGCTAGACCTTTATAAGAACAACGCTTATATCAGCCCTAATATCATCTACTTTGAAAACAAGATGACGCAGTTCTTCTATATCTTCTCCTGGGTGAGAGATAAAGCCAGAGACAATCCAAAACAAAAACAAAGAATCATCATTAATGGGGACGAAGATATCTTCTATGTCAAAATCATGAGTGAGTTATTCCGCATCCCTGTTTGTTATGTGGAAGAAAGACCTTTAATATCCGTTAAAAGTGTGAAGGCAAAGATTAATCAAATCTATAGCACTAAAACATTTGTGTTTACCAATGAAGAATTAGAAGACCAAGATATCAAAGCCTTAAAAGAAATAATTGAATACTACGGCTTAGACAAACTAGATAAGTTTTCATTTAGCTATGCGAACCTATTAGAAATAGTGGGTAACAAGAACGCTCGTATCCCTGTTGGTTCAGGTGGTGTGGCCATTTCTAACAAGTTTATATTTGATCCATCATTCTTTACTTACGTGACTAACTTCAATTCCGATAAGTTCTATAAGATATATCAAGACGATAATGTTCTTTCTGATGCTGAATTAAAAGAAGTAAGCTACAACACTTCCTATATCAAAACAGCGATGGAAAGAAGAAATAAGATTAATTTCTTAAGACATAACAATGTCGCAGTGGTTTCACGTGTGGAAAGACACTTAGGGGATAAGATCTTTGACTCTCCATTACTTAACGATATTTGGAAAGGTAAAAAGATTAAATACGAGGATGATTTAGAAATACCAACCTTTACCACTGATGCAGCCTACTTATATAGTTCCACTGTATTAAATAAATCTGGTATTAAGTTTGACTCTAACGTCTTCAACGCTTATGACCCATCCTTTAAAGGCATTAATGCGGGTGATGAATTTAGAAAATCAACCTGGTCAGTGACAGGCTTAGAAAGCTTCATTAACTGCCCATTTAAATATTATGTAAGCAAGCTTATTCCACTTACTAAAAATGATTATTCAAAGAGATTTATTGGCACCGCGATTCATAAAGTCTTTGAGAAGTTTAATCATTTAGATTATGTCTTTGAAGATGCTTTAAAAGAAGGGGAAGAAGCCTACTATCAAGAATTTGAAAAAGTGGGTATTGCCCCAACTCCAAGAGATAAAGCCTTATTAGAAATATCACAAAACTTTGTTAAACCAGTGGATGATGACTTTGAAAGATCAATTGAGTTCTATTTAGAAGATGAAAATAACGAGACATATAACTTCTATGGCAAGATTGATAAAATCATTGTCTCTGAAAGTAATGGACATAAATATTACTCAATTGTGGACTATAAAACCGGTAGTGAAGAATTTAATCCTTTTGAAGTGTTCTTAGGTAAATCCATTCAATTACCTCTTTATTACTATGCGATTGAAAACAATATCCAACCAGATCAATTCACTAAAGGTGGAGAGTTCGGTGGTTTCTATATTCAACATGTTTCCTTCTCTACGATTAAGGGTGCTTTAAAAGAAACAAATGGACCATACTTAAAAGAAAAACGATTATTACAACAATCCCGTTTATCCGGTATTAGTAAGGACGCTATTACTTATATCTCTTCGATTGATTCATCCTCAATTAAAGAAGATGGTTCGATTAAAAGTAATGGGGGAGACCTTTTACAACTTAAACATCAATTTAAAGAAGCGAACTCTGATGAGATAATCATCAAAGATGGTGGTATTGGTCTAACAAGATATAACTTAGATGACTTAGTGGGTGACGCTAAGAAAGCGGCTATCAACGCGATTCATAGAATATGCGCTGCGGATTTCGCTATCGAACCAACATCATATTCATTACTTGATTTCGATATTAATAAGACAGCTTGTAATAACTGTCCATATCGTCGAGTTTGTTACCGTAATAAATATGACGCGAAAGACTATAAAAAAGATGTCCTTAAACACTTTAAGAAAGGAGCTAAATAATCATGGGTTTTAATAATGAACAATCAC
>CADCJP010000085.1 GCA_902801805.1 uncultured Erysipelotrichaceae bacterium | reverse complement strand
TTTCATATAAAGGGCTTCCGCGACTTCTTTAGGAAGGAGTTGACTTAACTCTTCGATTGTCGCTTCTTTTAATAAAGCGATATCAGGATAGGCCTTATTAATAAGTTCTTTTCTTTTAGTGCCTAGCCCTTTGATATCATCAAGGATGGATGATTTCATACTCTTATTTCTTAATGATTGATGGAAAGTAATCGCAAAGCGATGGACTTCATCTTGCATTCTAGTGAGCATGAAGAAAATGTTCTTATTTTCAATATCATAGACATTGCCATTTATATCCATTAATCCTGCGGTTTGGTGTTTATTATTTTTCACTAAGCCAAAGAGATTAATCGAGACATCCGCTTTAGCGAGGGCGATAGAGGCCGCTTTGATTTGGTTTAGACCACCATCGACCAAGATTAAATCTGGAAGTGCTTGTCCTTCGTCTTTCATTCTCTTGTAGCGGCGGTATACCACTTCTTCCATGCTCTTGAGGTCATCTCTAGCCTCATCGTGTTCGATATGATATTTACGGTAAAGTTTCTTTGCAGGTTCACCGTTGATAAATACCACTGCGGCGCCAACCGGTGAAGAGCCTTGTAAGTGTGAGTTATCAAATAATTCGATTCTTAAAGGTGTATCAATATTAATAATATTGCCTAGTTCTTCTAGTAAAGCGAGTTTATCGCTATCTAATTTGCTTGATAAGAAGTATTCGTCTAAAGCGTTATTCGCGTTTTGTTTCGCGGTGAGAATTAAATCATGAATCTTGCCTTTAGAAACACTATAGATGTTTGGATCAATTAAATCTGAGAGTAAATCCACGACTGTTTCATTGTTAATCACCACTTCTTGAGGGTATGGAACATTTTGATAGAACTGCAAAATCAAATCTGCAACTTGTTCTTCGTTGTTATCAAATTCCTCTACGATATAGACTTTTTTATCCAAAAGAGTCCCTCTGCGGAACAAAAGAACCGCGAGTGATAAATAACCCTCTCTTGTGGAAAACGCAAAAATATCGCGGTCTTTTTTATCATTAGTCTCGACATTCTGTTGAATGTTGATGTGATTAATCGCATCTAAAACCGTTTTATAGTCTTTCGCGGTTTCATAATCCATCTTCTCAGAGGCTTCCATCATCTTATTAGTGATGTCTCTTTTCACATCTGCGTTATTACCACGCATAAAGGATTTGACTTGTTCACGCATCACATCTTCCTTTTCTTTAGGGATATTGTTAATACAAGGCGCAAGGCATTGACCTAAATGATAATAGAGACACGCAGTTGAAGGAATGTTCTTACATTTCCTCAATGGAAAAATCTTATTCAATAAATCAATAGTCTCATAAGCAGAGCTACTTCTTGGGAAAGGACCAAAGTAATCGTAGTTTTTATCTTTAGTGTTTCTTTTGATTTGCAAATATGGATAACCCGTTTTGCGGATGGCAATATATGGATAATGGCTGCCATCCTTTAAAAGGATATTAAACTTTGGATAATGGGTTTGAATGAGATTCATCTTTTATATAAGTCTTTAGCTTTACCAATATAGATGATTTTATCATCTTTATCATGCATCAAATACACACCTGGGAGGTGTTTAAGATTATTAATACATGACTTAATTCGTTCTTTCATTATTTAAAGAGCACGACTGTGCAACCTCCACCGCCTTCGTGTTCTCCACCTGGGCGATAAGTTAAATCTTTTTGGGTGGCTAAATATTCTCTAGTCATATTACGAAGTGCGCCACTACCAAATCCATGGATAATACGCACTTGTGATAAGTGTTTTAAACGACAGTTGTCTAAATATTTAATCAAAGTGTTCTTCGCTTCTTCTAAACGCATACCAATCATATTGAGTTCAATACCAACATGAGTGTTAATCGCTAAATCATAATTGGTCTTTTTAACTTTGCTAGTGCCCACTTTTGGTTTATTGACTTTATGTAGTTTGCTCTTATCGACATCGAAAGAGAAACCACTATCACTCACGATATGAGCTTTATTGCCTTTTAAGCGCATAACCTTACCATTAAGATTCATACTTGGGATTGTGACATAGTCATTAACAGCGATATCTTCGTTATAGACTTCCTCTTCTTCTCTTTCTTCTAACTCTTCGAGTTCTTTTTTAAGTTCGATGACTTCATGAACTTTCATATCAGAGTTATGCATTTTGGAGATGATATCAGAAATCTCTTTCTTTGCTTTAGCAATGAGTTCTTCTTTTTCCTCTTTGACATCCTTCATCATGTTTTCTTTCTTGGACTCAAAGAGTTCCTCATCGTTATGGAGTTTCTTTTCTCTTTTATCAAGATCGGCTTGTTGTTTTTCTAAAGCGTCTTGGAGTTTATTAGCCTCTTCCACTTTCTTTTGTAAGATATTCAAAAGTTCACTAGCGTCGTTAGTTTCGTTTTGTTTTAAGAAAGCGTGGGCTTTTTCAATAATCTTTGCATCAATTCCATATCTAGATGCCACTTCTAAAGCATAGCTTTTACCTGGGACACCTTGTTTAAAGCGATATGTTGGTTTGAGATTATCTTCATCAAATATCATTGATGCATTAGCGATGTTCTTGCTTAAGAAAGCGTATTCCTTCATCGCCGCAAAATGGGATGAAATCATCGCTAAAGCGTGTTTTTCTTCTAAGTATTTAGTGACCTCTACCGCGAGAGCTTCACCTTCTTTAGGGTCAGTACCTGTACCAAGTTCATCTAATAAGACTAAGTCTTTACCACCGACAGCGTGAATGATTTCACCAATTTGTGAGATATGTGCGGAGAAGGTTGATAAGTTATCGCTTAACGATTGATTGTCACCAATATCGATAAAGATATGTTTAAAGTAACCAATCTTTGCTTGACGGACAGGGACCATTAAACCAGATTGATGCAT
>CADCJP010000084.1 GCA_902801805.1 uncultured Erysipelotrichaceae bacterium | reverse complement strand
TAGAACCATATTGTCCAGTTGATGAAAGAGGCTATATGATGCCAGGCACTGGTGAAGGCATTGAAGGACTTTTCTATGAAAACGCTAACGAAGTGGTTTTAAAAATCTTAGAAGAAAATGGCACTTTACTTAAACACACAACCTTTACTCATAGCTATCCACATGACTGGAGAACAGGTAAACCATTAATATTTAGAGCTACTTCTCAATGGTTCTGTTCTATTGAACCAATTAGAGCGGAATTATTAAAAATAATTCATGATACCAAATGGTATCCATCTTGGGGCGAAAATAGAATGGTCAACATGATTAAAGATCGTGGTGACTGGTGCATTTCTAGACAAAGAGCGTGGGGCGTGCCAATTCCAATTTTCTATTGTGAAGATGGCACTCCTGTAATGGACGAGAAAGTCTTCAAACATATCGAAGATTTATTTAGAGAATATGGCTCTAATATTTGGTATGAAAAGGAAGCTAAAGAATTACTTCCAGAAGGATATAAGAACGAACATTCTCCTAAAGGAGAATTCACTAAAGAAAAAGACATTATGGATGTCTGGTTTGATAGTGGTTCTTCTTGGAATGGGGTGTTAGTGGAAAGAGGAACAACTTATCCAAGTGATTTATATTTAGAAGGCAGCGACCAATATCGTGGTTGGTTTAATTCAAGCTTAATTGTTTCTGTTGCCTGTAACCATGTCGCTCCTTATAAATCAGTTGTCTCTCACGGCTGGGTTTTAGATGAACACGGCGAACAGATGCATAAATCCAAAGGAAATGGTGTTGATCCGATTAAAATCGCCAATGTCTATGGAAGCGATATCTTAAGACTTTGGACCGCGAGCATCGACTATCAACAAGATGTTCGCATTGGTGAAAATCTCATCAAGCAAGTTGCAGAACAATATCGCAAAATCCGTAATACATTGAAATTCATTTCTTGGAACTTGGTTGATTTTGATGTTAATAAAGAAGCTAAAGAATTCGCTTTAGTTNTTGCAAAGCAAACTTCGATAAATATGATTTCTCTAGCGCGACAAGCGAAATATTTAACTTCTGTAGCAGCGATTTAAGTGCTTTCTATTTAGATATTTCAAAGGATATCTTATATTGCGACGCAAAAGACAGTGTGAGAAGAAATCAAACTCAAACCGTCCTATATCGTATTGGTGAAACATTATTAAGAATCTTAAATCCAATTCTTCCATTTACAATGGATGAATTTAATCGTAATTTACCAGGTAAACGTGTTGATAATGTGCAATATCTAGATTATCCAGTCGCCGATGATAAAGATGATTCGCTTTTATTAGAGGAATATGAAAAGATTTTAACTTTAAGAAGCGATGTTCTTAAAGCTTTAGAAGAAGCAAGAACTAGTAAGATTATCGGTTCTGCTCAAGAAGCTTTAGTGAGTCTAGAAATCACTGATTTAGAAGTGAAAAAAATCGCTGATAAATTCTCCTTAGAAGAACTTGCAAATCTATTTGTTGTCAGCGAAGTTATTCTTGAAAAGAATAATGGACAAAAAGAATACGAGCATTCTAAAGTTCTTATTTCTCATCATGATGGAAAATTCTGTTCCAGATGTTGGAATTACTCTAAACTCGCTTTAGTGCAAGAAGATGGCACATATTTATGTCCAAGATGTCAGAAAGTGATTCATAAATAATGAAAGAAAAATTCGTTAAAGGATTAAAGTGGTTTTTTAATTCCTATATTTGGCTAGGATTAATTCTTTTAATTATTGATATTGTCACCAAAAATGTTGTTGTTCAAAATCAACACAATATCGCAATTTCTGGCGGACAAAATGGTGGAGTTGATATCATCCCTGGCTTTTTAGGAATTAATTACACAATTAACAATAAAGTTGTCTTTGGTTTAGATATCTTTAAAAACGATGTCGCAACGAGAATTGTCTTTATTGTTGTTGCCTTATTAGTCACCGGTGGAATCATTTTCTATTTAGTAAAAAAGTGGGGTAAAGTTAATAGGTTTTATAAAGCCTGCTTATTCATGATTATTTCCGGAGCTTTAGGAAATGTGATTGATCGTATTTTCTATAGTGCAGAATATTTAAATTATTTTAATGCAGAAACGAATAGATACGTCTCAGGTGTTGTTGACTGGATTGATTTCTACGGCATTTGGGGCTTTAACTTTAATATCGCTGATAGCGCAGTTGTGGTCGCAGCAATTATGCTTATCGTTTATATGATTGTTGTCGATATAATAGACTATCGTAAAAAAGCTAAACTAGCGCCTAAAAAGGAAGAGGATAACACAAAAGTATTATCCAAAACCGAACAAGAAAAGAATAAATACATCTCTGAAAAAGAATCTAAAGATGAATAAATTTGTTATAAATGAGAATACCGCTAACCAGAGGTTAGATAAGTTTTTATCAACTGAACTAGCCGATTTTAGTCGTACTCATATTGCTAAAATTATTGATGAAGGAAATTGCTTAGTTAACTCTAAAGTCGCTAAAGCTAGTTTTAAACTTAGAGTCGGTGATGTTATTGAAATTAATATTCCAGAAACAAAGCCGCTTGAAATCGA
>CADCJP010000083.1:2125-4070 GCA_902801805.1 uncultured Erysipelotrichaceae bacterium | reverse complement strand
AAATTGCACGCTGTGGCGACTAATGTCACACCTAACATTAGACTGGCAATCTTGATGAATGATTTTTTGATCACTGACATATTTATGTCCTTTCTTTTCGTGATGTGCGTGATTATGTGTGCTCGTATACGCACTCACGACTTCAATCTTACTCTTCGAATTTTACTAAGTAAACGAATAAAATAAGCAAAGAAATGACAAAAATAAAAAAATGGCATTTTTTGATTAAGATATGCTCAATTCTTAACTTTTTATTTTAGATATTTAGCTTTTAATCTTTTGATTTTCTCTTCATCAAGAGAGCAGTTCTCTTTTAAAAAGTTATCCAAAGAACCAAATTCTTTATCAATTTCATCAAATGAAATATCTAAGTATTCTTTTCTAGCTTCAAAATAGTCTAACCAGGTTTTCTTTTGTTCTTCAGTTAATGCTTCTGGAACGTGTTCTTTATAGTAAAGAGGACTTTCATTAGTTAATAAGTAGTCTTTATAGATTGTTTCTTTATCATAGCCTAAAGCGTACAAGATAACCGCGGTTAAAATACCCGTTCTATCTTTACCAGATGAGCAGTGATATAAGATACCCTTATTGTTATTTTTAAGTAAAAGTTTAAAGATTTTAGTCCAAGTCTTTTTCTTTTCTTTACCGACGATTTCTTTATAGAAAGGCGCCATATCAGGTAAGGTCATACCCATATGTTCTTTCATGATGATTTCCCCGTCTTTAGCGAGCTGTAAGTTATAGTGTTTAACACCAAAGATAAAAGAATCTTTTAGTCTTTTACGTTCTCTTTTTCTTCTTAAATCGATAACGATTCTAATATTATGTTCTTTCTTTAGAAAGACTTTATCTTCTTTTGAAAGATTATATAGAACGTCACTTCTACATATCATTCCTTCTTTTAAGCCTAAGTAAGATAGATCTCTAAAGTTTCTCATGCCTGTATTCTATCTCATATAAGTTTTATAAAAAAGACCAGGTTTTTAGACCTGGTATCATTTTATCTCAATGAAACAATTTGCTCGGGAGTAAAAACCGGAATTCCCCTATTCTCATAGTCCTTGATGTTATTAGTTATTACCGCATCAAGTAATTCTTCTTTTGCAGCTTGTATCATCAGTTCATCTTCATAATCTTTGTAATCTTCATGAATAGCGTTTATCGCCGCATCCGCACTAACGCCAATTACTTTCGAACATAAACTATAAGTTTCTGAAAGGATTTTATTTGTCTTTGCTTTATCGTGTACGTGTCTCATTACAAAATATTCAATATCCCTTAATGACATTGAAGTAATGTAAGTTTGATTCTTATTTTGTCGGCACCATATAAAGAATTTCAATGCGTGTTTGCAATTATCATCGCGCTGAAGCAAATAGTCCAAAAAGACATTAGTATCCACTAATAACCGCATCTTCTCATAATCTCCTCACCAATAATGGTTTCATAGTCTTCTCCAGTGTCATAATCTTTCAAACAACCACAGAGATTAATGAGTTTTTGATAGTAGTCTTTATCTGGATTAGTCAAAACCGCTACTACTTCGCCATTTTTGGTCACATGAACATCTTCTGATGCGGATAATTCGATATAGTGGCTAATGTTGCTCCTAAAATCAGTAACGTTTACTTTGCACATAATAAAATCTCCTGTACATTAATAATATCGATTATGTACATGTTTATCAATGAATTATGTACATTAAAAATTATCGTCATCAATCTTAAATTGATCAGGGTCAATTGAATATTCGTCTTCCTTTTTAGGTTCACTACTGGATGGCTTTTCTTCTTTTAAGATAGCCCCACAGTGTGGACATCTTTTAGTTAATTCAGGATGATAGAGTGAATCACAATATGGGCAGTGCTTTAAAGGTGTTTCTTCAGGACATTTAACCGCGTTTTGCATACGATATGTATTCACCAAGCGGATAATACTAAAGATA
>CADCJP010000083.1:0-2102 GCA_902801805.1 uncultured Erysipelotrichaceae bacterium | reverse complement strand
CAATCCAGAAAAAGATAGGCGCTCCAAGGTCTTCTTCCAAGTAGAAAGAATTATTCATAATTGTGGGACTGATTTTATCAAACCCTTTAATCAAAGAGTCCGCGACACCAACATTACTTGATAGATTGTTATAAACTATGGAATTAAAGTTCTTAGTAACCTTACCAGTTAAGATATTGTCAGTATCATTGCCTTGCATGCCTTCAAAGGCCCAGTTAGAACCACCTTTATAGACAATAAGCCAGTGTTTTTCATCTTTAAACTTAGTGACATAATCTGAATAAGCATAGTCTTCTAAGCCATACATCCAAAACATAGATGTCCATCCATCAATTGATGTAAAAGCGGGTGTAATACCTGTTGTTTCTTGAAAAGAAATAAAAGTTTTCTTTAATCTAGCTTCCTCTTCGTCACTTAATTTATCCCCTGCATCATCAATGACAATTGTGGTGTCATAATCCATAGATAACTTTTTAGGAATATGAATGCCTTGAACGAGGATGACGATAACAGGAATGATAAGCATTATTAAAAGGATGATCACTGGTGTCCAAGCTTTCTTTGGCTCCGCTTCCGCTGGATCATTATCGCTATAAATGTAATGTGGACGATGATGATGGTAATAGACGTATCTAGTTGCGCCTAAGAAGGCAAATCTAGAAATACGGTGAGCGCGATAAGAACTACCGTGACCATGACTATGGAAACCACCACCATGGAAACCGCCGTGAAATCCACCACCATGGAATCCACCACCAGAAGAATGTGGCATAGTGCTCCTCCTTTTTTAATCAAATAAAAATATAGTAAATTACGAAGAATTTATCTATATATTTCGTGAATATAAGATACTAACGATATTTTTGGTAACTATTTTCAAGTATTTGATAACGATCTTTTAAGGCTTGGATTTCGTTATCTAGATTAGGCGTAGCCCCATTTCTCGTGGCTTCAGTGATAGCAGATGATATTTCATATAACTCTGTTAACGCTAGATTACCAGTCACACCTTTAAAAGAATGGGCTAAAGGAAATAAGGAAGCATAATCTTTCTTATCATAGGCATTAATCATTTCTTGATAGGAATTATTGCTCATAAACTTAGTAATCATTCTTTCAATTAAAGAATCGTTCATCATAATTGATAAAGCATATTGATAATCACCATTAATGGATGCGTAAAACTCTTTAACGTTCATGATTCACTAACTCCTTTTTAATGCGTTCTTCAAACTCGCCCTTAGGTAATGGTTTAGAGAAGTAATAGCCTTGGATAATATCACAGCCATTTTCTCTTAAGAAAAGATATTGTCCTTCAGTTTCTACGCCTTCCGCGACTGTTATCGCGTTCATCATCTTTGCTAAATTGATAATCATTTTAATGATGTCTTTAACTTTTGGATTACGGTCCATATTTCTAATAAACTGCATATCAATCTTTAAGACATCAAATGGTAAATCCGCGAGAGCGCCAAAGGAGGAATAGCCACTTCCAAAGTCATCAATTTCCACTTTAAAGCCGTTCTCTTTAATCTTAGAAAGGAATGGGATGACTTCTTTAGAGTCTTCAACAAACGCTGATTCGGTAATTTCTAAATAGTAACAATTATGTGGCACTTTATTCGTGTCTACATAATCAATAATATCCTCTAATAGATGTGGTCTATAGATATCCACTCTGGAGAGATTTATTGATAAATTCACATACACGCCTAGCCTATCTTTCCATTCTTTAATGTACTCCGCGGCTTTTCTTAAGATATAGGAATCTAGTTCAGCGATTAAACCGTTCTTTTCAAATAATGGAATAAATTCACCAGGAGAAACAAAACCAAAACGTGGAGAGATCCATCTAATTAATACTTCCGCACTGGTGAATCTTACTTCATCACCTTGGATATTGTATTTAGGTTGGAAATATAACTTAAATTGTTCTTCCGCTAAAGCTTGAGGGAAAGCATCCACTAGTTCTTCCATGTGAAGAGTTTTGGCTTGAGTACTTTCATCATAAATAGCAATGGCTTTTGAATAGTTATCCGTTAATGATAAAGCGGCGTGTTTAGTTCTATCGATAACGATATCTTTATTAAGTTCAGGATTAA
>CADCJP010000082.1 GCA_902801805.1 uncultured Erysipelotrichaceae bacterium | reverse complement strand
GATGCTTTTGTATTTTTTAGATACATATATGAGAAGCCTAAATTAATCTATGGATTTAATATGTCTTTAAATGTTCTTCCAATATTCCTTGATGCTGTTAGGGCTATAGTTAAGAGCAATCAAAAAACGGACTAGATAGCCCGTTTTTTCTTTTTGCCTATTTATTAAGCCTTATATAAACCATGTAAGTTGCAGTATTCATAAACTGCGATGACTTGTTCACCTGGTAATAAAGCAAATTCTGCTTCTGGTGCTTGCCCTGGTTTTAAGACTTTTCTTTGGTTACCTTTGTTTGTTTCTAGAGCAATCCATTGAATGTAATGGGCTTCTAACATTGGGTGTTCTACTGAACCAACTTTAACTTTCACAATGTTGTCCACTACTTCATAGACTGGTAAATGTTTTTCGTGAGCGCCATCTTGAGTGTTAACTGGGATTTCTTCCATTGGTTCACCACAGCATTTTGTGGGGCAACTAGAACAATCATTTACTAAGGCAACAATCTTGCCACATACTTTACATCTTAAAAATTTCATTATGTTTAATCTCCAATTCTTTGTTTCTTGATTTCATTATATACACATATTCATTTAACAAGAATAGATATGCTTTCAATAAAAAACGATTGCCCAATCAGACAATCGCTTTTTTAATTCTTATTATTTAATTAAGCTTCTGGTTTTTCTTTTTTGTCTTCTTTTGCTAAAGAATAATAAGAAACAACTGGTAAAGAAGCAATAACGGCAAAGCCGAATAATAATAAGTAGTTATCAATGTGAACTGGATAGTTATATTGGACAAAGTCCACTAAGTCGATTGTGGTATAGATAATTCCATAGATTGCCACTAAAGCGCAGAAGATGATGCTAGTGACTAAATATAACTTAGAAATTCTGGAATTGAATCTTTCACTTAAGAAATAGATGAGTTCTAAGACTGAAGCAATAAGCATCATTAATGTAATTGAGAAATAAAGAACATCATGATCAACTAGTTTAACAATCGCTAAGACAAATGAAGCTATCACTAAAGCCACGGTTAAGATAATAGAGATGACTTTAACTAAACCACCTTTGCCTGTTGTTAAACCCGCTAAGAATAAAACTGCGGCCACTACTTCAATGATGGCTAAGCCACCTAAATGGTAACTATCATAGAAACCATTATCATTAACGGTGATAGAAATAGAGGTTGCTAAGACTGCAAGAACTAAACTAATGATAGTTAAAGTAACCGCGGCAACAGGAAATTTTTTAAATTCGTATTTTGTGCGCATATTGTATGTCCACCTTCCTAATAGATTATACTGACCTTCTGAAAACCTTTCAATGTTTTAGGGCAAGTATCTTTTCTACCAATTAGACTGATTTAACATGAGATATCTGCTAAACAAAAAATAAAAAGCATTAATATTGACATACTTAAAAATTCATATATGATAGACGCATAGATTGATAGAGGCGCGGTCTTTATCAGTAATAAGTCGAGACGGTAGTCGATGACACTTATGAAAGGAAACACCGCCGAAACCACTTAGGGTCACTTAAGTGAGTTGGGGTATAAGAGAAAATCTTATACACTCCTACAATAAACTATTGTAGAGGAGCTATTGATGAAATCCTGATTGTTCATGAGATTGCATCGATAGAATGCAATCTTATTTTTTAGGAAAGGGGTTTCATCAATGAGACGAAACAATTTATTCGCGTTATTAACGCTTTTATCATCATTATCTTTATCCGCGTGTGGGACATCACAAGTTGATAATTCCAAATTAGTCATTGGTATGGAATGTGCATATCAACCTTTTAACTGGACAGAAAATAAGGCTAATGAATGGACATTACCAATCGATGGCACTAATGAATTTGCGGATGGCTATGATATCGCTGTCGCTAGATACTTATCTAAAGATTTAGGTAGAGATGTCGTGATTAAAAGAATTGAATGGGATGATCTTATTCCTTCTTTAAATAGTGGTTCTATTAATATGGTTTTAGCGGGTATGTCTTCCACTGCGGAAAGAAGAAAGACCATTGATTTTACTGAACCATATTTACAAAGTGATTTAGCTTTCTTAATTAAGGAAAGCAATATTCCAGCAGGTAACTCTAAAGATAATCCACTTAACTATGAAGGATTAAAAGAATTATTTAGAGGACAATCTTTAGTCTGTCAGGCTAATGTTGTTGGTGATGATATTATTGAAGATTACTTTGTAAACCAAGAAGGTTTCAATATTAAACATAGCGCTGCTCAACAAACATATCCTTTAGCCGCGTTAGATGTGCAACGAGGTATTTCATTTGCAATGCCTGCTGAATTACCAGTTATTGAAGCAATGGCGTCCCTC
>CADCJP010000081.1 GCA_902801805.1 uncultured Erysipelotrichaceae bacterium | reverse complement strand
TTTATTTCAACACCTTATTTAATTCCAACCTACGAATTATTAGATGCCCTTAGAAATGCAAGTTTAAGAGGTGTTAAAGTGCATTTAATAGTTCCAGGTATTCCTGATAAGAAATTAGCGTATTGGATGGCAAAATCTAACTTTAAGTTCTTATTAGACGCAGGCGTTAATATCTATACATATACCCCTGGATTTAATCATATGAAGACCGTCATCGCGGACAATGAATTAGGTTTCGTTGGTACGATTAATTTCGATTTTAGAAGCCTTGTGCATCACTTTGAGTGTGGCGCAGTGCTTTATAAGTGTAAATGTATGGATGAGATTACCAATGACTTTGAAGAGATGCTCTCCAAATCTAAAAAGATACCAAAGAATTACAGATTTAGAGGTATTAAGAAAAGCATCTGTAGTGTGCTTAAAATCATCTCCGCTCTCTTCTAAAATAGTGCGTTTAAGGTTTATTTAAGGTTTAATATTCATTGTTTAAGTATGAAATTACTTTTAGTCGAAGATTCTTTACAACTGAATAAAGCATTAACTACTGTCCTAAAAAGAAATTCCTTCGTGGTCGACAGTGCTTTTGATGGTGAAGAAGCTCTATTATTCATTGATCAATATAAATACGACATCATCATCCTTGATATCATGCTTCCTAAAGTTAATGGCTTAGAAGTACTTAAAAGAGCAAGAAGTAAGAAGATTAACACTCCAATTATTATGCTCACCGCGAAAAGCACAACCGAAGATAAGATATTAGGTTTAGATTTAGGTGCGGATGACTATTTACCAAAACCATTTAATGTCGAAGAGCTTTTAGCCCGTATCAGAGCGTTACTTCGTCGTAAACCCGCTTATGATGAATCAGAAGTTCTTGATTTTGGAGATTTAGAACTCGATATTAATACATTAACTTTAGCCACTAAAGAAGATAAGGTGACTCTGATGAATAAGGAAATGCAAATCATGACCTTATTAATGAAGGCCAAAGGAAATGTTGTCTCGCTAGAAACAATCTCAAAGAACGCTTGGGATATTGAATCATATTCTACAAGTGAAAATGTTTGGGTCTTTATTTCTTATTTAAGAAAGAAAATCGAAAAGATTAAATCTAATGTAAAGATTAAGTCTATTCGTTATCAAGGCTACTATTTGGAGTATCAAAATGATTAAGAAGTTAAGACTCCGCTTTATCTTAAGCGCATTATTTTCGATATTCCTTGTCTTAGCCGCGACCATCGCGGCCATTAATATATCTAACTACGTGAAAGCGGCACGCGATACCGATACTCTTTTAGATCAAGTTGAAGAAAGAGAACGTGAATCATTAGTGAAACAAAACTCTTTTGATTATACAACTCAAGGCCAAGGCCAAGGTGGTTGGGGTGGTCAACCAGGGCAGCCTGGACAACCAGGACAACCAGGTGGAGAAGGTCAAGGACAAGAACCACCAGAAAAGCCAAGTGAATTCCATTTCACAGTGTCTGATCCAAGCAAAGACGATCCACGTGGTCAATATTTTATTACTGTTTTTAATACTGATGGTTCTGTGGAATATACCTATTTCCATATGATTTCCACAGATAAAGAAGCTGATCAACAAATGGCTATTGATGTCTTAGCGAGCAAGAAAATAAAAGGTAAAATTGGTAACTATTCCTATAAGGTAGACACTAAAACTGATACTGCGAAACAACGCTACTATTCTGGTTCGTGGAATACTACTGGTTTTAGAATGGATTACGAGCTTGTGGATGAAGAAGTACCATTTACCGCGACATACGTGGTATTCGTTGATACTACTGAAAGTAGAAACTATCTAAATAACTGGTTAGCAACTTCTATTATTATCGCTTTAGTTAGTTATTCTATTATCGCTGCGCTTATTATTGTTTCTTCACACTTTGTCTTTAGAACTAGTGAAGAATCATATCGTAAACAAAAAGCCTTTATTACTAATGCTTCTCATGAGCTTAAAACACCTTTAACCATTATTAATACTGATGTTGAGATTCTTAAGATGGACCATGGGGAAAACGAATGGACCGATTCTATCGCTGATCAAGTGAGAAGATTAACAATGATGACTAATCAATTAGTCACCCTTTCTAGACTTGATGAGGCTAATATGCAAAACTACCCATTCACTGTATTTTCTATTTAAATATTTAATTAATGAATTATTCTATATCTTCTTAGATAACGCGCTTAAGTATGCAACCCCTAAAGGGGAAATCATCTTCAATGTTAAAAAGACTAATAAGAATAAATTAGAAATCTTATTCTCTAATGATACTGATGATAAAGAAGTTGATATTAATCAACTCTTTGAAAGATTCTATCGTAGCCCTAAAAACAGCAAAAAAGAAGGCTCTGGTATTGGCTTAAGTATCGCTAAAGAGATTATTGAACTACATAAAGGTAAAGTATCTGCTTCTTTAAGAAACGGTAAGATTTACTTCAACATTTCTTTCTAAAAGACAAACTTAACAAAAAGATTTTTGATTTTAATTTCGTTTAAGTTTGTTTTTTTAATATGGAACTGACAATAGAGGCAAACTATATACCCAACATCCCTCTTTTGTCATAACGGAAAGGAGGTCAAATAAATGGACGTTATTACTGTCATGAAACGTTACGAGATGAAGTTTATCCTTACTAAGGAACAGCTAGTATTCCTTAAGGATGCTTTAAAAGACCATATGGTAGTAGACCAATATGGCAAGACTTCTATCGCTTCCATTTATTACGACACTCCAGATTATCGCCTTATAAGAAGGTCCATTGAAAAACCCTCTTATAAGGAGAAGATCCGTTTAAGAAGTTATGGCCTGATTAAAAACGGTAAACCTGCATATTTAGAAATTAAAAGAAAATGCGAAGGTATTGTTTATAAACGCAGAGTGGAAACTTCAGAAGATGAAGTCGCTAGATTCTTAAATAAAGAAATCGATGATATTAGCGAAGGTCAAATCGCTAAAGAGATGGTTTATTTTAGAGACCTCTATCAAACTTTAGAACCTAAAATCATGATTGCCTATGATCGAACATCCTATAAAGAAATAGTGGGAGATATCCGTTTAACAATTGATGAGAATCCACGTTATAGAGCCTATGACCTTAATCTTCATACATCTATGGATGGAGCGCCTCTTCTTCCATTAGGAAGTGCGATTTTAGAAATCAAAGTGCAGCAAGAAATGCCTTTATGGTTAACAAACATTCTTTCCAAAGGAAAGATTTATAAAACCACCTTCTCTAAAGTTGGTGAAGCATTTAAGAAAGTCATGAACATTAACAATATGATCATAGAAAGGAAAAAGGAACATGAACTCGTTATTTAGTTTATTAAGCAATGTTGATACAGTGCTCGTGGCATTAATGGTCACTTTCATTGCTTTAATTATCAGTGTTCTTTTCACTTTCCTGATTTCTTTAAAGATGAGAGGCACTAAAAGTTTCTTTGTGACTTCAGCGATTATGCCAATGATTGTAGCCGCGGTTGTCTCTATGGTTTCTATATTCTTAGATCAAGCCACAACTGGAGTGGTACGAATCGCCACAATTGCGGTAGCTTTAGGCTTAATTAGATTTAGAAGTCAAAACGCTAAAGCGGAAGAGTTATTACTCTTATTTAGTGGTGTCGCTATTGGATTAATCAGTGGTTTAGGCTATGTCGTATTCGCTTTAATCTTCGCTTTAGTAATCGCAGGCTTATACATTTTATTTACTAGCACTAAACTATTCTCTAATAAGAGATTTAATGGTGAAAAGTTATTAAAAATAACTATTCCAGAAACTTTAGAATATAACGATGTCTTTTTAGATACGTTTAATCATTATTTAAAAAACAATGAACTAGTGGAAGTTAAGACCACAGCGATGGGATCTTTATTTAGACTTTCTTATCGCGTTGAGTTTAAAGATATCAAACAAGAAAAAGAATTCATTGATGAATTAAGAGTGAAGAACGGTAATCTTGAGATTTCGGTTCTTCCATATGTTGGTGAGGAGAAATCTTTATGAACAAGAAAGTATTTTTCATTCCATTAACCATGTTTCTTGCTCTATCTTTAGGAGCTTGTAAACAAAAGTCACATAACAGTAATGAACCAAGTCAAAACCAGAACACATCCTCTGTAAGTGGTGTGTCTCTTAACTATGAAGCTTTAACCATGTATGTCGGTAAAAGTGCGACATTAACCGC
>CADCJP010000080.1 GCA_902801805.1 uncultured Erysipelotrichaceae bacterium | reverse complement strand
ATTTAGTGCTCCTTCTTTGCTATGAAGAAGTTGATTCAAAATACCCTAACTATGAGGAAAGAGTAAATAGAAAGAATTTCTATTACTCACATGGTTTTATTTCAAACAAATTAAAAACCAATGAATACGGCGTCATTTACGAGACCGCTTACATTGGTTCTCATCAAGTTAGTTTCTCTTCTTATCAAGAAATATTTGTTCTCGGTTTCGGAGAACGTAATAGACCTTATATTAAAGAAGCCAAATAGTTTATTCGTTTCTTGAAGTAGCGATTAAACCTAAGATACCACCGGCAACACCGAATTCTGTGCAGGATAATAAAGAGAAGACCATGGCCACAATTAATGTGCCTTTGCTTCTACTGTTTTTCGCTGTTAAGGAAACGATACCGGAAATGAGTGACATGATAGCAATGAAAACAAACACGCCACCACCAAAGTTCATACCGAACTTGTAAGCGGCAGAGGCTGCTTCTCCGCCTTCTTCAAGAATTGCTTCGTTAAAGACATTGCCCGCAAAGAAAACGATTGAGCAAATGCCAAATAAGAAAACGAAGATGAAAGCGAATACAGCGTTAATTGTTAAAAAAGTATTCGATAGTCTACGCATATATAATCTCCTTTGTAACACCTGTATTATAGACCATTGATAAATTTTTATCAAAGCTATTAGTCTTTACTAATCGTATCGTAGAAACAATAGCCACTCTTAGAGAGGGATTTAACATGATACATCGCTCTATCAGCTTTTCGATAAAGTGAGTCAGTATCATCATCTTTTGTACCAAAGGCCACACCGATACTTAGTGATTCTTTTGGCAATTTATCTTTAGTGTTTTCAGCTTCTTTTTCAACTGCTTCAAATTTTTTCTCTAATTGTTCTCTGATATCATCCTTATAATCGAAGATTAAGATAGCAAATTCGTCACCACCAATACGGCAGACATAATCATTAGGGAAGTGTTTAGTTAAAATACCACTGATCTTTTTGAGCATTCTATCACCAACGTGGTGACCGTGATTATCATTGATGGCTTTAAAGTCATCAAGGTCAACCAGAATAAAGATGGTCTTTTCTAAATGTAAATCACGATAAACGGATTCATAGCCCATACGGTTAAGGACACCTGTTAATTTATCGTGTTCAGCGATATAGGTCAGTTTCTCAGCGTTATTAATACTCACTTCTCTCGCTTCGTTATAGGCCGCTACTAAGTAACGGTATTCTTTTAAACCATGCGAACCATCAAGGAATTCACGGTTAGAAATCTTACTAACTGCGTAGTTAATTGGTTTCATTAAACCATTTCTAATAAAGATCACTGTCGCGGTAAAGAAGATGACTAAGAAAAGGATTAATACTTGTTGACCGATTAATAAACGATTTAATTGTTCGGAAGAATTGATAACATTTTTCTCCAATAGTTCATCAATCTTTTGAATTGATGCATTGATATTCGCTGAGATTTTATGTTTTTGGCTTTGATAGTCACTACCATAGACATATTCAACGGCTTTTTGTTTTTGTTCTTCAATGCTTAAAGCGGCATCTTCACTCTTGAGTTCAAGAGTCATGACACGGTTTTGGATTTCTTGACAGTACGATTTATTAGCAGCGGTTTCATAATTATCAGGATTATAGTCTTTATTAAACGCGACGATTGTTAAACGCATTGCGTAGTATTCAGTGTTTTCTAAAGCGACGGAACTATCGACAGCGTTATCTAAATCTTTATAAGCTTTGATATCACCGATTTCGTTGTGTAAAGCTTCTAAAGCTTTTTCACGTCTTTTAGTGTCGATTTTTTCTTTGAAATAGTTAAAAACAAAATCATCTTCACCAGTGACAACAAAAGAACGCGCTTGATCAGTGAGATAGTCACTAGCGAGTTGGACATCCATCGCGGAAATCTTTAAATCAACGTAATCTTCAGTGGTTCTTTTCACATTCTTAAATTGGAATGAGAGCATGCATAAAAAGGCCACAAGAAGACCAACAATCGCCATACCAAGTCCCGCGAGAGACCAGGCAATTGTTTTAACAGACACTATTCTTTTTTGTCTAGTTTTCTTTTCCATAAAGAGCTCACTAAAATAACATTCTATTATAATAGCACTTCTTAAAGATGACAGTTAGTGAAGAATTACTACTTACTAGCGCCCTTTTCGTTTACTAAGTCGCCCTTGAACCAACAGCCATACATGCCAGGTCCACAGCACACACCAACGATTGGGCTAATAATATATTCTTCAGTTTTAAGGTGTAATTCTTCTTCAATGCGTTTCTTTAAATACGCTTTAGCCTCACCTGGCATTGTCTCACCTAAGTAGACAACATCAGTGACACCTTCCACCATATGTTGTTTAACGTATTCAAAGCATTCAATCATAGCTTTCATCGGTCCATGCACCTTTTTATAGGTGTAGTTATTACCATGAATATCCGCCATAATGAGAGGCTTAATATTTAATGTATCAGCGAAGAATGCAGCTGCACCACTCACTCGACCATAGGCTTTTAAATACTTAAGAGTGTCGATACTACCAACTTGATGGAAGTATTGTTT
>CADCJP010000079.1 GCA_902801805.1 uncultured Erysipelotrichaceae bacterium | reverse complement strand
TTTGCCATTACCAGCATCAGCAAAGATAAAGCCGTTTGCAGGAGCTGATGAATTGCTAAAGGTTGTCGCAGGATATCCGCCTGCGCTAGCCGTAGTAGTGCCGTCTGCTGATGAATTCTTTGGTTTCATAGCGTTCACGCCAACACCAACGCCAATCATCATGGCGATAGCTAACGATGCGCCAATGACTTTTGAAAATAATTTGTTCATATAAGCTTTCTCCTTTCACGAAAAAACCCTTTGGGAGTTGAACAATTGGTATGAGTATCTATTCATTCAAAAATATGAACGAGTAGAGTAACAGTTAATCGGTGTTACGTAGAGACGAGCCAACCATACTATGGCTCATATACTCAATATCCAGTCTTAATCATATATAGATTAATTAATTAACTCAACAAATAAAGTGAATATTTTTATAAAAATGAGTGTCTTTTTGTCATTGCTGTAACATTAAGGGACGATAATTATTTATAAATATTTTCTAGTTTTGTAATATTTATTTGATGAGATGTGACTTTTTTGAATAGGAGGTACATCGTATGAAGAAAACATTATTAATTCCAATCATTGCCATGACTTTGTTAACAGGTTGTGATTTTCAAAAAGCCCCTAAGATATCTCTTGAGGAATGGTTAACGGATATTGAAGAAGATGCGTTTACATATTTCTCTATAAAAGATGATTATAAATATGCGAGATCTTCTTATCGTGATTACGAATATAAAGTCGCTGATATTATTAAGAACAATATTTCATCGATGAAGTTACAAAAAGTCACACCAAAGGTCAGTGGTGATTGTTTTACTTATAACCTTGAACGAGAAATTGGTAACCACAGCAGCTTATTCTTGTTAGTTTATGAAAACTGCATCATCTATTCTGCAAATGGTAAAGACAACGATGAAAGATTTGATGTATACGCTGAATACTCAATTAGTGAAAAAGATAGTAAAGCCATCTTTGAAGGAGTAAACGCTAGATTTAAAGAAATGGATGATATCTTTAATAACGCTAATGCACAAGCGGAAAAAGATACTACTTTAGATAACTTCTATGCCGCTCTTGAAAAAGATAAAGAAAAAGCCGCTGTCTATTATGGGGACGATAAAGAAGTTAAAGATGCGAGCCTTAGTTTATTAGATGATATTAAGGACTTTGATTTCTCACCAGTTGCTAGTGATGACACAATCGATTATCAAAATAGAGTGACATACGGTGTGAGAGATAACTTCCTCATGGAAGTAGGCAAAGTACAAAATAAAGAATACTACGCTGCGAGATTAAGATACTATTTCACTAATCCAGGAAATCCATTCTATCAAGTATACCCAAGCGTATGCACACATACATATTCAATATCAAATGATAAAGCGACTGCGTTCATCGAAAAGGCCAAAGCTTTATAAGAGATAAAAATAAAAGAGACGGGATTGAATCTCGTCTCTATTTTGTTTGTTTTAATCCTTATCCGTTAGTGACAACGTTAGGTCTATTTTTGCCCCACTTCTTTTCTAAGAAGTTGACACGTTTAGCGCACCAGCTGATTGTTTCAGCTTCTGCTTCTTTATATTGAGCAGGATCTTTGTATGGGTCTCTAATTTCATCAAAGTTGTTTGGTGGTTGATGCGCTGCATCATTTTGTGGCCACTTTTGATGGTTACGTTTGATTTCACCATCATGCTTTTCAAAGTGTTCATTCATCATTGCAAACATACCTTCAAAGAGTTTTTCATCTCTGATTTTGTTCCATTTAACTTTAACCATATCAATGAAGAAATTAATTTTGCTTAATAAATAGAGCCAGGTGTTATATGTTTTTTCGACGTATGTATCACCATCAGCGTTCACATAGAAATTATTTCTATTACCAAAGTTACTATCGAAATCCCATGGTACATCAAATCTTAATTTATGATCACCTGTTGGTGTATTATCAAATGACATATAGAAGGATGAATAACCTAAATCTGGAGCGACAGTATAAGCATTAAGGATATAACCATCAACCCAAGAGTTTAAATTGAAGTGTTTACCTAAAGCGTCTTTAACGGATTGGGTTGAATTCACTAATTCACCAGCCTCATTAATATCTTTTGCTTGATTCTTAGAAGCATAATAGAGAACTTGGTAAAGTTTTTCCATTCTATCTCTAATGAATGATAATTGATTACTGTTGCTCACTTTTTGATCGCCATTATAATCCGCTTCGGTGTGTTCACCCACTTTAGCGGTGCTATCGGTGATATCGGATAACATTGTATAAGTGTTAAGTCCTCTTGCGGTTGGCGCTAATGGGCCAGAAGGACTACCTTGTTCATGGCTTGGAAGGTGTTTCATTCTAAATGTTGGATCACCATCAGAGCCTTTTCTTTGTTCAGTAGCGACATCGCTTTCACTAGAAGCAGCGTATGAATCTAATTCAAAGCAATAGCCAATATCAGTACCAGTATATCCTTCCGCTGGTTCAGGAAGATTAACTCTACCTTCTTTAGTTTCCTTTTGTTCCGCTAAATAGTAGAAGCCCCAATATTGGTCATTAAGATAAACATTAACAGGTGTGTAATCACTGACCCAAACGTTATCACCATCATCTACT
>CADCJP010000078.1 GCA_902801805.1 uncultured Erysipelotrichaceae bacterium | reverse complement strand
AGAAATCTAATGTATATGTTATTTCGCCAGTTGAGCGTTTAAAGACATAAGAAACACTGATTTTAGATGTTCCTACTTTACCTAAAGGCATAACTGCATAAACGGATGAGCCATTAATATACTTTTTATCAATCGTAGCGATAGTTGTATCTTCACTAGTGACACTATATGCTTTAGCGTATGTCGCTAATAAGTTACCATTGAAATAGGAAGTTAAAGTGATTGGAGAAGTTTCACTCTTTTCCACAGTTAATGTGCTACCTTTATTGATCTTTTCATTATATTGACCATAATAAACCGCTAAGACGTCTTCACTATCTAATGTTTCTGTCGCAGTTAATGTTAAGTCTTTAAGGATGTTTTTATCGTTATCCTTAATAACTGCGTGGAAACGATAATTAGACATCATGTTGAACTCATCAACAATTTGGAAATATGAACCACTTTCATCAAATTTGAAAGCAATCTTATCTTTATAATATTCCGCATCATCATTAATGAAATCGACAGTATATGGTTCTTCATAATCTATAAGCTTAACGATTGGTAAATCGTAATACTTATTAGCGAGAGGCACAGCGATATCGTAATCAACGTTATAACTGTTTGATTTAACTACCACCACATCCTCACTCTTAGAAATGACAGAGACTTGGTATTTATCGATGATGGTAATTCTAATTAAGATGACATCAATCGCGTCAGATGAACCATTCTTCTTAAGTTCAATTTGTAAATAGGCAGTACCATCAACAGGGGCATTATCATTAATACGGACAGTATTGTTATTAATCGTGCCGTATTCTCCTCCCATAGCCCAGGAATAGATTAAGGAGAATTCTTTTGAATCCCCATTAGCGATGACTGCGTTAATGGTGATGCTACTACCTCTCTTCATATTGATGAGATAGTTTCTTGTGCTTTCATCATATTCAAAGCCTTCACTATCAAAAACGATATGAGGATCATTATTTACTGTGCTATTTGAATTTGGTTTCGCGGATGTATCATCATTAGGGTTGTTGTTATTAGATGATTCATCGTTACTCTTACTCGTGTAAGTATAAGATTCCCCACTATCAAAGATGTCATTAAATAATGAACAACCAGTTAATAAGAATGGAATAATAGATAAAATTAATAATTTCTTTTTCATAAGATCAATACCTATAAAGTAAAATTATTATATAACGAATATTAGTAAAACTAATGTTTTATTTTCCAATAGCCAGCCTTCTTGCCACCAACACGCTCTATTCTGTTGTTTTTCACTAGTGAGGCAACCGCGTTTTTAATTGTTCTTAGAGAAACGTTGAGTGCTTGGGCAATTTCTTCGAGTTTTATAGATGGATTAGTATTGATTTGATCAATAATTCTATCTTCTCGAGACATTTCTTGTGGTTCTTGTTTTGGAGATACATGCAAATCTCTATTATGTAATTGATTCTTTTCGCCTAGAATCAAATTTCTTAAGAACATAACGATAAATGTCCTGTCTTCATAGATACCCTTACGTAGATGCTTATAATTAGCTCTCACAAGAGCGTTTCTAAAATACCAAGCGTTTTTGGCAAAAGAATCATTAGTAACGTCATATCCCAAACTACGTAGATATTTGATTGTAAAGACTGCTGTTGTCCTTGTATTTCCTTCTTCAAAAGCATGAATCTGCCAGATGTTGGAAATTAAAATAGCTAAGTGATTAATTATTTCATCAGTGGATAAATGAGTGTAGTTAAATCTTTTTTCGGTATCAAAATCATACTGTAAAGTAGTTTCAATCAATCGATAGTCACTATATAAAACAGAAGCTCCATCTAGAACCCATTCCTTCTTTGTGAAATTATAAGTTCTTAATTTACCAGCGTGGGTAAATACTCCTTCAAATAATTGTTTATGGATAGATATTAATTGTCCGACAGTAAACGAAAAAGAATCATCAGAAATAATTTTTGCTATTCTAGTGGAAACAATATCAGCTTCTTCAGTTCTATCCTTCTCTTCGGGTCTATTTTTATAATATGAGGTAATTACTTCCTCTAATTCATCAAGAGTAATCTCGCCCCTAATATATTTTTCTGATTCATTAATAAAATATGTCGAGTTTTTTAAGCCATCGACATCTTGCAGCCCTATTCCGGTTTCAATGATGTACTTATTCGAATATTTATTTTCCATAAGAAAATGATATCACAGATGTTTTAAAGTGCAATTTTAAAGTGCAATTATGTGAGTTTTGCACTTAAAAAGGCGAACGAAAATAAAAAACACTTTTTTATAAAAGTGTCTAATCAAAGTTTAAAGTGCAATTTTAAAGTGCAACACATCATTTTTGTGCTTGCCACTACTTATCAAACTTACTTTTAATATCGTTAATTCTTCTTTTAAATTCTTTTTTGAATTCTTCAAATCTAAGATTTTGTAATTCTTTTAACTGTTTAAGTTTTGTAGCTAAATGGATTGAATAAGCAAAGTCCACAATCATCGCTCCAATAACTGCACCCACAAAATATGTATAGATAAGGTTTTCACTAATCCAAGAGATACCCATCACTAGAACAGGATTAAGTAAGAAATAGTATAAAGAACCCACCACTAACCAAATTAAAGAGAATGATGGACAAAT
>CADCJP010000077.1 GCA_902801805.1 uncultured Erysipelotrichaceae bacterium | reverse complement strand
AAGATAAAAAGATTGATAAATATCAAGAAGGCTTAAGCAAGTCTCGTAAAAACTTTTCTAGCAAGTTAAATAGTCTTAGCGAACGTTATAAAACTGTTAACCAAGATTATTTTGATGAACTTGAACAAATCTTAATTGAAAGTGACGCCGGTATTTCCTTTGCCTTAAACGTCATTGAAGAAGTACTTAATCAAAGTAAAAAAGAACACATCACTGATCCAAAACAAATTAATGAAATCTTAGTCGATAAGATGTTCGTTGGTTATGCGGAAAAAGGTGATATTCAAAACGATGTCGTCTTTAGAAAAGACGGCCCAACAGTTTTATTAGTCGTAGGCGTTAATGGTGTTGGTAAAACCACAACAATCGCTAAACTCGCTCATCGTTACCTTAACCAAGGCAAGAAAGTTCTTCTCGTAGCCGCGGATACATTCCGTGCGGGCGCAGTGGAACAATTAACCACATGGGCAGAAAGATTAAAGATTAATATCGTCACTGGTAAAATTAATATCGTCACTGGTAAACCAGAAAGCGATCCTGCTTCTGTTGCCTATGATGGTGTAAAGAAAGCTAAAGAGGATAATATCGATTTAGTTATCGTTGATACCGCTGGTAGACTTCAAACCAAGAACAATCTCATGCTTGAACTTGGCAAGATTAAACGTGTGATGAGTAAAGAGATTCCTGACGCTCCACATGAAACATTCTTAATCATTGATGCGACTACTGGTCAAAACGGTGTTGTGCAAGCTAAAGCTTTTAAAGAAGTGACTGATTTAACAGGTATTGTTATTACTAAAATGGATGGCACCTCTAAAGGTGGTATTATCTTAGCTATTAGAGATGAATTAGGTGTTCCAGTAAGATTCATCGGTCTTGGTGAAAAGATGGATGATTTAGAGGAATTTGACCTTGATAAATACCTCTATGGTTTATGTGTGGAGAATAACTAATGGATAAGATTAAAAAGACGATTCGTTATAATTCTTTGCTCAAGATATATGGCAATCTATTGAGTAAAACTCAATATGCCTTCGCTGATGCCTATTTCTCTTATGATTTATCATTAAGCGAAATCGCAGAAGCTCATGATGTGAGTAGAAGCGCAGTGGAAGACGCCATTAAGAAAGCTCTTAAGAAATTGGATGATTATGAAAAAGAGCTCAAAGTATTAGAGAAGAATGAAAAGATTCTCGACCTTATCGTTAAAGCAAAAGACGCTGAAGGCGATGAGAAAATTCAAGCATTAGAAGAAATAGAAAGGATTATTTATAGTTATGGCATTTGAATCATTAACTGAACGCCTTTCTGGCATATTTAAAAAGATCCGTGGTCAAGCCCGTTTAACAGAAAGCAACATGGAGGACATGCTCAAAGAAATCCGTGTCGCTCTTTTAGAAGCTGATGTTAACTACAAAGTCGTTAAAGAATTCACTTCTAACGTCAAAGAAAAGGCTTTAGGCCAAGATGTATTAAGTAAACTTAATCCAAGTCAAATGCTCGTTAAAATCGTCCACGACGAATTAATTGAGTTATTAGGTAGTGATGATAGTGAAATCAACTATCAAACTGGCCGTCCAACAATCATTATGCTTGTTGGTTTACAAGGTAGTGGTAAAACCACAACCGCAGGTAAGCTTGCTTATTTATTAAAAAACAAACTCAAAAAGAAAGTCTTACTAGCCGCTTGTGACGTCTACCGTCCAGCCGCTATTGACCAATTAGATCAAATTGCTAAATCTGTTGGTGTTGATATCGTCAACATGGGTACAAAAGTGAACCCAGTTGATATCGCTAAAGCCGCGAAGAAAAAAGCCTACGATGATGATTATCATGTGTTAATCATCGATACCGCTGGTCGTCTCCAAATTGACGAAACATTAATGGATGAATTAAATAACATCAAACATGACGTTGAACCACAAGAAATTCTTCTTTTAGTGGACGCTGCTGCTGGTCAAGATGCAGTGAACGTCGCTAATGCCTTTAATGATAAAATATCATTAACAGGTTGCATTATGTCTAAGTTAGATGGTGACGCTCGTGGTGGTGCCGCTCTTTCAATTAGACATATGACTGGTGTCCCAATTAAGTTCACCGGTGTTGGTGAAAAAGTCACTGATTTAGATATCTTCCACCCAGACAGAATGGCGGATCGTATCTTAGGTATGGGCGATGTCATGACCCTTGTTGAAAAAGCCCAACAAGAGTTAGACGAAAAAGAAGTTAAACATTCAATGAACAAGATGATGTCTGGTTCATTCGATTTAAACGATATGCTCGCACAGATGAAGCAAATCAATAAACTCGGTTCATTAGGTGGTATTTTAAAACTCCTTCCAGGTATGCCAAAGATTTCTCCTGAACAACAAGAAATGGCGGAAAGAGAAATGCGTAACTTTGAAGTTATCATTAACTCCATGACCAAGGAAGAAAGAAAACATCCTGAACTATTTAAATATTCTCGTAAACAAAGAGTCGCTAACGGTTCTGGTAAGACCATGCAAGACATTAACAAGGTCTTAAAGAAATACGAGCAAATGAAAGATATGATGAAGAAAATGGACCAATACCGCAAGACCGGTAAGATGCCTCCAGGTGGCTTAGGCGGCATGGGCGGCATGGGTGGTATGGGCTTCCCAGGAATGTAAAAAAAGAGTGAGGAATAATTAACCTCACTTTTCTTTTATAAACTTTTTACCTTTTTCGATGGCTTCTTTTTCCCATTTAGGAGTTTCATCACTCTCTAACTCATCCATCAATTTCTTTTCCTGTTTGCTTAATGGATAGTTCTTTAATAAGTCTGGACGATACTCTTTAGTGAGCTTAAGAGATTGTTTTTTGCGCCATTTCTCGATAGCCCCGTGATTACCAGAATAAAGGATATCTGGAATGTATTCTCCATTATATTCAAATGGTTCACTGCCATTTTCAAATGATTCATCAATAATGGAATCTGCGGCGATTACGCCATCAAGTAATCTAATGATTGAATCGGCAATGATTTCGGCGCCAATCTCTCCGCCTGTTAAGATGTAATCACCGATAGAGACTAATTCATCTACGTATTTATTAATGCGTTCATCAGTACCTTCATAATGACCACAAATAAGGATGAGGTGCTCATAATTCTTGGCAGAATAGCGGGCACGTGCCTGGTTATATGTCTTTCCACGTGGTGAAAGTAAAACCACATGGCTATTATCTTTTTTAATACTATTTAAGCAATCAATGACTGGCTGACATTTCATGATCAAACCAGCGCCACCGCCGACTGGTGCGCTATCAACGCGGCCATATTTATCAGTGGTGAAATCGCGAATATTGAGAATTTCAATCTCAACTTGTTCTTT
>CADCJP010000076.1 GCA_902801805.1 uncultured Erysipelotrichaceae bacterium | reverse complement strand
TATTGATCAAAGAGCGCATGGTCTTAGTGAAGGTACATATTCCACATGTGGTATTAAAGAAGCTGATGACGTGAAGTTATGGCTTAAACATATGCATGAAGAACACAAACAAAAAGAGTTATACATCCATGGTATCTGTGTGGGTACATGTGTGACCTCTATTGTTTTAGCGACATTTAAAGAACCATATTTGAAAGGCGCTATTTTGGACAGTGCTTTCATTACCTATAAAGAAATATATAAAAACCACTACATCGAAAGTGGTCATGCTTTATTCCCAGTCTATTATCAAATTTGGATGTGGTTCAAACACTTCACCAAATGCGATATTGAAGACGCTAAAACGATTAAATATGTGCCTAAGTTTGATAATCTTCCTGTTCTTTTTATCTGGGGTACAAAAGACGTCTATTGCTTACCTGAAAAAAGCAAAGAAGTATACGCTGCTTGTTCCTCAAATAAGAAAGAAATTGTGTGGTTTGAAGGGGCATTACATTCTAGAGTCAGATTAAGCGATGAAGAGCGCTATGACAGCGTTATTAGTGACTTTTTCGCTAGAAATGCTTGATTTGCAACCAAAAGTTGCGTAATTTCTAACCAGACGATTATGACGATTGAAATTGCAGACAGATTAGTAAAATTAAGAAAAAAATACGGCTACTCCCAAGAAGAACTCGCGGATAAATTAGGATTATCAAGACAAGCAGTTAGTAAATGGGAAAGAGCGGAAGCTTCTCCAGACACAGACAATCTTATTTGCTTAGCGAAATTATATGGAGTATCTCTCGATGAACTCCTCGCTACCGAAGAAGATATCGACACTATCGTTGAAGAACAAGTCAAAGATAATAAAGAAGATGACACGCCTGCTCAAGAAGAAAAAGTAGAAGTCAACAAAGATGACCATGTGATCTTCGTTGGCAAAAATGGTAAGAAAGTCACTATTAATGATGATGGTATCACTTGTTATAACGCTGATGGTACAGTTAAGAAACATCAATTTGATACCAAGATGGCTATCATCGGTGCGATTGAAGCAACCTTATTCACTTTAGCAATTGTAGCGTATGTAGTTACAAGTGCGTTACTTGGTTGGTGGGGTATCATGTGGATAGTCTTCTTTATCCCAGAAATCATTTGTTCTATTGCTAGAGCAATTGTGAAAAGAAACGCTAACCACTTCAACATGGCTTTCGTAGCGATATTTACCTTCTTCTTGGTGAGCTTTACCTTACCAGTCGCTCTTGGTTCATATGGTATCTTTATGCCAATGTATTGGCACCCAATGTGGGTAGTCTTCTTAGCCATTCCAGCTTATCACTCCACTGTCGGAGCAATTAACAAAGTTCTCGGCAAAAAAGATGATGATGAAAAAGAAGACGAAGATGAGGATGATGACTAATTAAATATGGCAAAATACGTAGTTTCTTTAGGTGGTAATGCACTAGGGAATAATCCTAGCGAGCAAAAACAAGCATTAATAAAAGTCGCTGACGCTATTACTGGTTTAATTATGGACGGTCACGAAGTGGCGATAGTCCATGGTAATGGACCTCAAGTCGGGATGATTAATCTTGCTTTCGAAACATCTAAAGAAACACCTAATATGCCATTCCCTGAATGTGGCGCGATGAGCGAAGGCTATATTGGTTATCACATTCAAAACGCCTTATATAATTCTTTTAAACAAAACAATATTAATAAATCTGTCGTAACTTTAATTTCGCAAGTTTTAGTGGACCCACAAGATCCACTTTTCTTGCATCCAAGTAAACCAATTGGTTCCTTCTATACAAAAGAACAAGCCGAACAAATTAGTAAAGAAAAAGGCTATATCATGAAAGAAGATGCGGGACGTGGTTATCGAAGAGTCGTTCCTTCACCACTTCCAATCGATATTATTGAAAAAGAATCTATTAAAACACTTTTAGATAATGGACAAGTTGTCATATGCGCAGGCGGAGGTGGCATCCCTGTTATTAAACAAGATAACAAATTAGAGGGTGTTGCCGCGGTAATCGATAAAGATTACGCTTCTAGTAAGCTCGCTGAATTGATAGACGCTGATTATTTAGTCATTTTAACCGCTGTGGACAACGTTCACCTAAAACACGGAAAAGAAAACGAAGTCGTCTTAAAAGACGTTAAGAAAGGCGATATGGCTAAATATCTCGAGGAAGGACATTTCGCAAAAGGTAGCATGTATCCAAAAGTACAAGCGGTACTTAACTTCTTAAAAGATAATAATAAAACTGCAGTTATCGCTTCATTAGATAACGCGAAAGATGCATTCAAATTAAAAGCCGGGACAATCGTGAGATAATCCCGGTTTTATTTAACGCTATAAATCTTGTAGTAGTTTTCAAACTCTTTAACTAATTGATTAACGTTAATTGTAGGTCCACTACATCTACTTGATAATTCCGTTAATAAATGATCCAAAGTTTTAACGGACATAAAGCGTAATGAGAACAATACTTTTCTTCCGTTATTCTTTTCTATCACCATAAACGGTAATGGATTAAGCACTTGTTTATATCTGCCGCGAGAATCCCTTCTAAGAGGCATTATCGCTACACGTCTAATGTCTTTATACTCTATTTCTGTTCGATATTGGATTTTACTTTTACCAATTCTAAGATCTCCACGTGTATAGATTTTAGTTTTACCAAGAACGATATTATTAAAAAGAAACATAGCTTCTAAATACGCTAGAGGGAGTATACCAATATAGAAAATAACTGCGAACACAATTGCGACATGGCTCTCAAATCTTGTTCTAAAGGATAATGTGAAATAACTAATGTTAAGGAAGACCGCTAAAAAGATGGTAATTAAAAGCGCTGTTACAATCAGTGATTGCAACACCAAAGAAGATTTGGATGTTCTGAAATAGTGTTTTTTATTCATAAGTTCATAATAAACTAAAACATATAGATATTAAAAGCCGGGACTGTTCAATACAAATCCCGGTTTTGATTATTTCTTTTTCTTTCTTGTTTTTAATTTCTTTAGTGGCGCCCACTTGTTATAGATTCTTTGATAGTACTCTCTCCAAAGATTCTTGACGTGTTCTTTACTATAGAAATCTGAGATATATTTACTACCCTCTTGATAGTGTTCGTAATATTTCTTATCAGAGGCTAATTTATTAATTTGCTCACAGAAGCCATCTACATCAGGCGCTTTCGCGTATGTATCCTTATCATTAAATAAGATATCTTCATATAACTCTAGATTACGTAATAAGACAGGCTTTCTAGAATTAAC
>CADCJP010000075.1 GCA_902801805.1 uncultured Erysipelotrichaceae bacterium | reverse complement strand
TAGTCATAATCTAAATATTTATTAAAGTTACTAACCCAACCAGAGCATAAGTTGAAGTTTTGAAGGAAAATAACTAATAAGTTATTAATTGCACTACCTTCAATCTTAATCATGGTGTCTTTCCAATAACCAAATCTCTTAATTTCATTAGCGTATTCATCAGCGAGGTTCATACCACCAGTAAAGGCCATCTTATGGTCAATGATGACAATCTTTCTATGATCACGGTTATTATAAACACCAGAAAGGATTGGTCTAAATGGATGGAACTTAAAGCATTGGATGCCATATTGTTTTAAGATTTTTGGAGTACGAGGAGAGATAGTTCCACTACAGCCCATATCATCGTAAACAATACGTACATCAACACCCTCTTGCGCCTTTTGGATTAAAATCTCCTTCACAGCATTCCATTCTTTACCATCAGTGATGATAAAAAATTCCATGAAGATGAATTCTTCTGCTTGCTTTAAAGATTCAATTAATTCTGGGAAGAATTCTTCACCAGATTTATAGTATGTGACTCTATTACCCTTATGAGCGCCTAACTTAGTCACACTTTTAACATATTTAAAAGTACCATATGCTCTATCTAAGTCTTCACCAACTTGTGATGTCTCATTTTTACTAAGTTTGAAATATGAGCGATAAGCATTAACAGTCGCACCGATAATGAGCTTATCTCTTTTATTTAAACCATGATTACCAAAGATTAAGAAAATCACAGATGTGAAGAATGGTAAAAGAAGCATACCCACAATCCAAGGAATCTTGAATTCTGGATCTTCTGGTTTATTAACGATTTTAAAGAAGATAATTAAGGAGACAACGAAGACTATTATTCTAAGTAAGATATAAATAAGCAAAACAATAGCTTCTACTTCTTTATTATCTTTAGCTGCGGTACCTAAAATGAAAGCAATTGTATCTTCAAGGAAGAACTGAATAAAGATAAAAGCCGCTAATTCAATTAAAAGTATGATTAAGACAACAAAATAACCGGAAAAAAGGTTTCGAAAAAACTTCTTCATAATTAGTCCTCCTTGTGTGATTGTTAGTTATATATTAGCACGTATTGTGCTATTTTTCATTCTTATCTATTGCATTACTTTGTAAAAGGGCTATGATACTCATTTGTATGATTGCCACGATCGTCATTAGCGTTATTACATTTCTAGGAATCACATTGTCCACCTTATTCTTCCCAAGAATCAAGTTAGGTAAGGTGACTTTAGATACCTATTGGATTGTCGCTATTATTGGGGCACTTATCTTAGTTATCGCTCAGTTATGTCCAATCAACGAGATCAAAAACTCTTGGACAAGCAGTGCCGCTGTTAATCCACTTAAGATATTAGTTTTATTCTTTTCGATGACCATACTTTCTATCTTTTTAGATGAAGTTGGTCTTTTCAAATACCTCGCCTCTTTAGCGGTTTCTAAAGCTAAGAATAGTCAGTTAACCTTATTCTTTGTCTTATATTTCTTAGTCTCTTTCTTAACAGTCTTTACCTCTAACGATATTGTGATATTAACATTCACTCCATTTATCTGTTTCTTTTGTAAAAGAACAAAGATTAATCCTTTGCCATATTTAATCGCAGAGTTCACCGCGGCTAATACATGGTCAATGATGTTTATTATTGGTAATCCTACTAATATCTATTTAGCCACTAGTGCGAATATCAACTTTGTTGATTATTTCAAAGTGATGGCAATCCCAACCTTATGCGCTGGATTTATTGAATTAATCATTATTCGTTTATTATTCATTAAGCAACTTAAAGTCCCACTTACTTGTGAAGACTGTGATGTGGTGAAGATTGAAAGCAAAGCGGATTTAATTATTGGTTTAGTCCACTTAGCGGTTTGCTTAATCTTCTTAATCATCTCTCCATATATTGGTTTAGATATGTGGCTCATCTCTTTAATCTGCGCTTCTTCCTTATTAGTGTTCATTATCATCACTAGATTAGTGAAGAAAAAAGAATGGCATTTCTTAACCAATTCTTTAAAGAGATTACCTTATCAATTAATCCCATTTGTCTTATCAATGTCCATTATTGTGATATCACTAAACGTTCAAGGAATCGCGGATAAAATTGGTGAATTGTTAAGCCACGTGTCCCCTATTTTAGGTTATGGAGCTTCTTCCTTCTTAATGGCAAACATGGTTAATAATATCCCAATGTCTATCCTTTACGCGGATATCCCAGTGGCCTTAGAAGGTGTGAAATATTATCAAGCAATATACGCCACAATCATCGGTAGTAACATCGGTGCGTTCTTAACACCAGTTGGAGCGCTTGCGGGTATTATGTTTGAAAACCTATTAACAAAATATGATGTTAAATACACCTTTAAACAATTCGTCAAATATGGCGTCATCATTAGTGTGCCAGTAATCGCTACCGCACTAGTGATGCTACTAGTGATGCTTTAAGCTTCATAGCTTCTAAAGCGTTTAAACATATAGAGAGGCACCATTAACATAGCTACCGCGGTGATAAGTGGGAAGTAATTGTTAATTAATCCCATAAATGGAATGCCTTGATACTTCAGTATCACTTTATATAAGAATTCTTCAATGATGACTGCGTCCGCCAAAGCGGAATAATACCGATGACCAGCAAGTCATCTTTTTGTAATGCTCCTTTCAAATTGATGATTGATAACACAAACATCAAGATTACAAAGGCAATAAATATATAGGCAAATATACCTTTAAAGTTATTCTTACTCGCTGTATCAATGCCACCTACTTTAAGCACCGCAAATAGTAAGAATAGGACACCAAAGGCTAACGCTAATATCATCATGAAGAAATAGTTTCTCTTCTTTTCTTCCCTAGTGCCGTTCATCTTATGCCAGAAAAGGAACTTGCAAATACAAACAATAAGCGTGGAAATGGAGGCTACTATTAAAATCATTGAGGTAGAAATAATGCCTAAACCTAATTTATAAAGAAAAGACACTAAAGAGATAATCGCCATTATTAAGGCAATGCGTTTAGCGGTAAGTTTATGTTTTCCACCTTTAGCCATAATATTTCTCCTATTTATACTGCGAAGAATATAACTCGTAATAGAAACCTTTTTGTTTCATTAAGTCAATATGTGTTCCAGTTTCCACTATTTTGCCATCTCTCATGACGATAATGATATCGGCTTTTTCAATTGTCGATAATCTATGAGCGATAACAATCGATGTTTTCTCTTTCATCATTAAATCAAAAGCGTCAGTAATAAGCTTCTCACTACGCGTATCAATATTAGATGTGGCTTCATCTAAAATAACTAGTTCAGGATTAAGGAGCATGATTCTAGCAATCGCAATCATTTGTCTTTGACCTTCAGATAAACCATGCTTATTACTAACCTCAGTTAAAT
>CADCJP010000074.1 GCA_902801805.1 uncultured Erysipelotrichaceae bacterium | reverse complement strand
CTTTAATTTCAGAAGCGTGAGAAACGATATTATCAAAGCTTCCATATTCTTCGATTAATTTAACCGCAGTCTTTTCTCCAATTCCTGGAATTCCTGGTAGATTATCTGAACTATCTCCTCTTAAACCTTTATAATCAATGATTTGTTTTGGTGCAAAGCCATATGTTTCTTTAACTAACTCTGGAGTCATTGCAACAACATCACTCAATCCTTTTCTAATGATATTCACAGTGACTCTGTCACTGACTAATTGTAGAAAGTCTCTATCTGATGTGTAAATAGTGACGTCATATTCATTTTTCTCTGCTAATTTAGCAACGGTTCCTGCAATATCATCACCTTCAAAACCTTCTTCTTCAAATTGGAAAATACCAAAGTTTTTTAGGAAATCACGAGCGATTGGGAATTGTGTGACCAAATCTTCTGGAGCTGGTTTACGATTTGCTTTATAGGTTTCTAAAGCATCATGTCTAAAATTATGTTTTGCAGCGTCAAAAGCGACAATAATTCCTTCTCCATCTTTTAAAGAAGAAACAATTTTATTAATCATGTTACTAAACGCAAAGATGGCGTTAGTAGGAATGCCGTCTTGATTACGCATAATTTCTACACCTGGATAGGCAGTAGCGAAATAGGCTCTAAATAGCAGTGAATTTCCGTCAATAATTGTTAACTTTGCCATAATTATTCCTCAAGAAGCGTGATTTCATCAGCGACAAACGACTCTTTGTCTTGCTTGCGATCATATCTTCCTTTAACTAATAAAATATTGTTTTTCTCTATAATAGAGAAACATTGTTCATATATTCTAGAGAATACTGTAATTTCAATTTCGTCTAATTCATCAAATAGCTTAATAAACGCCATAGTGGTGTTGTTCTTTCTCGATTTGATGATTTTAACTTGCGAGACAATACCGGCAACACTGACTTTGCCGAAACTATTTTTCGCTTCGACTGTGCTTATCACGTGATATTTGTCTAACAAATCTTGTTTATATTTAAGTGGGTTGTCACTTAACATAATGCCTAATGTCTCGTACTCGAGGTTTAGATTTAATAATGGATCATCAACATCATTAAAATATTGCTTTTGGTGAGTAAGTGTTTCATCTAATATTAATTGTCCATTATTATCTAAAGATAATTCTGCGAGTTGGTATGCATATTTTAAGGTGGCTCTTAAAACCGCTCGAGTTTGTTTAAAGACATCTAAAGCACCAGAATTAATTAATTTGGTAATGACTACTTCGCTCAGTCCTTGATAATAAGCACGTGAAACAAAGTCGAAGAAGTCTTTGAATTCTCCATTTACTTTTCTTTCATCGATGATTTTATTGACCACATCAACATTGATCCCTTTAATCATGCTGAGTGGATATAAAAGTCCATCATCAGCGATAACAAATTCTTTATTAGATTCATTAATACTTGGTAATTTGACCTTTAGTCCTCTTTGTTTTAATTCATAAACATAATCAGAGAATTTAGAATCGGTGCCTCCACCAGAAATATTTAAAACCGCCGCGTAGAATTCAAGTGGATAATAGTATTTTAAATACGCCATACGGCAAGCAATAATTGCATAAACAACTGCGTGGCTACGGTTAAAACCGTAGTTAGCGAACTTGAGAATATGATCAAACATTTCCAAGGCTTGTTTTTGATTATATCCTTTAGAAATTGCACCTTTAACAAAGTCGTTGCGACTTGATTCTAAAACTGATTTCTCTTTATGGGAGACAGCACGTCTAAATAAATCAGCTTTTTCAGGAGAGAATCCTGCCATGACAGTGGCGATTTTATTAATTTGCTCCTGATAGATTAATACTCCATAAGTTGGGGCTAAAACTTGTTTGATATCGTTAGATAAATAAGATGGCTTAATTTTACCTGCTTTTCGATTCGCATAATCTTTAATGTTGTCCATTGGACCAGGTCTAAAGATAGCGAGCAAAGTAACAACATCTTCAAAGCAATCTGGTTTAATAATTTTTATCGCATTTTTCATCCCTGAACTTTCAAGTTGGAAGACACCAGAAGTCTGCCCATTTCTAATGACTTCAAAGATTTTTTCGTCTTCATGTGGAATGTTATAAAAACTAATGTTTTTATTATATTTCTTATTAATTAGTTTTATACAGTTATCTATAACGGTGAGATTTCTTAACGCTAAAAAGTCCATCTTCAAGAAACCTTGAGCCTCAAGATAATCTTTTTCATATTGGCTAGTGTAATGTCCTTCATAATCAATTGTAACGGGAAGAACATTATCAAGCTGTTCATTATTTAAAAGGACACCTGCTGCGTGTAGTCCAGCTTGTCGAGGCAAGCCTTCAATTTTAGAAGCCATAGAGACAATTTCTAAAAAATATTTATCGCTATCGACGAGTTGACGGAAGGTTGGAATGTTTTTATATGCTTCTCTAAGAGTAACTTTATCGGTTATAGATTTACTAAGTAAATCAATATGACGAGTTGGGATATCATAAATTCTTCCAATGTCTCTTAAAGCTTGTTTAGCCTGTATGGTTTGGAAAGTAGCGATATTTGCGACATGATCAACCCCATATTTTTCTCTAACATAATTAACAATTTCGTCTCGAGAAATATCCATGAAGTCAACATCGATATCTGGCATGCTCTTACGAGCTTTATTTAAAAATCTTTCAAATTGTAAATCATATTTTAACGGATCAACTTCCGTGATATCTAGACAATATGAAATT
>CADCJP010000073.1 GCA_902801805.1 uncultured Erysipelotrichaceae bacterium | reverse complement strand
GAAATCTATCAAAGAGCATTTAAAAAATAATTATATTTCTTATTTACATAAGTAAACATTTTGTATATTATATGCTTTCCGGATGTCGATTGATGTTGGGTTTATGACATCTGGGAAGGTCCCTCAACTAGCTTGATGGGGCTTTTTATTTTTGCTGAAAAAAAGTACGAAAATATCGGAAAAGTGTTGACGTGTATTAATACGATTAGTACACTATTTGTGAGGTGAGAGAAACCAATGAAAAAGATTCTATTATTATGTTCCCTAGTCATTCCCTTCTTATTAGGGGGATGTAGCAATAAAATTGATGGTCCTAAAAATAATTATTATCAAAACTATAAATTTAGAAGAACCGCTGGTGAATACGGGAATTCTCTAATCGATGAATATAATTACTTTAATTCTGAAGTTTCTAACATCAGTGAAGTTGAAGAAAAATATGAATACTCAAATGGTAAAGAAGACTTCACATCCTATAAGACAAATACCGAATTCTTTGATACAGCCACTAGTGATGTTCCTTATGTCTTAAAAAGAAATGAAGAATACTCCCATAAGATTACTGGTTCAGACCATGACCTCACTGAAGGATATGCTTCTGAAACTTATAGATGGAATACCAGCTTTAATGCTATCTTGACCGTTGAAAAGACAAATAAAGATGGTCAAGAAACCATTAATCGTTCCGCAAAATATCAAAAGTCAGACGAAGCTTTTAAAGAACACTTTATCAAGCCTTTTGGGAAGGTTTACTATGACCGTAAAGACCGTCTCTGCTATTACACTAGTTTAGAGGATATCACTAATACTGATGATGCGAATGGTCATCCATATCGTTATTCTCGTAGAGAACAAATAATGTTTGTTTATGATTATTCTCGTTCGTATCGTTTACTCCAATATCATTACTATAACGAAGTAGTTTCTAATAGAGACCCTGAAACAGGCAATTACTATAAAAAGGATCGCCTTATTTCCTATCACTATCAAGAAATCAATTATGACTATTCTAAAGAAAGGCAAAAACAAAACATCAGTGGATTAAATAGAATGATGGATGGATTTGAAACTCTTCTAAGGTTCGATATTATCAAGCATATCTATCCTGCTTATTTAAACGCTAACGGAGAATATGATATTACTAGGTCATCTTACGCAAGCGAAAAAGTCGATTCTTTAATTCTTTCTAACGGTGAAGACAATAAGTATATTCATCAATTCGTCATTGATTGCCACGATACATATTTCTTTGGTGGTGGTACCCCAGACGCTCATGCCTATGCATATGAGGCAGAAGTAGAATTCCTCAGTGGTACTACTGCGAGAATGGAGTTAAAAACTAAGTTTAATTTCTTGGACTTTAAAGATAAGCTTGAACAACATGGATACAAAGTTGTGAAGACAGGCTTTGGCCAATGCTTAATCTATGTTGGTGACCCAGCGCTTAATCCAAAGATTCGTGTTACTGCGACACTTTCTAGAGGAGAAGTCACAAGGTTTGATATCAACATTGATGTCTTTTATCCAAACGATGACTAATATGAACAAGGTTCCAAATTTGGAACTTTTTTCATAATAATCTAGCGGTTTTAAGTAAATTAAATAGTCTAATTAATGAAGGTGGATTAGAATATAACCATGCCTAAGCAAAATAAGCATGAAGAAATCGAAACAAATGAAGATGAAGCGTCTAAGAAACGTCACATCTTCAAAGTAGTGTTATTTTCTCTTCTTATTTTCGATATCATTGCTATTCCAATTCTCATTCTAGTGATGACTAATAACAACAAAACTGAAAGTGTTAGTAGTCTATCCATTAGTAGTGGTTCTTCTAATAACGAGGAAGTAAATCAATTTGCTTCTAAGATGGTGGATATCGCTAATCATGAGATTAAGAAAGATTACGATGATAACTGCTCTAATCTAGTGTGTATCACTTATACGCAAAAAGAATTAGGCAAATACGATTACACCATGATGAGCTACTCTAGTAGTGGTAAGCTCTATAAAATCACCCTTCTTGATATTACTAGTGGTCAATCTAGTCCTGAAACCTACTTACTTAATCAAACACTAGAAACAATTGATAACTATGGTTTCTTAGTTAGCTACACTAGTGTCACTAAAGAAAAGGTATTAACAAGTAATAGTTGTTATTACATCAGTGAAGGACCAGATCATAAAGAATTAGTGACGGGTTTCTACTATAAAGAAAATGCTTACTATGTCTATCAAGAACAAGAGAATGATGATTTATCAAAGTTAGAAAGTACACAACCTAAACAAGTATTTAACTCTAACGGAATAATTGAAAAGTATTACGCTCAAACGCTAAAAGGAGAATAAGGTATATGACTTATCCAGTGACAATCGGCGAGAAAGAATACACCAGACAACAACTATTAGATTATGGTAAAGCCCATTACCCAAAATATTATTGGATACCAAGAGGTATTGGCATCGCTAATATGTTTGGCGCTGCCGTGATGTTCTTCTTTAATTTATGGGTGATTTATAATTTAGAAGCGTTAGCGAAGGAATTTAATAAAACCCCTGAGATCTTTCAATATCAAGCCTATATAGTGGCCTCAATTATTTTAGAAAATTAAGCTCATTAGCGGCGAAAGAAAACTATATGGCATATGTAAATAACTCTGATTCTCAAAAAGAAGAAGAGAAACATGATGATTATAGTTTCGATGATAATAGTGGCTTTAATGGATATAACGAACAAGAAGACCTTGTCGATGATATTAATAGAAAAATTAATGAATCACAACAAAGAGGGGATGACCCATGGAAAAGGTTTTAAAAAATGGCTTAAAGTATAAAAAGTCCACCCTAGTGGATTTTGGTAAGAAACACGACACGATGAAGTTAGGAACCCGCATCGCTGGTTTTGTGCTTATCGTTCTTGCCGCTTTATTTGCTATTTTCTATTTCTTAGTGCCTGTCATTTTTGATTTAGACACATTAATCAAAGAACATCAACTCATCTACTTACTTTATGTCACATTT
>CADCJP010000072.1 GCA_902801805.1 uncultured Erysipelotrichaceae bacterium | reverse complement strand
GACTTGTAATTGAAGTGGGGCGTTAACATCAACCTTTGGGGCTGGAATTTCTTTAATAATGGTGTCTAACACTGGTTCCATACCTGGTTTTTGTGTGTTGACGTTAGCTTCTAAAGAAGAAGTACCTTTTAAACCAGAAGTATAAACGACTGGGAATTCTAAGAATTCATCTGGAGCGCCTAATTCGATGAAGAGTTCTAAAACTTCATCAAGTGTGCGTTCAATATCAATGTTGTTTCTATCAACTTTGTTAATAACAACGATTGGTTTAATGTGAGCTTGTAAAGCTTTCTTTAAAACAAATCTTGTTTGTGGCATTGTGCCTTCGAAAGCATCAACGAGTAATAGGCAACCATCAACCATGTTCATGATTCTTTCCACTTCACCACCGAAGTCAGCGTGTCCTGGAGTATCAAGAATATTAATTTTTGTGTCTTTATAAATAATGGATGTTGTTTTTGCTAGGATGGTAATGCCTCTTTCTCTTTCGATATCATTACTATCCATCGCTCTTTCGTTTACTTCTTCGTTATCACGGAAGGTTCCAGAGGATTTTAAAAGTTGGTCAACTAAGGTAGTTTTACCATGGTCAACGTGTGCGATGATGGCAATGTTACGAATATTCATATTGAGGCCCTCCTAGAAAAAAACCTCTAATATCTTAGAGGAGTTAATATGCTAAAAGCAAGAGAAAATATTAAGTTAATTTTCTCTAAAAAGATTATCTAAATGGTGATTTCTCTTCTTTTCTTGGTATAAATGGTAGCCAAGTAAGGAACCAAAGAAGGCCATAAACGAGAAAGCAGAAACAACATAAGAGAGTTTCAAATATGGTGTTTCATAGACCATGGTATAGGAATAATTACCTTTAGGGGCAACGAATGAAACAAAGCCACCGTTACCGTTATAGACCTTTAAGTCTTCAGCTTTTTTAGTGTCATTATTGACCGCTTTTAGTTTCCAACCATTATCAAACGCCACACGAGTAACAACGAGTTTTTCGTTAGTGTAGTTAGTATCAAATGTGAACTTATCAGCGGAATATTTCACATTAGTGATTGGTTCAGCGTTTAACTTATCCCATCTAGCACGATAATCAGAAATATCTTCTTGATAGAACGATAATGAGTATGATCTCACATGGCTTTGATAGTATTTACCAACGACCGCTAAAGCGTAACAATCACGATTAACGTAGAATCCACGCATATAGGATGTGTTATCAGTGGTATCGTCATCATGAGCATCCATCATAAAGATTTTATTATCTTTATCAATGAAGTAGAAATTGTACTTAATAGAACCAGAGAAACCCGCTCTAACGTATAGGGCAGTACCTTCTTTAAAGAGTGGTTGGTTATTTGCTCTTGGTGTATAGAAAGCAAAGTATTTCATTGTTTCATTGTTATCATAGTTGTAGCTATAAACAGGGGTGAAATCTTGTGGAATAGATGGGATCTTCGCAAAGTCATAATATTTAGCCCATGTTTGCACATGATAAACAGCGTGGTTATAAGTCACTGTCTTATAGTTTTCACGGTCCTCATCTAAAACATTTGGCTTTTTATCAGTAATAGTGATACCTGGATGAGTTTTACTAATTTCTTCACTGTCATCAAGTGAGAGAGTTGCAACATTAGAAAGAGTAATAGCGTTTCTAATACATCTCACATCATAGTTCACGCCACTCTTTTCTAAATTACCACTATAAATAGTGTCATAGGCATAGCCTAAATCATTTAATTTCTTATTTTCGTAGACTTTATATTCGTTTGTTTCGAATTCTTTCTTTTCGGTGAAATCCCATGGGACATTAGCCATAAAGGCATCAGGATTTTCCTTATTGTTACTAACGATTTCGTTATACATCATTTTTTGCTTATTAACGACGTAGTACTTAATACCTAATTGATTATCAATATCAGCAATCTTATTTCTATAAGAACCACCGACAGATTTATCACCGTTTCTTAAACCAGTCCATAAGGTGTAATTATTTACTTCAAAGTTGTATAAAGAATGGAAGAAGCTAGCAGCGCCATAACCGTTCATAAAGGCGTTATTTGTGCTCCAACCATCACCAATTGATGTGTACATGCGATAGAAGGACTTATCGTAGTTTTGAATCTTTCTTAAGGTATATCTAAATCTTTCGTTAGTGTCATATCCATTATTATGGCCACCGTCATAACCATGGCCCCAAGTGACAAAGTTACCAACTGCGATAGCTTCAAAACTGACAAATATTGTCGCCAATACCATGAATGCTTTAGTGTTTCTTACTAAAAGTAAAGTAATATAAACAACCGCGACATAAATCATCTCTATAACAAAGACAATCATCGTGGCATTTTCACCGTCTTCTAAGAAACGATATGTGAGCTCTCCACTCTTTGGTTCGGTTAAAATATCTAATCCCATATCAGAGGTAAACCAGACACATAACATCACTAAGAAATAAAGAGTTAATAAGACATAACCAACAGCTTTAACAGCCTTATTTTTAGTGGTTTTTCCAAAGTAACCAGTTAAGCCAACGAGTAATAAACCACCGATGCCTAATTGGACAAAACCAGGGTCATTACTAACTACCGTGCCCGCTAATTTACGGGTAATGAACCATGAAACAAACATACCCATAATGGCAAAAATGAAGCCAACATGCATATGCCAAGTAGGAACGTTTGGAATCTTGTTGATATAGATACCAACATAGGCAATTAATGCTGCCACAACAAATAATACTAAGAACATGATGAATGGGACATAGCACCATAAGGAAACGCAGATATCATCAAAGTCCCAGCCATATAATTCAAGAGTTGGTAATGATCTACAAGTAGTGGTTGGGAAGAAAAATTCTAAGATTGGGTAATAAACTCTTTCTGGAATAATTCGATTGTGTTGATCAGGAGCGACTTTCCAAGAAAGTAATAGATCAAAGAACTCTTTATATTGTTTCTTTTCCCAATAACCTTTTAATAATTCTTTATAGCCCGCCATTTCGAGCTTTGGAGATGTCATTGTGGCCATAAAAGCGGGACCAAAAACAAGCGCGCTCATCATGATACCACCGGCAAAGCCAATAAAGCCTAAGCCTAGTACTTTAAAGTTATTCGCGACTGTTCTAGTTCTAATTGTTTGGAAGAAACGGAACATCGCATATAAGAAGGCACATACTACGTATGAAACCATTAAAACATAGTTAGAAATCGCTAGGAAGAAAACACCTAAGGCTAATAACCATGGTTTTTGTTTTTGAATCGTGTTTTCAATACCTAATAAAACAAGTGGGAAGAAGACTAAAACGTCTTGATAGTTGTTATACCAAAGGTAGAACGCACCCCAACCAGCGAAGCCATAGGCAATGCCACACAATCTAGAAACACTATCTTTGACCTTAAAGGCGTGTTTCATGTACATCGAGAAGAACAAACCAGCGCAGGCAATCTTAATAATTGATGTGATGGCCATTGCTTGAGGCACTAAAACACGTGGGAACAAGACCACAATGATATTAAATGGTGAGAATAAACCATAGTAGGCGTTAGAACCAAATGAGTTAACACCTAAATAGATATCTGGATCAAATAAAACGAAGTGACCAGTTCTAAACCATTCGTGGTAATAATCCCAAACATGGTATCCCATAGGGATATATTGGGCCATATAGTCACCACCATAGGCTAAAGAGAAATCGTTTTGGACGAGCATCATCATATAGAAGCCCACACCAATAGCGATAAGAATTAGAAAGTAATAAAAAGACGCAGGTAAGCGGTAGTGTTTGATTTTATCAAAGGCTTTTCTACTTACTTCTTTAAATGGGTTGGGTTTCTTTTGCTTATCTTTCTTAAATACGATTTCCATAGTGATTAGAATAAGAGTTTCTTGATGTAATTTTTGTTAATTTTGAATTCTTCAGAGACGACATTGATTGCATCCTTTTGTGAAAGGCCTAAATTGACAAAATAAGCGACACGTGAAGTGATTTCATCATCTTTAAAGATAATCTCGTCACGGTTACCATCGACGATTAAAACCATTTCACCTTTTAAGGTCTCTTCGTCTATATTAGACAATTCTTCTAAGGTGCCTCTGATATATTCTTCGTTGATTTTTGTAAGTTCTCTAGCAAGACAAACATATCTATTACCAAGAACTTCTTTTAATAGTTTAAGAGTTCTAATGATGCGGTGTGGGGCTTCATAGAAAACAATGGTGTTTCTTAAAGCTTTTAAACTATTAATTTCTTCTTTGGCTTCTCCATCTTTCGCGGATAAGAATCCATAAAAGAAAAAGTGATTGGTTTCTAAACCTGAGGCCACTAAAGCGTTAATAAAGGCAGAGCTACCAGAAACAGTGGAAACAGGAATATCGTTTTCAATCGCTTCTTTGACTAAGATATGGCCTGGATCAGAAATACCTGGATAACCAGCATCTGACATATAAACAACTTTCTTGCCCGCTTTGATGAGGGAAATAAGATGTTGACTAGCTTCTTTTTCGTTATGTTCTCTAAGAGAATAGGTTTCTTTTTTGATACCAAATTTCATTAATAAGTCATAAGCATTACGGGTATCTTCTGCGGCGACAATATCAGCGTCACTCACTACTTCAATAGCGCGTGAAGAAAACTCCTTTAGGTTACCTATTGGAGTGGCAATTAAATAGAGAGGGAAGTTACCTTTATCAAAAGACTTATTTCTTTTCATAGCGTTTCTCTTTATTCTTTTGTCCGCCTACTTGTTTATAGAAGTCTTCCAAAGGAAGGAACTTAATATCTTCATCGTTTTCAATTTTGACAACACGGGAAAG
>CADCJP010000071.1 GCA_902801805.1 uncultured Erysipelotrichaceae bacterium | reverse complement strand
TGATTGGTGAAGCAGCTGTTGAATGCTTCTTACCATATGTCATGTCTGAATTTGTCGGAATGATTGAAGCTGTTAAAGGCATTGAAGAATTAGTGCCTTATTTCATTTTAATCTTCGCCATGACTATCGTTTCTATTACATGCGGTGTTTTAGGTGGTAGATTTGCTTCCTATGCGGCATGTGGTTTCGCTAAAAACTTAAGAAAAGATTTATATGCAAAAGTCGAATCATTCTCCTTTGAGAACATCGACCATTTCCATGCTTCTAGCTTAGTGACCAGAATGACCACTGACGTCACCAATACACAAAACTCATTCGCGATGATGATTAGAATCGTTGTGAGAGCACCATTAATGCTCATCTTCTCTGCGCTTATGGCGTTCGTTGTCGGTGGTAGCATGGCCTGGATCTTCGTTGTTGCTATTCCAGTTATCGGTATTATCTTCATCGTTCTTGCTAAATTTGCCATGGGTATCTTTAGAAGAGTCTTTAAGCGTTATGACGCTTTAAACGAATCAGTGCAAGAAAACGTTGCGGGTATGAGAGTGGTTAAATCATTCGTCCGTGAAAAATATGAAGATGATAAATTCTCCACTGCTTCAAATAACTTAAGTAAGGACTTTATTAAAGCGGAAAAGATTGTCGCTTTGATGACTCCTTTAATGAATACATCTATTCACGTTGTTTACTTATTAACAATGTTCTTATCCGGTATGTTAATTTTCAATACCGCTTCTGCGTTTGATACAGGTAAAAAAGCTCCTGATGGAAGTATCATCTATAGATATGAATGGGGCGCTTTATCCATTCCTCAAATGTCAGCGTTACTTACATACGGCATTCAAATCTTAATGTCCATCATGATGATTTCTATGATTGTCACCATGTTAGTCATGTCATTTGAATCTATTAGACGTATTAGTGAAGTCTTAGATGAAGAACCAACAATTAAGAATCCAGAAAACCCAGTGATGGCGGTTGAAGATGGCTCTGTCGTCTTTAACAATGTTTCCTTTAAATATAAAAAAGAAGCGGAACGTTACGCGATTAGTAACTTAAATATCAATATTAAGTCTGGTCAATTCGTCGGTATTATCGGTTCCACTGGTTCAGGTAAATCCACATTAGTTAATTTAATTTCTAGATTATATGACGCCACTGAAGGACAAGTTTTAGTGGGCGGTAAAGATGTTAGAGAATATGATCTCAAAACATTAAGAGATTCTGTTTCTGTCGTCTTACAAAAGAACTTCTTATTCTCTGGTAGCGTTGCCTCCAATATGCGTTGGGGCAAGAAAGACGCGACAGAAGAAGAAATGATTGCCGCTTTAAGAGTGGCGCAAATCTCTGAAACCATTGAAGCCACTAAAGAAAGACTTGATAAAGTCGTCGAACAAGGTGGCGCTAACTTCTCTGGTGGTCAAAAACAAAGATTATGTATCGCTAGAGCGTTATTAAAGTCTCCTAAGATTTTAATCTTAGATGACTCCACTTCTGCGGTCGATACAAAGACTGATAGATTAATTAGAACTGCATTAAAGAATGATTTACCAGATATGACAAAGATTGTCATCGCTCAAAGAATTAATTCTATTGAGGAAGCTGACCAAATCATTGTTTTAGATAACGGTGAAATTAACGGTGTTGGTACACATAAAGAGTTATTAGAGAATAACGCGATTTATCGTGAAGTTTACCAATCCCAAACACAGAAAGGAGGAGAATAATATGCCACCAATCAAGCAATACGCTAGACCAAAAAAAGGCACCATTAAGAGACTATTTAGATCTTTATGGAAGAACTTTAAGTTTGAACTTATTATCTCTTTAGTTACTCTCATCCTCTCTATCTTCGTCAACTTATGCGGTAGTATTTTCGCTAGTTTAATTGCTGACTTATTAACCCAAGCTATTCCAGCGAAAAACTTCGGTGCAGTTAATCTTTTCACTGATGTGTTTGATATAGCTTTATTTGGTACATTCCCACTTAAAGCAAGCTTAAGTGGCTTATTAATCGCATTAATTTGTATTTATGGTATCGGTGTCATTTGTTCATGGACATGGAATAGAACAATGGCTATTGTGACACAAAAATATTTAAACCTTTTCCGTATCGAGATGTTCTCTCATATGCAAAAGCTTCCTATCAAATATTTTGATACACATCAAAACGGTGCCATTATGTCGTTATACACTAACGATATCGATACAATTAGACAATTGATTTCACAATCAATACCAAATATCTTTGCGACAGGCATCACTGCAGTAAGTGCATTAGTTATCATGCTTATGTTCTCCATCTGGATGACATTAATTGTCATCTTAGGCACTATTGCGATGGCCTTTAACACAAAGATTATCGGTGGTCGTGCATCTAAATACTTCGTTGCCCAACAAAGAAGCTTGGGCAAAGTCGAAGGTAATATTGAAGAAAGTATTACTGGCTTAAAAGTTATTAAGGTCTTTACTCACGAAGAAGATAGCTTAAAAGACTTTGAAACAGTTAATGACGAATTATATGGTAACGCTGCCACAGCGAATATACACGGCAATATCATGATGCCAATCAATGGCAACATCGGTAACTTTATGTATGCCTTAATCGTCATCTTAGGTTGTATCCTTTATCTCTTACCAAAGGTTTATCATATTGAGACATATAACTTAAAACTCATCGGTGGTTTCGATAGAATCGAAGCCTCTGACTTTTACTCTAACTTACTCGTCCCATTCTTAATGTTATCAAGAATGTTTACACAAAATATTTCTAACTTCTCACAACAAGTCACATTCGTTGTTATGGGCACCGCTGGTGCATCAAGATGCTTTGATATCATTGATGAACAAGTGGAAACAGATGATGGCTATGTCACTT
>CADCJP010000070.1 GCA_902801805.1 uncultured Erysipelotrichaceae bacterium | reverse complement strand
AACGATAACTAAATCGATATTATCCTCTTTAGCTTTCTTTACACCATCATAGGCAACAGAAGCAGGATCGCTTTCTGGTTTACCAGTGACGATATTAATTTTGAGGCGTTCCGCCCATGTGGTTAATTGTTCCACTGCGCCCGCACGGAACGTATCCGCTGCTACGAGAAGAACTTTCTTACCTTGGCTAAGGTAACGATGAGCAAGTTTAGCGATTGTTGTGGTTTTGCCCACACCATTAACGCCTACGACTAATAAAACTGTTGGGCCGTCTTTTCTAAAGACGACATCGTTTTGAATATCACCTTTTTCCGCGTAACCAACGAACATCTTATCGACTAAGATTTCATTAATTTGTTTTGGATCAGTGATGTGATCTTTTTTACTTTGATTAAGCACTTCTTCAATGACGTTTAAGGTAAAGGAAATACCAGCGTCACTTTCAATTAAGATTTGTTCAAGTTCATCAAAATAATCTTGGTTAACGGTTTTATAACGTTCACTAAGACTATTTAACTTGCTAGAAAAGTTTTTACGAGACTTGCTTAAGCCTTCTTGATATTTATCAATCTTTTTATCTTTCTTGGCAAATTTTTCTTTTAGAAAAGCAATTAGACCCATTAGAGGACACTCCTTTTACTAAGCGCATCTTTCGCTGCCATTTCTTCGGCTTTCTTTTTGCTCTTACCTGTACCAGTACCTAAAACGATATCGTTGTATTTGACTTGCACAGTGAAGGTACGGTCATGCGCTGGACCGCTTTGAGAGACTGTGACGTACTGAACAGCATCTCTATGCTCCGCTTGAATTTCTTCTTGGAGCTTGGTTTTATAGTCGGTTAAGTTATCGGCATCATAGGAAAGGATGTCGTTAAGCAAAACTTTTTTGATGAAACGATAAGCAGTATTTAAACCAGCATCTAAATAGATAGCGCCCACTAATGATTCGAAAACATTTTCCAAAATCTTATCGCTTTCTTTAACTTGTGATTGGGTGATTGAATGGCCAATACGTACGTATTCATCTAAATGAATTTTACGAGCGTAGGCCGCTAATGGTTTCGTAGAAACCAAAACACTTCTTAACTTTGTTAAATTGCCTTCAGACATCTCTGGTCTATTCTTATAAACTAGATCAGCGGTAACGTAGCCTAAAACAGCATCCCCCATGAATTCTAATTTCTCATAGTCTTGGTGCTTAGTGTTCGCTTCACCATTATATGAAGGGTGAGTTAAAGCCTGCTCATAAATAGCAATGTCTTTATATGTGATATGTAGTTTCTTTAATAAATCACAGACATTACTCATTTTTAAAAGTCTCCTTGATTTTATCAACCACTTGATAATCCACCATTTGTTTAGCTACTTTTAAGGCGCTCTTAAAGGAATAAGCATCACTATTACCATGCGCTTTAACAACGACACCGTTGATGCCTAAAAGCATCGCCCCACCTGTGGACTTATAATCCATAGTTTCAGACATATCTTTAAAGCCCTTACGAACATGTAAGTAACCTAGCTTTGTCCATAAGTTCTTTTTGAAATTACTTTTAATCATGCCACTCATCATTTTGGCAATGCCTTCCATGCCTTTAAGCATGACGTTACCAGAGAAGCCATCCGCGACAATAATATCAGCGTCACCTTTTAAAATATCACGAGCTTCCATATTGCCTTGGAAGCCAGGGAAATTATCTTCTTTTAATAATTTGTGTGCTTCTTTCACCAAAGGTGAACCTTTGTGTTCTTCAGCACCATTGCTTAATAAATATGTTCTTGGTTCTTTGGTGCCAAATAAGGCTTGATTATACGCTCTACCCATATAGGCAAATTGTAATAATTCTTCAGCGTTATTTTCGTTATTAGCACCGACATCTAAAACGACAACTTTCTTACCTTTGATTCTTGTTGGGAAGCAAGTAACTAAGCAAGAACGTTTCACTCCTGGAACCGTTTTAAGGATTAAGGTAGCGGCACTTAAAAAGCCACCAGTTGAACCTGCGGATACAACAGCGTCAAATCCTTCTTCTTTCATTGTCGAAACAGCTTTGCACATAGAAGAGTTTTTCATTCTTAATACTTCTAAAGCACCCGCTTCCATTGGAACAACGTCAGGAGCGTTGACTATACGGCAAAGAGGAGCGAGTTCTTGTAACTCTTCTTCCTTACCAAAAACGATGATTTCCACATCTTTATTTTCTTTTAAGAATTCTTTAATAGCGTCGACAATTGGCTTACTGCCATTATCTCCACCCATCGCATCAATCGCAATTTTCATAAATTAAATCCTCGATTTAATATTGTACCATGGATGTAAAGGCGCACAAAAGTAAAAAATCACTTACAGTTTAACGTAAGGGATTTTGTGACATTAATTACGCTTTTTTAATATCTTCTTGGTTTATTAAGGAAGTGGCATGTTTAATTAACCACTGATATTTCTTTTCGTCTTTGTGTTTCAATATCTCTTTAGCGTCGTCTCTAGCGACAACGAAAATCTTATAATCATCCACGACGTTTAAGAAAGCGAAGTCTGGAATACCTGCTTGACGAGTACCCGCTAATTCACCAGGTCCTCTTTGCTTCATATCTTCTTCAGCGATAACAAAGCCATCTTCGCTTTTAGTTAAGATGTCTAACTTATCAGTATCTTCTTCATTGCTCGCTAATAAGCAAAAACTCTTAGAGCCATCACGACCAATTCTACCTCTTAATTGATGGAGAGAAGCTAAACCAAAATTGGTCGCATCATAGATGATCATTGTATTAGCGTTTTTAACATCGATACCAACTTCAACAACTTGAGTAGAAACAAGAATCTTAATTTCACCACTATAGAATTTCTCTAGAACTTCTTCTTTTTCTTCTTGTTTCATTTTGCCATGGAGAAGACCAACCTTAGAGCGGTACTTTAAAACATATCTAGCGTAGAGTTGCTCAACAGAAAATCTTCCATCTTCACTGAAGTCAATTAATGGAGCAATAACATAAACTTGTTTAT
>CADCJP010000069.1:3085-3586 GCA_902801805.1 uncultured Erysipelotrichaceae bacterium | reverse complement strand
GAAAGCGATTTGTTCTATGAAGACAAATCTGGACATATTTTAGATAATGATACATTACGTAGCCTAATATCGATGCCAAACGTCATCATTACTTCTCATCAAGCATTCTTAACAAAAGAAGCATTAAATAATATCGCAGACACTACTACGAATAACATTCTTGACTTCTTTGCTAATAAAACAAACGATAACGAGATATGTTATCACTGCCAAAATATCAATTCTTGTCAGAAGAAAAGAAAAGGCAAATGTTTCTAAAATGAGCGTCTCCCACTACTGGAGATGCTTTTTTTATGTAAAATGCTTTACAACTAAAATTAGATTGCATACAATTTAATTATCAAAATGGAGAACAAATTTATGTCAGTATATGAATACAAAGTTAAAAGTCAAAAAGGAGAAGATATCTCCTTAAAAGAATACGAAGGCAAAGTGTTATTAATTGTTAACACCGCCACACATTGCGGTTTCACTCCACAATATGACGGATTAGAAGCTTTA
>CADCJP010000069.1:0-3061 GCA_902801805.1 uncultured Erysipelotrichaceae bacterium | reverse complement strand
TTTGAAATTTTAGATTTCCCATGCAATCAATTCTTTAGACAAGCTCCAGAGAATGATGAAGAAATCAATCACATCTGCTCTTTAAGATTTAACACCAAATTCCCAAGATTTAAGAAAATTGATGTGAATGGTAAAAACGCTGACCCATTATTCGTTTATCTTTGCACCAAGGACGGCAAATATAAGAAAGTTAAATGGAATTTCACTAAGTTTTTAGTGAACAAAAAAGGTGAAGTAATCGGTAGATTTGAACCAACTGAAAAGCCAGAAGAAATTGACGAGCACATTCAAAAAGCTTTAGCGGAATAACTATTTATGGATTACGGTGATGAAATATTAAAACTTTCTAACCAAGTCTGCTTTCCTTTATATGCTTCTGGCAAAGAAATTGTTAGAAGATATAAACCATATCTAGATAAATTAGATCTCACATATACTCAATACATCGTTTTAATGGTTCTTTGGGAAAACGACCATATCAGTGTGAAAAATATCGGCGAAAGATTATATCTCGATAGCGGCACTCTTACTCCTTTGTAGAATAAATTATTGGATAAAGGATTAATTACAAAAACCGTGCAACCACACGATGAAAGAGAATTAATTATCTCTTTAACTAACAAAGGACTACAATTAAAAGAAAGAGCAAAAGAAGTTCCGCCTCTTATTGCTAGTAAAGTGAAATTATCTCAGGAAGAGGCTGCAACTTTATATAAACTACTTTATAAACTCTTAGAAGGTTTTAAAGATGAATAGAGAAAAAACAATTGTTAGAACTAGTGTTGTTGGAATATTAGGAAACGTTGGATTAGTAGCGGTTAAAGCGACAATTGGTTTAATCGCTGGCTCTGTTTCTATTATCATGGATGCGGTTAATAATTTAACCGATGCCTTAAGTAGCGTGATCACTATTATCGGCACTAAACTAGCAGGCAAAAAGCCTGATAGAAAGCATCCTTATGGACACGGGCGAATTGAATATATCACTTCTTTAATTATCGCAGTAATTATTCTTGTTGCTGGTGGCACGGCAATATATGAATCTATTAATTCATTAATTAAGCACACTAAAGCGGTCTATGATAACTTGAGTTTAATCATTATTAGCATCGCTATCTTAGTGAAAGTCGCTCTTGGATTCTTCTTTAGAAGAATGGGCAAAAAAGTTAATAGCGACGCTCTTAAAGCAAGTGGAATTGATGCCTTATTTGATTCGATATTATCCTTATCCACTTTAATTGGGGCGATTGTCGCTATTTATACTGGGGTGGCCATCGAAGGATATCTAGGTATCTTAATTGGTTTATTCATTATTAAATCCGGCGTTGAAGTGATGCTCAATGCCTTAAGTAATATTGTTGGTAAGCGCGCTGAAAAAGAACTTGCGGTTTCTATTAAACAAGTTGTCACTTCTTTCCCAGAAGTCATTGGGGCCTATGATTTAATTCTCCACGACTATGGTCCAACCAAAACAATTGGTTCTATCCATATTGAGGTTAGGGATGATATTACCGCGAAAGAATTACATCCATTAACTAGAAAAATCTCTCAAGCGGTTTACGAAAAGTTTGGAACAATTCTTACAGTTGGAATCTATGCGACTAATGAAAGCGTTCCAGAAGTTAAAGAAATTAGAGCGGATTTATATAAATTAGTTAAAGAATATCCATCTATCACTCAAGTGCACGGATTCTATGTCGATTTAGAAACGAAGGTTGTCTCATTTGATATCATTGTAGATTTTAAAGATGAAGACGCTGAAAAAACAAAGAATGATTTGATTGCTAAGATCAAAGAAAAACATCCAGGATATCAATACTTCGTTGTCCTAGATGACGATATCAGTGATTAGACAAAGAAAAAGAAGAGGTTATTCCTCTTCTCTTTTTTCTTCAACTGGAGCAACTTCCGCTTCCACAACTTCAGGAGCGCTTTTTTTAAGTCTAGCCGCTCGACGTTGGGCTTTTTCGAAATCTCTATCACTCTTTTTAGCGTTAATTAATAGGACGGTAACAGCTGCAACAGCGGTAACTCCGAGGATAATTAATCCTTCCCAGAGGAATCCAAGATTTAATTTTGCGTTAGCAGCGGAAACACCTGTGTCATAACGAATAAATTCACAGGCAATGCCTAATGAAATATAAGTTAAAGCCCATAAACCCATTAATAAAAGTAATGAGTAGGCAACGATTTCAAATATGGAAAGAGGAAATTTCTTCATTGATATTCTCCTTTATTAGGCTTGTGGTTTGGTGTTCTTACGAATATCCTCAAGCATTTCTTTTAAAGCTTTATTAAAAGCTTCTTGCCATTTTGGTCCATTAAGAACCACTAAAGCGTTGAGCTGATCAAGAGCTTCTTTGAATAAATCTGGGAAGTTCTTATTATCTCTTCTATCTCTACGACCTTCAGACATTTCTACGACTTGTAAGCATTTGTCTAAAGCATCTAAAGAATCATTGTCGGTGAAATGATTGTGATTTCTGATGTCTCTAAGTAATCTAGCGTAGTGGCTCAATTCATTTTGAACGATGAAGTTAGATTGTGGAGATGGTTTGCCTTGATTTTCACCCATTACTTTTTGGAATTCAAAGAATGATTTTTGGAAATCTTGCATCATTAATAAATAGGCAAATAAACGATAATAACGATCATCTAAAGGCATTAAGTCTTCGATAATTGCTTCTTGTTCATTTTGTCTTCTTGCTAAATTCACGTGGAAGAAAATGATATCTCTAAGTGGCTCCATGATTCCCACCACTAATTCATAAATTCTTAAGTGTTGAGAATGATCCACTCTGATTTTGCCGTCATTAGTCTTAGTTAAAATTGTGGAATTTTCTCCATAAACGTCATCTAAGAGTTCGTTATAGAGTTTCATCATGCCTTCAAATTTATCTTTGTTAGCTTCTAAGAACTTTCCAAGTGGAGTTTCTGGAGATAAACCTTTGGTTAAGACATCTCTTCTTTGGTCAAATATTTTGGCGTCGTGTTCACGTGGTAAAACATATTCAAGAGTGTCTCTTAAATGTGTCGCAACGTGGATGATGTCAAAATTGTA
>CADCJP010000068.1 GCA_902801805.1 uncultured Erysipelotrichaceae bacterium | reverse complement strand
CCATACCCACTTTGGTTTCAAGGTTATGGAATGATGGTAAACAGTGGATGAAAATAGCTTTTGGATCCGCTAAAGACATGACATGTGTATTGACTTGATATGGTTTTAATAAGTTGATTCTTTCTTCCCAAACGGAAGCATCTTCGCCCATAGAAACCCAAACGTCAGTGGCAATAACATCAACGTCTTTAACACCTTCATCGACATTTTCAGTGAATGTTAATTTCGCACCAGTAACTTTTGCGATTTCTAAACATCTATTTCTAAGTTGTTCATTTGGCCATAATTCTTTTGGTCCAACCATACGGTAATCTAAGCCCATCTTCGCGGCCCCTACTAAGTAGGAATTACCCATGTTATATCTTCCATCACCTAAGTAAGCCATCTTAATACCTTTTAAGTGACCTTTTTGTTCAATGATGGTCATAAAGTCCGCGAGTATTTGGGTTGGGTGATAATCTTCAGTTAAACCGTTCCATGTTGGAACTTTAGAATATTTCGCTAAATCTTCAACAGTCTTTTGTTTGAAACCTCTATATTCGATACCATCAAACATTCTGCCTAATACTCTTGCGGTATCAGCGATAGATTCTTTCTTACCCATTTGGGAACCACTGCTACCAATATAGACGGCATTCATGCCTAAATCAGAAGCGGCTACTTCAAAAGCGCATCTTGTTCTGGTGCTATCTTTTTCAAAAAGAAGAACAATGTTCTTACCTTTTAAAACATCATGGGCAACACCATTATGTTTTTTGTTTTTAAGTTCGATAGATAAATCTAATAAGTATTGGATTTCTTCAGGAGTGAAATCTAATAAAGTTAATAAGTTTCTTTTATATAAGTTCATAGTTATTTAATATCCTCTCTCACTAATGGCATACACATACATCTTGGTCCACCTCTACCTCTAGATAATTCACTAGAAGTCTTTCATAGGCGATGACTTCACCTGGGCCTAATGCCACAGTGTTACTACCATCACTCCATTGTTCACGGTCCGCGCTGATGGTGTCGTCGCCACCACATGGGATTAAGGTGACTGGTAAACCGATATATGATTCTAAGACGTCCTCAAGTTTTTGATCTAACTCTAAGACTTTAACTTTGCCTTCATTGTTATAGTCTTTAGTAACTCTAAAGATTTTAAGCTTTTCATAGCAGCCTTTATGGATAGCGAATTTATTCTTATCCACTTGGGTAAAGACTGTATCTAAATGCATAAATGTTCTAGCTTGTGGAATAGTGAACGCTAGAACAGTATCGAAATCTGTTTCGTTATTGAAGAAGAGATTCTTCGCTAAACGTTCCACTGCTTCAGCGCATGTTCTTTGAGAAACACCAACGATAAGAACATGGTTATTTAAAACCATGATGTCACCACCTTCAATATTGACATCCTCATAACGGGAGAAATATAAAGGTGTGGTTTTATATGTTGGGTGATATTTAAAAATATATTCACCAAAAATAGTTTCTGAGGCAAATGGGTCACGAGTAAAATATAAGTTTGGCATTGGATCAGTAACGAAAGGATAATCATCAACATGATCAGCGAGTGATTTAATTTGTGAGTTTGGTAAATCACTCTTTTTAATACCAGCGATACTCTTTAAAACGAGTTCCTTATTGTCTTTAATAGACTTTAAATAATCAGTAGCGATTTCTCTTAAAGTATTGCTACGAATATTAGCTTCTTTAATAAATTGATTAATGAATTGTTCCTTAATTTCATTAGATAAATCAAGCACGTCCTTCATTAAATCAGTGAGATAGACAACTTCCACACCCGCATCCTTAAAAGTTTTAGCAAATGCTTGATGCTCTTTCTTCGCTAATGGGAGCCATGGAATATCATCAAATAAAAGGTCATCTAATTTCTTAGGTGTTAAGTTATGGAGTTCATCACCTGGTTCGTGAAGAAGGACCACTTTTAAACGACCAATCTCAGAGTTCACATTGATTTTCTTCATGCGGACTTTCCTCCTGATTATGCTTTTCTTGACACTCTTTACGATAATCAAATATGGCGCTTACCGCAATAGAGAGAAGAATGATTAAACCACCAATGAGAAGATTTAAATTGAATTGTTCCATGCCTAAAGATATGGAGAGTGATGTTGCCACAACCGCGGAAAGTGGTACAAGGATAGAGACTGTAACCGCATCGATATATTTCATTGACCACGCTCTTGCTACCCAGCAAACCGCCATACAAACAACACCTAAGAAGACAACTTCTAAGATTGGTAATAATTCAAATGTGAAATTGAATTCATGGAAGACTGGGCCTTCAAAGGCAAATGTATAAATGAACGCCACGACTGTTGTGACACATAATTGGAAGAAGACATAAAGAAGAGGGTCTTTATCTTTACAGAATACTTTAGTGAAAGCGATATCTAAGCCAAAGAAAAGACCACCAATTGCACTTAATCCATCACCTAATAAAGAACTGCCTTCAAAGAAATGAAGAATATTAAAGCCATTACCCATTAGGAAGATAGAACCAACAACACAGATAAGCGCAGCAATGATACTAGACCATGTTGGTTTTTCTCTTATGAGTATGAACATGAAGATTGGGATAGTAATACAAGAGACATTTTCCAAGAATGTATTCTTAGAAGGATCAGTATATTTTAATCCCACGAATTGGAAGATATATGCGGCAGCTAAAATTAAGCCCGCTGGAATACAAATAAGATATGATTTATTAACTTTCTTAAAACCTTTGTTGATAAATAAGGCCATCGCAATAACCGCAAAAAGACCACGTAACGCTGTAAGGATACCTGGTGAATATAACGCTGGTTCAGCGTCATAAATTGCTTTCGCCATCACTGGAGCAACACCCCAGAGAAGGACGACTGCGACGAGTATTAAGAAGGCAATAATCTTTATTTTTTTCATAACGCCGGACACTATGATAACATTTTAAAATTTTTCGACAACCCCCTTCTTTTTAAAAAAGAAGTGAAAAAGCTCTTAATGACATTTAAAATAAGGAAGTACACGTATACGAGGATATTCTTTTTAGCAGTTTAGCCTCGCCTTATCAGTCTTATTAGTAGGAGGGGCACAGAATATGAAATCCTTAAAACCTCAATTAAAACTATCAATGTTTGCTCTTGTTTTACTGAGTATCACCGCATGTGGTTATGCAGGTAAAAGCGGAGGTGGCTATTACTATAGTGGTTATTCTTATCCAAAATCTTCTTATTCTCCTGCTATTTCTCGTTCAGCGGATAATAACCAATCAAAAAGCCAAGCTAATAGTGATGTCGAAAATCCATTTATCAATGTCACTAAAGACAACACTAATAATATTTCTTTAACAAGTAGTACATTCTCTTATCCAATTATTAGAGAAGAGATTAATGGCAATCGTTTATACGAAGCTAAACAAAATGTTAAGACAGAAGAGATGCTTAATTACTTCTCTTATGGATACGTAAACGATACAGAAAATGCGTTATCCGCGCATTTAGAATTAGAAAAATGTCCATGGGATAATTCCCACTACTTAGCCTCAGTTGTGGTTAAGGCTAAACCATCTATCACCGATAACGTTAAAAACAATATCGTTATTCTCGTTGATAAAAGTGGTTCTATGTCTCCAGTCATGAGCTTAGTTAAAACATCACTTAAAACATTAGTCACTAATATGCGTGACGATGATGTGGTTTCTATCGTTTCTTACGCTTCTGGTTGTAAAGTCGAATGTGAAGGTAAAACAGGTTTACAAAAAGATTATCTAAACACTGTTATCGATGGCTTTAAAGCGGGTGGCTCCACGAACGGTGAAGCTGGCATAGAAACAGCCTATGATATCGCTTATAAATATTTCATCCCAGAAGGTAATAACCGTGTGGTTATCTTAACTGATGGTGACTTCAACGTTGGTAAAACCAGTGGCGAAGAATTAACAAAGTTAATCAAAAAGAATGCTTCTGATGGTGTCTTACTCACCTGCTGTGGTTATAGAAGCTATGATAATGATACTTTATATACCCTCGCTAATAATGGTAATGGTAATGCTTACTATATCGATGGTGAATTAGAAGCTAAGAAAGTCTTCGAAGAAGAATTAGGTAAGTCATTATATATCGCTGCTAAAGACGCTAAATGCCAAGTTCAATTCTCTGATAAAGTTAAATCCTATCGTTTACTTGGTTATGAAAGTAGACAAATTACTGATCAAGAATTTGAAAATACAAGAAAAGACGCTGGTGAAATCATGTCTGATCACACCACTATTGCGTTGTATGAATTAATTATGAGTTCTAATAATGTTCATCAAGATGACTACTACTTCAAAGCCACTCTTCACTATAAGGAACCTATCACTGAAGAAAATAAAGAAGTAGTAGCGTCTAAAGATGATATCTCAGTCGCTAGACATGTTGACTATGACTTTGCTGGTTACGTCGCAGAATTCGCTCTCATCTTAAGTGAAAGTAAATATAGAGGTACCTCTCTTATTAGGTAGAATTGATAACCAAGTAATTAATGATGCCTATAGAGATGACTTTATGGCGGTTGTTAATAAAGCAAAAGCGTTAGCAAGTAAGTAATTTGTAAGCAATGAATATGGCCCAGTCGTTAGTTAAACTAACAATCGGGCCTTTTTAAATATTAAGAAAACAAAAGATCACGTTGAGTTTATGGTGTATATACCATATAATATACATGTGAGGGACAATAATATATGCCGACAATTAGCTTCTTTTATGGTATTTATATCACGATGCATTTAAGGAACAAGGAACATAATCCTCCTCACATCCACGCTTCATACGGAACTGAGGCTGCTACGTTTTATATCTCAACCGGAGAAATATATGAAGGTTCTTTCCCAGCAAGGGCAAAGAAAATGGTTAAAGAATTTGTGCTAAAATACCAAAAAGAACTACTAGAAATTAAACTAAAGGGGTTAGATTGATATGCATTACATGGCGTTAAAAGTGGATTTTTTAGAAGATGTAACATTACAAGTAACATTCCAAGACGGCAAGATTATCAAATACGATATGTCTCAAATGTTTAAAAAATATCCACAGTTAGAAGAGTTGAGAAAGAATCGTAGATTATTTGAAAATGGACATTTAGACTTAACTGGCTTCGCTATCGTTTGGAACGATGAGTTAGATTTTGATGCAACAAGCATCTATGATGACGGAGAAGTCGTCGGACATATTGAGACAACATTTAATCAACAAATTGGTTTCTTGCTCGCAAAAACTAGAGATGAAATGAATGTCACTCAAACTGAGTTATCTAGAAAATCTCATATCGATCAAGGTGACATATCAAAAATTGAAAGAGGAATCGGTAATCCCACTATTGGCAAAATAAGTAAATTATTTAAAGCACTGGGAAGAAGTATTTCGCTAACTTTACTTTAAGAAAAAACCCCGTTTGATGCGGGGTTTTAATTCTCTAGATACTTTAACTTATTTCTTTTCGCCGTTTAAGCCATATTTACGGTTGAAACGATCGACACGACCATCGGATTGAACGAATCTTTGTTTGCCAGTGTAGTATGGGTGGCAGTTCGCGCATGTATCAACTTTGATTTCTTTTAAAACAGAACCTGTTTCGAATGTGTTACCACAAGAGATGCATGTGACTGTGCAACGATGGTATTCTGGATGGACACCTTTTTTCATAACTTTTTTCTCCTTCCGCCTTGGACCGTAATGTCGTCCAAAGTAAGTTTGCTCATAAATACTAACAAATAATGCCACTATTGGCAAATATATTTTAAAAAATATCCTTTTTGACTATAATTACATATTGATGGAAAAGTTGAATTATCCAAGAAACGATACATATATTCTCATTCCAGCGTATCGTCCAGACCATTTATTAATCGAATTACTAATCAATCTCAAACAAGAAGGATTTGACGCTGTCGTTGTAAACGACGGTTCAGGCGAAAAGTTTGATGATGTCTTTAATGAGGCAGAAAAATACGCGGTTGTCTTAAAGCAAAATATCAACCGTGGTAAGGGTGCGGCGTTAAGACTTGGCTTTTCTTATGTAAACCTACATCCTAATAATCATAACTATGTCATTACTTGTGACGCAGATGGTCAACACGCAGTCAAAGATATTATTAGAATTAATGACAAATTACATGAAACCAATAACGTTGTTTTAGGTTCCCGTAAGTTTGATAAGAGTGTGCCTAAAAGAAGTAGAAACGGTAACTTCATGTCGAGATTATGCAGAACATTGATCACTAAGGAATATGTCCCAGATGATCAATGTGGATTACGTGGTTTTCCAGTCAAAGATATTTTCAATATCATTACTCTTCCTGGTGACCACTACGAATATGAGATGAATGTTATTTGTAATCTTCAAATTAAGAGATTAAAGTTTGAAGAAGTACCTATTGAAACAATCTATTTAGATAACAATAAGTCATCACATTTCAAACCAAATTTAGATACATTTAGAATCCAAAGAAGTATTTGGATGAATGCAATTGCCCCACTTGTGTGCGCTTTATTTAGTATCGCAATGATGATTGTGTTGAACGCTATATGGAGAAATGTTGGTTTATATGTCTACTTATTCTTAGGTTGTTCATATCTTTTCTACTATCAAGCTTTGATGGGCGTGACCGCGTTTGTTTGGCCCACAAAGAAGATGGGTAGAAGAGCCTTAGTGGAAGGTGGATATGCCACTATTAAGACAATTATTATTTTCTTAATCGTCACCTTCTTTCATGAGGTTTTACACATTTTCCCATCAGTGGCGTACACAATAGCCCTTCTGTTAACTTTCTTATTAAACTTCCCGCTTGCTTACCTCATATGGAAGTTAAAGAATAGATACAACAATAAAAATGATAAGGAGTAATATTATGAAAGAAAATTTTGCAATTATTACCGATGCAGGTGGCGATTTCACCAGAGAAATCATCGCTAAATATGGTATTGAAGAAACCCCAATGAGCACAGTGGTTTGGCCAGATGGTTCTAATAAACCAACAGACTTATATTGGGAAACAATGAAGCCAAATGAATACTTCACTTTAATGACCAATAAAAAGAACAATTTCTCTAGTTCTATTCCTTCTCCTCAAACAATTGATGATAGATTATCTGCTTTAGCAGAAGCTAATAGAAATATTATTGTTATTACCATTTCCTCGGCGATGAGCGGTGGCTATAGCGCTTTCACCGTGGCCGCGAGAGAAGTGATGGAAAAATATCCAAATATTAAAATTGAAGTTATCGACTCCTTAAGATATAGTGGCGCGATTGATTTAATCGCTGTTGAAGCCAGCTTATGCCGTGAAAAAGGCATGGACTTTGAAAGCACTGTTAACTACTTAAGAGATTTCAGATTAAGAATTCACCAATGTGGTTTCATCGATGACTTATTCTTCTTAGCAAGAAAAGGTAGAATCGGTAAAGGTAAAGCCTTCATGGGTTCCTTAGTGGGTGTTAAACCATTAGGTGATTTATGTAATGAAACCGGTCAAACCCAAATCATTGGTAAGGCACGTGGTTATAAAACAGTAATGAAGTTATTCCCTGATTATATTAAGAACACTATTGGGGATTATAAGAATAAAGCCTTCGTTGTCACTTATTCATTAAGAGAAGAACAAGCTTTAGAAATGAAAAAGATGATTGAAGAACACTTCAAACCAGAACATTTAATCTTTGTCCCAGTTGGTCAATCCACAGGTTGTAATGTTGGCCCAGGTTTAGCCGCGGCTTTCTACGCTGGTGATGAACCAGTTTCTCCATATTGCGAAAAAGAAAAAGAAATCTTAGAAAAATTATTAAAAGAATAAAATGCCACAACCAGTAATCATTATTCTCATTGTCGTCGGAATCTTATTAGTCTTAGGATTAATCTTTTCCGTATTCTTTACTTTCCTAGTGGCCTATAAGGTTTATAGTAAAACTTTAATGCGCGATAAGAATAGTCACTGGGGTAGAGAACAATGTTCTGAACCCGGTAATCCTGCATTAGAAAC
>CADCJP010000067.1 GCA_902801805.1 uncultured Erysipelotrichaceae bacterium | reverse complement strand
AATGAAGATTGTGTTAATTGGAATGGCAAGGCTGGTAATGTAGGGATATCGGGTAGGAACTGCCCAACAGGAAATGAATTGATCGCGTTAATAAATCAATTCATGACCAAGATGCTCGGTAATTCAATTGCCGAGTAAGTTCACAAATGGTCACCCAGCTTATATCGTAGATGAGGAAGGAAATGAATACGTCTTTCATCGTGTCACTCATTCAAAAACATCTGGCGGAAAGAAGAATTGGAAAAAGAAAAATCCCCTTTTAAAAGGAGGGAACAAACCAATGTACATTGTTAAAAAGGAGGAAAGCGATAAAAAGACAAAATTCAGTCCCTTTAAATTAGAAATAAAAGCAGGTGCTGATATATCTTATGAAGAAATAAAAAAAGCCGGTCGATCACAGACTAATCATGACAACGTCAAGGTCGTGAATAATAATTGCCCCGGCAAAATCATTAAATCAAATAATGGTGAAAAACACAAGAAATAAAAAAGCCAGCGGATCACAGACTAATCATGACATCGTCAAGGTCGTGAATAATGTAACAACTGGCAAGAATATTAAATCAAAGGATAGTAAGAATCGCAAGTAATAAAAAAGCCGGAAGGAAACAGAACCATCTTAATGATGAACGTGCAACAATTTCATCCAGCAAAAATATTAAAACAAAAAAGGGACGCAAATGCAATCACGTCCCTTTTATTTTGGTATTTTAGATTATTCTTCTTTAAACATATCTGTGGATAAGTATCTTTCACCAGTATCTGGTAATAGAACCACGATAGTTTTGCTTTGATTTTCTTTACGTTGGGCTAACACTGTAGCGGCTTTTACAGCAGCGCCACTAGAGATACCAACGAGTAAGCCTTCTTTCTTCGCTAATGTTCTACCAGTAGCGAAGGCATCTTCGTTAGAAACTGTGATGATTTCATCATAGATATCGGTGTTAAGTGTTTGAGGAACAAAGCCCGCACCAATACCTTGAATCTTGTGTGGACCAGGTGTGCCTTTGGAAAGAACTGGAGAGGATTCTGGTTCAACAGCCACAATCTTGATATCTGGATTTTGTTCTTTTAAGTATTTACCAACACCAGAGATGGTACCGCCTGTACCGACACCCGCCACAAAGATATCAACTCTACCACTTAATTGTTCAAAGATTTCTGGACCAGTTGTTAAGTAGTGGATGTTTGGATTTTCTGGGTTTGTGAATTGGGAAGGAATGACACTGTTTGGATATTCTTTGTGTAATTCTTCCGCTTTAGCGATTGCGCCTTTCATACCTAATTTACCTTCGGTAAGAACGAGTTCAGCGCCATAGGCTTTAAGAAGATTTCTTCTTTCAATAGACATGGTATCTGGCATGACTACGATGAAGCGATAGCCACGAGCGGCGGCGATCATTGCTAAGCCAATACCTGTATTACCACTTGTTGGTTCAATTAAGATGGTGTTCTTATTAATTAGGCCATCTTTTTCCGCTTTATCAATCATCGCTTTAGCGATTCTGTCTTTGACAGAACCTGCTGGGTTGAAGTATTCAACCTTAGCGATAATTCTGGCGTTTAATTTTAAATTGTTTTCATAGTTTGTGAGCTCCACTAAAGGAGTTTTACCGACTGCTTCGTCGACATGTTTATAAATCATTTTTCTATTTGTCCTTTCGATATCGTTTAATTTGTTAACTAAACCATTTAATAATGGTTCAAACTTTACACCATACCAGTGAGTTTTATCACTTTGGGTGTAATTAATACATCGATAGACGTAGTCAGCGGCAATTTTAACAGAGAGGTATAAATCCTTACTCTTCATATAACTTGCAACAAATGTGGAGGAGAAGATATCACCTGTACCATGATAGCCATTACCAATCTTGTGATGTTTGTAGTAATGGAAAGTATCATCATAGTACATGTAAACACCTGTGGTGTTCTTCTTGAAACTCACATCGGTCACAATAATCTTCGCGTTAGTGTATTTACGTAATTCTTTGATTAAGTTTTCAACGTAATCTTTTTCGTATTTTTCTTGATATGGAACACCAGTCATGAAGCAAGCTTCAGTGATGTTAGGTAAGATGATATCAGCATCCTTAATAAGCTCACGCATTTTAATCGCATAATCCACATTAAAGGCTGGATATAATTTGCCGTTATCTCCCATAGCAGGATCAATCACAATAACACTATTAGGTTTCTTGCATTGATTGATGGCTTTTAAAGTGAAGTCCACTAAAGAGACACTACCTAAATAGCCAGTGTAAATTGCGTCGAATTTAAGACCTTCGTTATTCCAGTGATTTAAGAATTTTGCTAATTCTTCGTCCATATCCTTATATTGGAAGTCTTTAAATCCAGAAGTATGTGTGGAAAGGATGGAAGTTGGTAAGATTGCGGTTTCATAGCCACAGGCACTTAAGATTGGAAGGGCCACAGTGACAGAGCATTGACCATAGCAAGAAACATCTTGGATAGTTAAGATCTTCTTATCACGAATTTCAAATGATGGTTCTTCGTTAATGTCAAAAAATAATTCATTAACGTTTAAGGCATACTTTTCAGCGAATAAGACAATTTTGTCATAGCTCATTTCGCTTTCGCCTTTTTCAATTTTGCTGATCATAGACTTATCAGCGTAGCCAAGAGAAGCAGCTAATTCTGATTGAGTCATGTGGAATCTTTGTCTGATTTTTTTAACTAGTAATCCGAATTTCATGGCAAAAGTATATAACGAAAGTTGAATGACACTCAACTAATATGCACTACAAAAATGTATTATATTATTTTAATATCAAAAGCTGTGCTATGATATTAACTATGATAAATAAAGTTAGTGATTCATATAAGCATCATATTATTAGTATTGCTTTAGGTCCATTTTTAAAGGCTATTGAAGCATTTTTTGATTTGCTAATTCCTTTATTTATGAAAGCCATTATTGATTTAAACCAATATGGTAGTCCAGATAACATCCCTAATAAAATCTCTTCTAGCGTTGCTAGATTCATTAGAGTATTCAATCAATCAGGTACATCTTTAACTGACGCTTTGATGGGTGGACTCATTATTTTATTAATGGGTATTATTGGTTATGTTATTACGATGTTTAGCCAATATATCGCTGCACGTAGTTCTGTGGATGTTGGTACAGAAATTAGAGAAGCTTTATATCGTAAAACATTAAGCCTTTCT
>CADCJP010000066.1 GCA_902801805.1 uncultured Erysipelotrichaceae bacterium | reverse complement strand
AGAAGTAGAAGAGATAACCAAGGTTATAGGCATCTAACTTATCAACATAGATAACGTTGCATGGAACGCCACCGTCTTCGTGGGCTTGTAATGTACCTTCAAAGGCCTTTTGATTAACGAACGCTAAGTTCTTGCCTTCTAGATAGTTAAGGCCATCTAAATCCTCATCATCATGTGGGATGACGATGTCATCTTTTGGCTTTAAAACATTGATAATGGTTTCAAATAATAATGGTGTACCATCTTGGATGTATTGACCTAAACTATGAAGATCAGTAGAGAAAGTCGCACTGCTTGGGAATAAGGCTTTATGTTCTTTACCTTCAGATTCACCAAATAATTGTTTAAGCCATTCACTAATTTGACTCATTTGAGGTTCATAAGTGACGTACATCTCAACTGGTTTATTGTGACGATACATATAATCTCTCATCACTGCGTATTGATAACACTTATTAATGGAAAGTGGTTGAGATTGGATATCATCTCTTGCTTGTTTAGCACCGTTAATTAAGGCTTCAACATCAATACCCGCACAGGCAAGTGGGAAAGTACCAACCGCAGTAAAGACACTGTAACGACCACCAATATCACTTGGTAATACGTATGTCTTGTAGCCTTCTTTGTTGGCTAATGTCTTTAATGCACCTTTTTCTTTATCGGTAGTGGCAAAGATGGCTTTTCTGGCTTTTTCTTTACCAACTTGTTTTTCTAATAGTTCTTTTAATAGTCTAAAAGAGATGCTTGTTTCAGTGGTGGTGCCACTTTTAGAAATGACGTTAATCGCGAAGTTCTTACCTTTAAGGTAATCCATCACTTGAGAAACATAGTTAGGGGAGAATGTTTGACCCATAAAGATGATCTCTAATTTGTCAGGACTCTTTAAGCCATTGAGTGCTTCTAAAGTACTTCTTGCGCCTAAATAAGAACCACCGATACCACAGACCACTAAGATATCAAAGTTATCTCTCACATATTTAGCGTCTTTTTTGATTCTCGCCAACTCTTCTTTATCGTAATTAACTGGCCAATCGACCCAACCTAAAAAGTCATTACCCGCACCTGTTTTATCCATAATCATTCTATTAATGATTTGCACTTGCTTTTCATAATCAAGCATGATGTTGTTTGTAATGAGTTTGTTTAATCTTAGTTCAAGCATACTATTTCTCCCTATCAATCTTTTCGTAAGCTTCTTTTATCCAAGTATCTAATTTTTCTTTTAGTGGTAAGAATTCATCCTCACTAGTAGTGGGCATTCTTCTTTGGTTAACGTGACTTGTAAACATTTCTTCTGATGGAACTTGTTTATAAGACACTCTTAAAAAGCCATTATCTTTATCAATAGATAAAATCTTCACTTTGATTTGATCGCCCACAGAACCGTACTTTTCAATATCACGGATAAATGAGTCAGAAATCTCTGAAATATGTAATAAACCAGTGGCTCCATCCTCGAATGACATAAATAGATAGTAAAAGAAAAGGTAGAAAAATCTACCTTATTTGTTCGCTAATGCAATCTCTTTTCTCTTCAATTTTTCTTGAGCGGAAATCAAATCGATTAACATTTTGACGACTTTATCCATTTCTCCATTCGCGCTGTAATCAGCTTCGACGATGAAGTCACAACGGTTGTCATCATAAATTTGTTGAACAACTTCTCTATCATCCTTTGGATGAATAGCGATACTATGACCACCGTTTTTCTTAACGAGAGTCATACTTGGAATATCAGTCATTCCATCACCGACGTAGATGATATTTTTGTATTCAACACGGTGATCTGGAGTCTTTTCGTTAACACCAGCATCATCAGTCGCCTTAATCGCACCTTTAGCAATACGGAAGAAGAACTGTGTCTTTTGTGTGAAATTAATCGCCATCTTTGGCCAGCAAGCTTCACCGTTTTCATCATAGAGGAATTCACAACCATAAACTTGTTTGAATTCGTTATAGATGGAACAACCTTCAACGATTTCTTTAGTGCCACTAGACACTAAGTAGTGCTCAACTTGAATACCTCTTTCAGCGGCATAATCGTTAATACGCTTGAACCAAGTGGTGACACCTGGGAAAAACTTAATAGCCTTACCGCATTCATTGAGATATTCCTTAGTGATCTTGATGCCTTTTTCTTTAGCGATCTTAATCATGCAGTACATGTATGAAAGTATTCTTTCAACTTCAAATTGCTTAGATAATTTTCCTGTCTCACCCCAGAACTCATCTGGTGTCATGCCAAGGTTTGGAATAAAGGTGTAATTCTGCATATCAGTAGTGGATAAAGTTTTATCAAAGTCATACAGAATTGCGACGATAGGTTTTGCCATAGATATAACCTCCAAGTAATATTATCTCAAAAATTGATAATATTAGCAAACTTTATGTATCTCGCCCACTGGTGTTGTGCTACAATGCTCGTATGGAATTAGCGCTCATTATTCTTCGTAACATCGCAATCGTCATTATTGGTATCTATGCAATATTCGTTGTTATCGACGTTATTTTCGTTATTTCCTTCTCATCTATCTTGTCTCATCATGACCATGATTTGTTCTTAATTTTAACCAACAAAAAGGATAATTTGGATAAGCTTGCAGCCCTTGTTAATAAACACGGTGTGAAAGTGGATAAAAAACAAGTAGACGCTTTAGCGAACTTCGATTTAAAAGTCATTGAACACCAAGATGGAGAAGAGGCTAAAAAGGCGAGAGAATTACTAACCTCTATTTCCGAATACTTCTTATATGTCGCTAGAGACAATGAAAAGGTTAGCAACGATCCTGAATTTGAACTCATTTCTGGCAACGTTGAAGAATCTGAAAAGTTATATCGTCAACACGTTGTTTTATATAACGCGGATGTCTTAGGTTATAACTTCTGGATAACCTTCTTCCCAACTAGATTCATCTATATAATACTCAAACGCAAAACTAAGGATATTATCAATTAAAAGGCACATGAATATGTGCTTTTTTCTTGTCTATATAAAGGCACTTCTATACAATAGATAGGACGGTTGATTTATCAACCCGTGTGATTAGTTATTAAAGAAAGGAAATAAATGTATGAAAAGAAACGCAAAAAAGTTTAGCGAATACAAACTCATTGTTCCAAATATCAAAAAGTTTGCCGCTAAAATGGAAGAATTCATTAAAGAATTAAAAGAATGCAAGAACGCTGATGAAGCGGCTAAAGTCATTAAGAAACTCAATAAATTCAATAGCAAGATTGAAACTCAAACAAGTGTCATCTACGTGCTTTATTCTTGTGAAACAACCAACAAGAAATACGCTAAAGCCCAAGACTATTTAGATGAAGTTTCTCCAACATTTGCTAAATATAGCGATGAAGTGACCAAATTATTAGCGAACGCTCCATATCGTCCAGAATTAGAAAAGAAATTCGGTTCTTTCTTATTTAAGAAATATGATCTTGCCTTAAAGACATTTGATGAAAAGATCATGCCAGATATGATGAAGATTAATAAGCTCACTAGTGAATATGATTTAATCTTCGGTGGTGCACAAATTGATTTTAGAGGTGAAACATTAAATCTCTCACAATTAGGTAAATACTTACAAGATAGTGATAGAGAAACTAGAAGAGAAGCCGCGAAAGCCATGGATAAATGGTTAGGCGAACACGAACAACGCATCGGCGAAATTTATGGTGAATTAGTCTTATTAAGAGACCAAATGGCCAAGAAACTCGGTTATAAGTCATTCATTGAACTTGGTTACTACATGTTAGGTAGAACTGACTATAACGCTGATATGGTCAAGGTTTACCGTGAACAAATCGCGAAAGAAGTTGTTCCAGTTTGTAACAAACTCTATAAAGAACAAGCCAAACGTCTTGGTATTAAGAATCCTCAATACTTTGACTATAACTTAATGTTCAAGAGTGGTAATCCAAAACCAGCGGGTGATCGTGAATACTTAGTTAAACAAGCGCAAAAGATGTATGCCGATTTAGGTCCTGAAAGTAAAGAGTTCTTTGACTTCATGGTTAAATATGAACTCATGGACTTAGATGCCAGAAAAGGCAAAGCTCCAGGTGGTTATTGCACCTATTTCCCAGATTACAAATCTCCATTCATCTTCTCTAACTTCAATGGTACACAAGGTGACGTTAATGTCTTATGCCATGAAGGTGGTCACGCTTTCCAAGCCTACTTAAGTAGTTCAATCAAAGTCCCAGAACTTATGAATCCTACTTTAGAAGCTTGTGAAATCCACTCCATGAGTATGGAATTCTTTGCCTGGCCATATATGGAAGGCTTCTTCGGTAAAGATGATGAAAAGTATAGATTTGCTCACCTCGCAGACTCTATCGAATTCTTACCATATGGTATTACCATTGATGAATTCCAACACTGGGTTTATGAACATCCAACCGCTACTCATGAAGAAAGATGCGCGGCTTATAAGGAAATCGAATCCCGTTATACTCCACACAAGAAATATGATGATTGCCCAACCTTAGCAAGAGGTACATGGTGGATGAGACAAAGCCATATCTTCGGCTCCCCATTCTATTACATCGATTATACCTTAGCCCAAGTCGTGGCCTTCCAATTCGCTGTTGAAAACATGAAGAACCATGAAAAAGCATGGAAGAAATACATCAAATTATGCAAGATGGGTGGTAAATATCCATTCTTAGAACTCTTAGAAAGAAATCATTTAAGAAATCCATTTATCGATGGTAACGTTCGTAAAGTGATTAGACCATTAACTAAGGTTCTTAAAGGATTTGATCAATCCAAACTTCAATAATTAATAAAATTATTAACATTAAAACACACCCCAAGCAAAGGTGTGTTTTTTGTTGGTATTTTAGGACTAGATATATAATAGGAGGCTATATAGTAAATCCTAGTGCTTGTAGTCTCAATGATGAACCTTATATACAACCCGTCTAAATTTACCAGTTCATCAC
>CADCJP010000065.1 GCA_902801805.1 uncultured Erysipelotrichaceae bacterium | reverse complement strand
GCAAAAATCTTTAAAGTATATTGTTTTGAATATGCGATTGGTTTTGGACCTAAATTATTCTCCTTTAAAAGAAAAGGAGGAGAAACTGCTTTCTCAGTTAGAGCAATTCCTTTTGGAGGATTTGTTTCGATGTATGGAGAAAGCGATACACTTCCTGAAGGACATGAACCAATTGATGAATCACGTTCATTAAACGCGATTAAAAAGTGGAAGAAGTGCATTATTTTAGTCGCTGGAGTAACCATGAACTTTGTTCTAGCGATGGTTATCTTCTTTGTTTATGAAATTGGTTTCCCTGCTCATGTCGCTCGAGTAGGTCATATCACAGTTAGTAAAAACTCGATTTCCTATGAAGCTGGATTACGTAGTAAAGATTATGTCTACACTCCAATATTAGAACATAAAGGAAGTACATATATCTTCTATGATGATGGTGGAATTTTAAGCTATCAAGATAGTTCATCTAAAGACGTTTATGTTGGCTATAACTTCACAAATATTACACTGAAAGACCAAAGATTATACAGTTACGCAATTGCGTTTGAACGCATTAATTTTGGTACTATTTCTAGCCCTGCTACTCCAATCAGTTATGAAGATGCGATTAATGGTGATTTTAGCGGTGAAGAAGTCGAAAACCGCGCAATTAGCGGCTATATTGTGGCAAAAGCTTATAAAAAAGTTGAAGAAAACTACTTGATGAGAATCGCTATTGTCGAGAATTATTTAGATAAAGACGAATCAAAAGTATTATATTCTGATTTCACTCTTAATAAGGATGAGCTAGCAAAATTTAAATTAATTCCAACTAGTGGTTATATCTCTTTAGTGGGAGATATGGAAACAAAAACCACGAAAAAAGGTGAATCATATAATGTGATGAATGTTTCTGGTGCTGATAATTTTTTGACCAGTTATCCAGATGTCAACTCTGGTAATTTGTTAAACGCTAAATCAGGGGGAATTAGACCAAATAAATTATTATTAAATTTCTATCGTTTAGATGAAGCGACTAATATCGGTAGAGGCGAAGCAATTACTTTAGACAATATTGAAATATCTAGTAACGGCAAGCTTCCTAAAAACATTGGGGTATCGATGCAATTAGATGAATATCATCAAGATTATGGAACTGCGGTAAAGAATTCATTTAAAGATTTTGGTACATCTGCAACCTTAATTGTTCGTGGTTTAGGCCAATTATTCACTAAGGATGGATTAAAGAATATTGGCGGTATTATTGCTATTGGAGTGACAACAACCCAAGTCTTACAAGAAAATGGGTTCGGTTTATTCTTATTCTATTGGGCTTTAATTTCTGTAAACCTCGGTATTGTTAATTTATTACCATTCCCTGGATTAGATGGTTGGCAACTACTTGTGACCGCTGTTGAAGGCATTGCCCATAAAGAGATACCAGCAAAAGTTAAAAATATTGTTTCCCTTGCGGGAATTAGTTTGTTATTTGTTTTGATGATTTTAATCATTATTAAAGACTTAATCATGGTGATTTAAAAATGAAAGATAAGATGAGAAGCTTTTTGAATTCTATCCACATCGAAAACATCGATGATTTTGATCTTGATTTCGAAATGGTAGGAAGAAATAGATTTAACTATCAGCAAATTGATATGTTAATCACCAAAGAGCATCCTTGGGAATATGAATTATTAAGACAATTCCAAGATGGTTTAAATACCATTTCTTATCCATATACATTACATTTCTCTTATTTAGTGAGACCAACTAGTCAAGATGCGATTAATTTGTTCTATGACTGGTTTAGATATATTTATCGTTCTGAAAGCGACGTTCAATTAACTGCGATTGATAAGGATACGATTCGCGTTGATTATTTAGATGAATCTTTCAAAGAAAGAAACCAAGAAATTATTAAAGATTTCAAAGATTTCTTGTCTTTCATTTCCTACGATTTTGTCGATATCAGCGAAAACGTCTTACCTCCAAAAGAAGAAATGGTGGAATACGACGAAGAAACTAAAGCGGAGGCTAATCAAATCGCCACCGCACAAGCTGAAGAAGATATCGAAGAAAGTAAGTCTGAACCAGATATTACTGATCGTAACGACATCACCGCTTTAGTGGAAAAAGAGCAAGAAGAAAAGAATCAGATGATGGAAGACGTGATGCTTAAACAAATGAAAAAGAATCGCGAAATCATGATGAAAGAAAGAGAACGTCAAAGACTTAATTCCCGAGGTAAATATCAATACATTGAAAAGATTGATGATATCACCGTTGAAAGCGATCATGTCGATTTTAACGGCAAAGTTTATATGAAAGAAGTCAACGAACGCGGAGAAAGAAAACGTTTGGTTTTTGGTGTCGCTGATGAATATGGTGGAGCGATTAGCTGCAACATGTATCAAAATCTCCAAGTTAATGATGAACTCGTCTCCCAATTATTGAATTCATATGTTCGTATTAGAGGCGTTGCTTATAACGATGAATATGACCATAATCTTAAGATTAAATGTCATTATATTGATTTACTTCCTCCAAAAGAAGTCATACCTGATGCAACTCCAATTAAACGTGTTGAATTACATTTACATAGCAATATGTCCACTCAAGACGGTATTGGCACAATGGATCAATATTGTTCTTTAGCTAAAAAATTAGGTCATAGAGCTTTAGCGATTACTGACCATGGCTGTGTGCAAGGATTCCCAGACGCTCAAGCAGCGGGCAAAAAGTATGATATTAAAATGCTTTATGGCTGTGAATTCTACATGGTTGATGATGATATGAAATATATCTTCAATCCAAAAGACGTGGAGTTAAATAAAGCTAGTTATGTCGTATTCGACTTTGAAACTACTGGATTAAGCGCTAGATACGATAAAATTATCGAATTTGGTGCGGTGAGAATTGTTCATGGAACGATTACTGAAAGAATCGATTTATTTGTTAATCCAGAAAGAAAGATCCCACCTAAAATTGTCAGCATTACCAAAATCACCGATGAGATGGTGAAAGACGCTCCAACAATTAAAGATGCATTACCAAAGATTTTAGAATTTATTGGCGACTCTATTTTAGTTACTCATAACGCTTCCTTCGATATTGCCTTCCTTAACCAAGCTTTAATTGATTTAGGGCAAGAGCCAGTCACAAACGGGGTAGTGGATACTTTAGCCTTATCTAGATATGCCTTCCCAGAATCTCGAGCCCACACTTTAGGCGCATTATGTCGTAGATTAGATGTTGTCTATGATGAAGATAAAGCCCATAGAGCTCACGAAGACGCCTTCTTCTTAAGTGAAGTTTGGCAAGCTTTGCTCGTGCAATTAACTAAAGATAATCTTCATTTAAAACACAATGAACTCGCAAAATTGGAATTAAAGAAGGAAAGTATTGTTCACTTACGTCCTAAACACGTTATCGCGATGGCGAAGAATTTGGACGGCTTAAGAGATTTATATCGTTTAGTGTCAATTTCTAATATTGAATATTTAGCTAAACTCCCATTAATTCCTCGAAGAATTATTAATCAATATCGTTCTAATTT
>CADCJP010000064.1 GCA_902801805.1 uncultured Erysipelotrichaceae bacterium | reverse complement strand
GTTTTAGGTCTTGAAAGCGATATTGTCATCACAAAAAATATCGATTAATCATAATTTATAAAAATTATCTAGCAGTTTTCTATCTTTTTGGTGTCTAATAAACGAGAGGGCACAATTATGAAAACTACTAAATATTTCGTTAGCGTCTTATCTTTACTGCTATTGGTCGGTTGTTCAAACACCGCCAGTTCAGATTATTCAATTTCCTCAGCCACTTCTCAAAGCAGTGTGACTTCTTCCTCAGTCACTTCTCAAAGCAGTGTGACTTCAGCGTCAACAAGTGAAGAGAAAGTTGAGCCAAAAGATATTGATCTCTATAAAGAGTTTTATAAAGGAACTGTTTCCGTTAACCCAAATTACTCATTTGATTATACGCTTGAAGAATTCGCTAATGTCTCTTTCAAAGTGAATAGACGCGAAAGTGAGCAACTTTACGATGTTTCTAAAAATGGTGAAGTCATTTTTTCCTCAATTTATTCACCAACACTTTGTGCCTCTGATATCAATAAAGATGGCTATCGTGAACTTGTGGCTAAAGGAGAAACTGGCAATGCTTCTTTGATTATCTACGATATTCATAATGCTCAAACGATGTATAAAAAAGACCTCTACAAAGAGGAAATTCCTGGATTAAACAATATCGTCTCTCAATATGTGTATTACACATACATCCCAAAGGTTTTTAACGATAAACTTTGTGTTGCGGTTAGCGATGGCATGGCTTCTAACAGAATCTATGATTATTTATACGTTAACTACGCCGCTGATAAGGGCGTTAGCCTAGAATATCAAAACATGTATGATATCTCTAAATTCGAATTGATTGGTTTCAAAGGTGAAGCTAACGCTAGTGGCCTTTATACCGAAACAGGAATGATGTATTTTTTAAGAAATGATGTTAGAGAAGAAGCAACATTCCGCATCATTAGAAAAGAAAATCCTGATTTAAACAAAGTTTTTGTGGGTTCAGGTAATACCGCTAATAACTTTCCTATGCGTGGCATTAATCCTTTTATCGATAACGAATTAGCTGGAGGAGACAGTATTCAATTCATCGCTCCATCATCAGAAGATGGCTTTGGTGAGTACACTTTAAAAGTTAAACTTAACGGCGAAATTAATAAAAAAGGCACAGTCAAATTAGTGTACTGTGGCTTCAGTATTTCCTTTAATTACACAATCGTATCATAGCCTATTCATTTGCTAAAATTTAGCAAAGTAGTCATTTTGTAAACTGCATATATCTTTTAATATTAAAAACTTAAAGGTATAATATCTTTAAGTTGAAACATACTAATGAAAGGAGAACACTGTGGAAGACATTATTAAGGTGTCCGCTTTAGGCGGGCTTGATGAAAATGGCCGTGACTGTTACGTTGTTGAAATCAATAACGATATTTTTGTTATAGATGCTGGTCTTGCTTTACCTGATAAAACTATCCCAGGGGTTGACTACCTTTTAGCTAATGCTCAATACCTTATTAATAATAAAGAGAGAATTAAATGTTACATTATGACCCATGCTCATGATGAAAACATGGGTGCTCTTAAATATTTCTATGATGACGCTCCAGCGCCAATCATTTGTACACGCTTCACCAAACACGTGATTGAAACTCAATTTAATTTCAATACACTGAGAATTCCTCTAGAATTCAAAGTCATTCCACCAACAAGCACAATGGAGATTGCAGGTAGAAAGTTACATTTCTTCCAAACATCCCATAACGCGGCTTTCTCGTTTGGTGTGGCTATCGAAACTACCAAAGGTAACATTGTTTATACAAGTGATTTTATCGTTGACTACAGCGTTAAAATCCCTGCTTACATCTTCAACCTCAAAGCTTTATCAATTTTAAGTGAAAAGCCAACATTCTTATTGATGAGTGAATCTAAAGGCGCTAACCACGAAGGGTATTGTGCTCCTCATCATCGTGTCACTCCATTAATTGAAAAATATTTCACCAATGGTGGAAGAAGAATCTTTATTGACTGCTTCTGGCAAAACTTCTTCCGTATTTCTGAAATCGTCGATCTCTGTATCGAAAATAACAAGAAGTTATTCTTCTATAATGACTTTACTAGACGCATTATGAAAATGCTCATGGAATTCAATCCAAACCGTATTCCACCAAGCATGATTGTTAGTAAAGAAGACTTACTTAGAGTAAGAGAACAAGAATTAGTCATTCTCATGCTCGGCCAAGGCGATGAATTATATGAAGAATTAATTAAGATTGCCGATGGCACTAACGAAGATAAGAGAGTGCGTTTAAATAAACGCGATATCTTCATTAATGCTGGCTTACCAACCCCAACATTAGAAACTATTGCTACCCGCAGTATTGATTACCTATATCGTACTGGTGCGGAAGTTGTCTGGATTAAAAAGAATCAAATCACCGCGATGCACGCTCGTCAAGATGACCTCAAATTCTTCTTATCCGTTTTAAAACCAAGATACTATTTACCAGTTCGTGGTAACTACGTTAACTTGATGGCTAACGCTAAATTAGCCTTATCTATGGGTATTGGTTTAAATCACACAAATGTCTTTATCTTAGATAACGGCATGCAGCTATGCTTTAACGAATTAGGTAGACCATCCATTCTTCCTAATAACCCAGCTATTATGCCAACTCACCCAATCTTAGTTGATGGTAGTGGCGTCTCAACAAGCGTTAGTGAAAACATCGTTAATGACCGTCGTCAATTAAGTGTTGATGGTGTGGTGGTTATCGCGGTTACTATCTCTGAAACAGAAAACCGCATTATCGCTGGTCCTGACTGTCAGATGAGAGGATTTGTCTACGTTAAAGAAGCTGAACCATTATTAAAATCAATCGCTAATATCTTTGTCGATGAAGTAACTACAGCATTGTCTGTTAACAATCATAACTACGAAGATATTAAGGCTAACGCTCAAGAAAGAATTCGCCGCTTCATCAAGCGTGAAAACGGGCGCGAGCCAATGATTATTCCAATCATCGTTACTAAATAGAAAAAGCACAAAAAATTGTGCTTTTCTTTTCGATTTTTCTTCACTTGCGAGCACGCATATACTTATAATATAGGTATGAAAGAAAAGAAGCCATTTGTTGCAAACAAAAATCACTTTTTCATCTTCATAGGATTGCTCTTATGCTTATTTGCATTAATCCTATGCTTGAATACAAGCATCGGTGCTCACTATGTGTCCACACCATTTGTTTTTACCTTTGGTTCTTTAGCTTACGCTTTATACATTCTTATCATCTTATTTGGTTTGAGAATGATATTCGCTAAGAAGCTTTTCAAGATCAAAATTGGCGTCTATTTCTTCGGTACACTTTTCCTTCTCGTTGCCGGCTTTATGCTCTACGCTCATTTTGTTACTTTAAACGAATTAGGTGGTGGAAAGTTTGTGGCTTTAAGCGCAAATGAAGAGATTAAATCAGTCAATTTCTTAGATGTCTACAATACAATTTTTAATAACTTCAAAGCTAACTATAATGAAAACATGACCTTAAGCCCAGTGATGTATCCTCTTGCTTCTGGTATCATTGGCTATTTCTTAGTGGGCTTATTTAACAATATCTT
>CADCJP010000063.1 GCA_902801805.1 uncultured Erysipelotrichaceae bacterium | reverse complement strand
GAAGCACTAGGTGTTGGTGGATATCCAAAAGGCAGAATCATCGAAATATTCGGTCCTGAAAGTAGTGGTAAAACCACATTAGCCTTACACGCGATTGCAGAATGTCAAAAACAGGGTGGTCGCGCGGCGTTTATTGATGCTGAACACGCAATCGATCCAGGTTATGCAAAAGCATTAGGAGTCAATATTGATGAATTAATTCTTTCACAACCAGATAGCGGAGAACAAGCTCTTGAAATTGCAGAAATGCTTGCAAGTAGTAACGCCATTAGCTTATTAATCGTTGATAGTGTTGCTGCTTTAGTCCCACAAGCTGAATTAGACGGAGAAATGGGTGATAATTCTGTTGGCTTACAAGCTAGACTCATGTCAAAAGCAATGAGAAAATTAGCAGGTATTCTCAATAAGAATGAATGTACTATTATCTTCATTAATCAACTTAGAGAAAAGGTCGGTGTCATGTACGGCAATCCTGAAACCACTTCTGGCGGAAGAGCACTTAAATTCTATGCTTCAATTAGATTAGATATTAGAAGAACTGAAGCAATCAAAACCGGTAGTGATGTCACAGGTAACACTTGCCGTATTAAAGTGGTGAAGAATAAAGTTAGCCCACCATTTAAACAATGTGAAATTGATATCATCTATGGACAAGGCATCTCTAAAGATAGCGAAATCTTAGACCGCGCTGTAGAACTTGGAATCATCAAAAAGAGTGGTTCTTGGTTCGAATATGATGGTTCTAAAATCGCTCAAGGAAGAGAAACCGCTAAAGAATACATCAAGAGCAATGAAGATGTAAAAGAAGAATTGCTCAAAAAAATCAAAGAAGCGAAAAAGATGTAATCAAAAAACTAACCATATGGTTGGTTTTTTTCTTTTAATATTTATCATAATTTAATATTATTAAAGTGATATTTTACGGAGACTAGTTATGAAAAAGTTTTTAAGATTTATAACTTCTGGAACATTATTGATATTTTTATTCTTATTTATTGAAGTAGCGGTTGTTTTGGTTTTAGATTTAAACCTTGAACAATATATTATCAGCTTTATTGTTGCTTCTGGTCGCATCACTTATGATCAGGCTCTATCAATTGCTACATATGTTTCTTTAGGTGTTATAGTTATAAGATTTGTTTTCACAATTATTTCTATCGTCTTATTCTTTAGAATAATTAATAAATGGGAAGATCCAGAATTTAAAATTCCTTGGCTTGTCTTCTTATTCGTTATTCCAATTGTGACATGTACTTTCTATCTCATTTTTGCAGACCATGGTTTACCACGCAGAGAAAAGAAAGTAATGAAGCAATACTATGAAAAAATCGAACCATATTTCCAACTTGAAAACTCAGATAGCGAAAAGGCAATTGAGGATCTAGGTCACGCTGCCGGAGTCTTTAAATACATCAATAGCACCGCTAAAGTCGGATTCCACAAAGATAATCGAGTTACATATTATAAAAATGGAGAAGAATTTTTCCCTGCCTTTATCGAAGGATTAAAACAGGCTAAAGAATTTATCTTTATTGAATTTTTCATTATCACCGATGGACAAGAATGGTCAGCGGTTCAAGAAGTTTTAAAAGAAAAAGCTTTGCAAGGTGTTGACGTCCGTATTGTTTATGATGATATGGGCTGTGGAGGAACTATTTCTTCCTTTACTCCACGAAGATTAAGAAAATACGGCATTAAATGTTATAAATTCCATCCATTTAGACCAATTCTATCTGGTGTATTCAATAATCGTGATCATAGAAAGATTGTGGTTATTGACCATCAAATGGCCTTTACTGGCGGTATCAATCTCGCTGATGAATACGCTAACTTAATCGAAAGATTTGGTTATTGGAAAGACACCATGGTTAAAATTGAAGGTAGTGGTATTTCAAACCTTATTTCTACTTTCTTAGCAAACTACGGCATTGCTTCTAAACAAGTCGCTGATTTAGATAAATTCTTAGATTACGAATATCCAAAATATAAAGGCGAAGGCTGCGTCATGCCATTTGGCGATGGTCCTGGTGGAATTGATGACGAATTAATCGGTGAACAAAACTATATCAACATCTTAAAATACGCTAAAAAGCAAGTTTATATTTCTACCCCATATTTGATCCCAACTTATCAACTGATGGACGCTCTTAGAAATGCTGCTATGCGTGGAGTGGATGTTAGATTAATCGTCCCAGGAATTCCAGATAAGAAATTAGTCTACTTAGTTGCCAAAGCAAACTTTAAACCTCTACTTAAGGCTGGTGTTAAAATCTACAAATACACTCCTGGATTTAACCATATGAAATCAATGCTTGCTGATGACGAATTAGCGTTCGTTGGTACGATTAACTTTGATTTTAGAAGTTTAGTCCATCACTTCGAATGTGGTACTCTTATTTATAAGAGCAATTGTATTAAAGATATCAAAGACGATTTTGATGAAATGATTAGTCAATCTGAACAAGTTCCTCAAGCCTATCGACTTAACATCTTTGCTAGAATGCTTTGTGGGATTGTTAAGTTAATTGCTCCTCTTCTATAATAATTAAATAAACCTCTAGCGATAGTTAGAGGTTTTTTAATGAAAAAATGATAAATATCTTTTATATAACGGATTAATTATTTATAATTACTACGTACCCTTCGAAAGGTACTTACCTATAGATTCTCAATAGAGAAATTGAATTATCAGGTTTAGACCTGTTACATATAAAGAATCATACTTGAATATTTTAAAGATGATTTTTAGGTAAATAGTCTTTTTGACTATATATTTAGAAAGGACATAATAATATGCCTATAGTGTTAAACGGATTCACGGAAATTGGTTTACCAATTATTTGTGTGGTCGCTGGTTTGCTTGTGGGAGCAGGAGTCATTTTCTTTATCCCATTATTTAAAAAACAAAGAGACCAAAATAAAGGCGGTAAAATTATTCGTGAAGCAGAAATTAAAGCTGAGCACATTATCAAAAACGCTCAACTCGATGGAAAACAAGTTGTTAATGAAATGAAAATTGAAGCGGACAAAGAAATCAAGGAAAGAAAGATTGAAATCTCCGCTCAAGAAAATCGTCTCTCTCAAAGAGAACAAAGCATCGATCGTCGTGATGCTGCTTTAATTCAAAAAGAGAATTCTTTGGAAGAAAAGAACGAAACTCTTAATAGAAGACTTAAAGATGTCGATAAAAAAGAAGCAGCTTTACAAGAAAAGATTGATTCGATCATTGCTGAACTAGAAAAGGTTGCGCAAATGTCAACTCAAGAAGCTAAAGATGAACTCTTTAAAAGAGTGGAATCTAAAGTATCTCGTGAAATTGCTACTTACATTAAAAACAAAGAAGAAGAAGCAAAAGAAACAGTGGTTGCTAAAGCTCAAGAAATGTTAGCTCAAGCAATGGCGAAATACGCTCAAGATACAGCAGTGGAAAGAACCGTTTCGGTTGTTGCTCTTCCTAATGATGAAATGAAGGGAAGAATTATCGGTAGAGAAGGCCGTAACATTCGTACTTTAGAAACAATGCTTGGAGTGGATTTAATTATTGATGACACCCCAGAAGTAATTACCGTTTCTTCATTTAATCCAATTAGAAGAGAAATCGCGAGAATGTCTCTTGAAATGTTAATTAAAGACGGACGTATCCAACCAGGAAGAATTGAAGAAATCGTTGAAAAATGTAAAAACGAAGTTGAAGAGACCATTCATAAGACTGGTCAAGATGTCGCCTTTAAACTTGGTCTACCAAGAATCAATAAAGAATTATTAGATTATGTTGGTAACTTAAAATATCGTACTAGCTATGGACAAAATGCTTTAGAGCATTCTATCGAAGTT
>CADCJP010000062.1 GCA_902801805.1 uncultured Erysipelotrichaceae bacterium | reverse complement strand
TGATACGCTATTCTATCGATCTGTCAAAGAATTATCTGGCGGACAAAAGCAACGCGTCGCTATCGCTAGAGCGTTAATTAAAAACCCAGATATCATTCTCGCAGATGAACCAACTGGTGCGTTGGATCCTGAAACAAGTAAAGATTTGTATAAAACGTTAAAAGATATCTCTCTCAATAAATTAGTTATTGTTGTGAGCCATGATGTTAAAAGTGCCGCTAAATACGGTGATAGAATCATCGAAATAGCGGATGGCTTAATTAAAAAAGATTCTGTTTCGTCAAAGAAACAAAGCGAATCCAAAAAAGATACTTCAACCATTGAAGATGAAACACCTAAAAAGAAAAAGAGATTTAGATTGTCTAATGCAATTGCTTTTAGGGTATCTCTTTCAAGCATCAAGGCAAAACCATTGAAATATGTGCTATCACTTATTACTGCTGTCGTTTCTTGCTCTTTGTTTTGCTTTTCATCGGTTGCTTCTACCACAGATTTATTAACTGCAGAGTTAGAATCGTGCTACAAAAACGATGTTAAAACAGCAATATTAAAAGGCAATTCCACAATCGACGTATTCACAAAGTACGAAGATGGTGCTGAGAATAAAAACGTCGACACAATTGAAACTGGGCTAACAGAAAAACAATTAGATGTATTATCTTCATACAAAGATAGCAAGACTTTAAAAGCGGCTGAGGCTAGTTATTTCTGCGAATATTTTGGCGCTAATTATTTTGGCAAAACACCTTCGGAAGAAGAGATGTACAACCCATATAATTACTTAGCCGTTCGTGGAATAAGTCGCCTTATCGAAGTTAATGAAAACACAGCGGAACAGGATGCTCTTCTAACGCCAGACGAAAGAGCGGGCAGTGCCTCTAGATTACCTCAAAATTATACTGAGATAGCTATTACCGATTATTGGGCAGATATGTTCCTACGCTTTGGTTATAAAGACCAAGAAGGTAACGTTTCGCAAATTAATAGTGTTAATGAATTAATCGGTAAGAAGATTGATAAAGAATTAACCATATGCGGTGTTTATAAAACCGAGGAAAGCAAATCATTCTTAGCAAAATATGATAAGAATGAGAGAGTCATTGTGGATGATTTCCTTGATTTGTATCTTGGCGGAGAACACGCGATGAACTATGCGTTCGTCTATGAAGGATTCTTCAAAAACGCGATTGATTTTAGTGTCCCTATCAGCGCTCTTTATAAATTAAAAGGCAATCTATATGACGATAAAAAAATAATCAAGGCAGTTTCATACACTTACAAAGAAACTTATGAAAACCAACGTAGCGTTGATTATTGCACATATAAGATTTCCGCGACATTTACCACAAGATACGCAGAATTTGAGACAGCATATAGCTTTTTCACAGATCCTATTACAATTAGAGTCTTTGTTACATCAGGTGTTGTTTTATGCTTGTTAGCGGCGCTGATTCTCTTCAATTCCTTACTTTCTTCGCTAAATGAAAAGAAACGTGAATTTGGTATATTAAGAGCTTTAGGCGCCAGTGGTGCTGGAATTACTAAAATATTCCTTTTTGAAGCTTTACTTTTCTCATTAATGAACTTCATATTCGCTTTCACCGCTTGTGAAATAGCGTGCTTGATAGTTAATAATAAATTTAACTTCTGCTTATTTACTTTAGGGCCGATTCCTTTCTTACTTTTACTTGGTGTTATCTTCTCAATAGCTATATTAGGAAGTTCGCTCCCTATGATTTTCTTAGGAAAGAAAAAGCCTGTTGATATTATTAGAGAAAACTAATAATTCTAAAAATAAAGGCCAAGACATCAATCTTGGCTTTTTTATAGTTCAATCTTTTCAGGGAATGCTTCTTTTCTCATGATGCCCCACATCTTATCGATATAAGAGAGGGTATAGAAGTTTTCGTAGTAGTGGTAATAGAATGCACCTTTAAGTGTCATCGTATAGACACCATCTTTTTCTTTTATATAGCCAAATAGCTTAGCAATCCATAATTCAAAGCCATACATCTTTTTTAAAGGCACATTAAAGAACTTTTCAAAGTCACGTTTATCGACTTTCGTGGAATACGCGGTCCAGAATAAGTAATAAATCATTCTTTGTCTTAAGGTGAATCTAATAGTGAGAGATGTCGCTAGTTTAGCGTCATTAATTCTTTTAATATATTCTTCCACATTAAAGGTATTAATCTTAAATTGCTCTTTTAATAACGTAGTAGCGCTGCAACCAAAGCCTAAGAAGTTATCTCTAGTCATAGAGGAGTATTTAGCCTCTTTTACACTAGAGAATGTCCAAATAGAGTTACGGTCATAACCCTTTTCTAAACAATAATTAGTAATTTGATCTAATAGCTTTCTTTTTTGTTTTTTAGGCATCGCTTTCACTTCACTAGTGGTGAACGTGAAATCAATAAATGGATAAATCGCAATGTGATTAGCGCCGATCCTAAAAGCAATATCAATATCATCTTTTAAATCTTCAAATGTTTGATTAGGAAGAGCGAAGATAAAGTCCATGCTAACTGTTTCAAAAGGTACCTTGTCTAATGCTTCTTTTAGTGCTTCAGGATTAACGCTTTTTCTACCTAGTATATTTTGATATTTGTTTTGAAATGATTGGACACCAATACTGATTTTAGTAATACCCGCTTCTTTAAGTATTAATAAAGTTTCTTCATTAACGTTATCAGGATGTAGTTCTAAACCAATCCCTTCAGTAATGATAAAGTGCTCATTAACCGCTTCAATAATATCTTTAAGATAAGGGGCCGCTAAAGCGGGAGTGCCTCCACCAAAATATAATGAGGTGACTTCTTTTTTACCTTCGTATTGATTACCCACCATATGTATTTCTTTAATCAATGCTTCAATGTATTTATCACATTGTTCTTTGTTATAGATAACTTTGCAGTACGGGCAAAAATTACAAATGCTTTTACAAAAAGGAATATGAATATATAAACCTAAGTTTTGACAATCAAGATATGGTAAAAACTGATCATATTCGTTTTTGAATATAAATGGTTTAGTGCTTCTAGTGAGCCACATCCTTGTTAAATTAGTTATAAAACTCATGTCTATATCCTTTAAATATATTTAAGATATGTCCTAAGCATTTCCCAAATAATCTTAAATTTACCTTTAAATAACAAGGTGTATTCAGCGACAAAGAAATAGCCACATTTCTCACATAATCCAGGAACATCAATACATCTACCACATGTCGATATCTTGCCATTTTCAATAACCACACATTGATGGCACGGGGTGGGGAATGAATTATTAATCAAATATGGGAAAGCACTGATTAAATTAAAGATTGGAGCTTTCTCTTTCTTTTTCATTCTTTTGATTGTTTCACACACTTTAGCCTTTTCTTCTTTTGAAAGGGCTAATTCTTTAGTGTCTGGATATGGGGTATGGAAATTAAAGGAAACCGCTTTAACGTGTTTAGTGTCTCTAGCTTTAAGACAAACATCTTCTACAGAATCTTTGTTAATTTGATTAATTGCCATATAGAAACAAATATTATCCGCTGTGGCTTTAGAGATATTCTCAAATATCTTATCGTAAGTATCTCCACGGATAATGTTATGGTGTTCTTTATCCCCATCTAAACTTAATAGAATTAAATTAGCTTCAGGTAAATCGATTGGCCATGTCCCATTAGTGACGACATTAACAATTAAGAAACCCATCTTTTTAGCCTCGATGACTAGATCTCTTAATGTCTTATCTCCATCCTTCCACATGAATGTTTCACCACCACAGAAAAAGAGAATACGGACACCCATATCGTATAAAATTTGCATTTCATTTCTAATTTGAGCGTATGGATGTACGACTGCGGTAATGTTATTAACGGAGCAATGCTTGCAGTGTAAATTGCATTTATCAGTGACAATG
>CADCJP010000061.1 GCA_902801805.1 uncultured Erysipelotrichaceae bacterium | reverse complement strand
TGGGGTTTTCGCCATACAAACCGCTAAACCTTTATAACCCATATCTTCATATTGTTTGATCTGTTCATTAGCTAAATCAGTATAAACAACATTGCCAGCTCCATAGATTTTCTTAGAAATTAATTCAATCTTGTCTTTGATGGAATAATTCTCATCACCAATTGGATATAAAGCTTGGTAGTTAGATTTTTGATTATCGAGGATATCTTTAACCGCTTCTGCTAGTTCTACAGCGCCAATTGAGCCTTTAACTGCACCTTCGTTAAGTGCAAAACGATATCCATTAGAGACACACCATGCTTTTAATTCATTTAATTCAGCGTCTGTATCACTTGGGAATCTATTAGCAGCGATAACCACAGGAACTCCATAGCTAACCATGTTTTCAGCGTGTTTCTTTAGATTGCAAATACCGGCTTTCATCGCTTCGATATTTTCTTTATCTAAATCTTCAAATTTCACTCCACCATGGAGTTTAAGGGCTCTAACTGTTGCCACTAAGACAATTGCGTCAGGTTTTAAACCTGCTCTTTGACATTTAATATCTAAGAATTTTTCAGCACCTAAATCACCACCGAATCCAGCCTCAGTAACAACAACATCGGCGAGTTTTAACGCTAATTTTGTAGCGATAACAGAGTTACATCCATGTGCGATGTTGGCAAATGGTCCACCATGCACCATCACTGGATTGCCTTCTAAGGTTTGCACTAAGTTAGGATTCATCGCAGCGTGCATTAATTTATAAATTGCGCCACGAATATGTAAATCTCTTACTCTAATTGGCTTTTCGTCATATGTATAAGCAACAATAATGTCTTCGGTCCTATCTAAGAATTCTTTTTCATTATTTGAAATGCAGAAAATTGCCATTAATTCACTAGCAACGGTAATTACAAATTCAGATTTATGAGTAATGGAATGTTTAGAATCAGCGCTGGTGACAGTGATATCACGAAGTGATCTATCATTCATATCTAAGGCTCTAGTCCAAACGATACGGTCTGGATTAATGTTTAATAAATTGCCTTGGAAGACACTATTTTCGATAATTGCAGAGATTAAATTGATTGTGGAAGTTAAAGCATGGAAGTCGCCAGTGAAATGTAAATTAATATCATCACTTGGGACAATTGTGGATTTTAGTGCACCAACTGCACCACCTTTAACACCAAAAACAGGACCTAATGATGGTTCACGTAAAACACCTAATGATTTCACACCAATTCTTCTTAAGCCGTCATGTAAGCCAATTGTGGTTGTGGTTTTACCTTCTCCTGCTTTAGTTGGAGTAATTGCAGTCACCAAAACTAACTTACCATTTTTCTTATTTTTTAATTCTTCGTTAATCTTTAAATCGATTTTGGCTTTATCTAAGCCGTATGGAATCACATATTCCTTTTTAATGCCTGCTCTTTCAGCAATTTCGTAGATATTTTCCATTTATTCATCCCCCTATAAAGATTTCATCGCTTCATCTTTAGAAGCGTATAGTTCGTATTCAAATTGATTTTTGAAGAATGTCACTTGTCGCTTTGCGTAATTTCTTGTTCTTTTTTGAATTAGCGAGATGCATTCTTCTTTACTAATTTCGTTGTTTAGATATTGAATAACTTCTTTATATCCAATTCCTTGTGTTGCGGTTAAGGATAATTGATATTTATTAAGAAGCTCTTTAACTTCTTCAACAAGACCGCTTTCAAACATTAATTCTACTCTTTTATTTATATTTTCATATAGATTTTGTCTATATGGTGAGATGAATATAAATCTCACATTGTCATATATAAGTTTATGTTCTTGTTGATTTAATAATTCTGTTTTATTACATTCACTTGATCTAATCAAAGAAATAGCTCTAATTAATCTTTTGCGATTATTTTGATGAATCTTTTCTGATTCTTGAGCATCTAATTGATGAAGCATATTCCATAATTCTTCATTAGTTAATTTTTCTAAATCAGAATTATCCATATTTTCTTCTTTTTTAAAAACATAATCATATAACGCTGCTCGAACATATAATCCTGTCCCGCCTACAAGAACTACATCTTTATTTTTCTTTAATAGTTCATCTATTGTCTTACGACATAGTTTTTGATATTCCATGACCGAAAATGTTTCGTTAGGATCTCTAATATCAAGTAAATGGTATTTATCGTAATGTGGATCATTTTTAGATATTTTTGCGGTGCCAATATCCATGTCTCTATAAATTTGGAAAGCATCAAAATTAATCGCTTCACAATTTAATTTATCAAGCAAATAATTAGCGACTTCGGTTTTGCCGCTACAAGTAGGACCCATTATTACATAAATCATGTCTCTATTATATGAAAAAAGAAGTGAATTTCAATCACTTCTTATTCACAATTTCACTAATCTGTTTTAGATAATTATAAACTTCTAATTTCAGTTGTTCATAATTCACAACAAGTGGATGAGAATTATATTCATCTAAATATTTTTGATGATTGGAATCATTATGAAGTTTCGCTAAAGCGATCTTTCTTTTTAATTCCTCAATTTCACTAGATGAATCCATAAGTTCTTTGATTCTTGTATATTCCTGAAACAAAGGAAGATCATCTAATTCCGCTTTTAATTCATGAGCAAGTTCAATAACTTTATCCATTAACTAGCTCTCCAATTAATGAATAGGTATGACTTTCTAAAATCTTAATATCCACTATTTTGCCCACTAATGAATTATCACCTTTGAAGTGAACTAATTTATTGCTCTCTGTATATCCAGAAAGCATATTCTCATCGGTCTTACTAGTGCCGTCAACAAGAACCTTATAAGTATGACCGACATAGGACAAAGAATCCTTTTCAATATTAACCTCTAAATGCTTCACAAGTTCTTTGAATCTTCTAACTTTATCTTCATAGGTTACGTTGTCTGCAATTTTAGCGGCAGGAGTACCTCTTCTAGGTGAATAAATAAAGGTAAATGCAGACTCATATTTAACGATATCTACAAGGGACAAAGTTTCTTTAAATTGCTCTTCAGTTTCATTGGGGAATCCCACAATAATATCAGTGGATAAACTGAGTCCTGGGATCTTTTCTCGCATCTCTTTAACTAGATTAAGATAATGTTCTCTAGTGTATCTACGACCCATGAGTTTAAGAACCTCACTACTACCTGATTGAACAGGGAGATGAATGCACTTCATGATATTGTCATATTTAGCAATTATATCAATCATTTTGCTGGAAAAGTCCCACGGATGAGAGGTTGTAAATCTAATTCTTGGGATGCCCATTTTCGCTGCTTCTTCTAATACATCAGCAAAGTCATGGCCCTCATCTAAGTCCTTACCATAAGCATTAACATTTTGTCCTAAGAAAGTAATCTCTTGATAGCCTTGTTTTTTAAGGTCTCTTACTTCATTCATAATATCATCAAAATGACGACTTCTTTCTTTGCCACGAGTATAAGGAACAATGCAATATGTGCAGAATTTATTACATCCATAAATAATATTCACATACGCCTTATATTGATTGTTTCTGGCAACCTTTTCATTCTCGATTACTTCGCCTTGCTTTGACATGATAGAAATTAACCTAATGTCGTTAGTGTATACTTCATAAATTAAATCTAATAATTGATCGATTTCATGAGTGCCAAAATATAGATTAATTTCTGGGAATTTATTATTTAATATTTCTAAGATTTCTGGCTGCTCCACCATACATCCACAAATTCCTAAAACAAGTTTTTTATTAATTCTTCTTAATCGTTTTAAATTGAGTGTAGCCAACACCTTCAAGCATACCGCGCATTGTTTCTTCGTCTCTAATATTTGCTTGGCAGCCATAAGTATGAATATAGTATTTTTTGCCTCTAGCAATCTTTTCAATTTCATCGATATGACTAACGGAAGCATGAGAAAAACTAGTCTCACTAGGATGACGGTCTCTTGCAGCAATTAAGTCTGGGTAATTAACAATTCTTGTTTTCATTTTTCTTCTAAATAATAAATTGGGAATATTTCTTTAGTTTTTCCGGTTGATTCATCGATATCTAACACTACTGCGCTAAATAAACCTCGACCATCGTTTGGGATATCAAATCTAGACATTTCTCCATAGACGATCTTTTTAACGACGCTATCTTTTGAAAAGCCTAAGGCGCCATCCGCATAGCCAGTCATACCAACATCAGAGATAAAGGCTGTTCCACCTTCTAATATTTTATAATCACGTGTTTGCACATGGGTATGTGTACCAAGCACGGCGCTGACTTTGCCGTCTAATGCATAGGCTAAGCAAAGTTTTTCTCCAGTTGCTTCTGCGTGGAAATCCACAATATGGATGTCTGCTTTTTCTTCATTTTCTAATAATTCTAATAAAGAATAATATGGATTATTAACTGCTTCATCCATAAAGGCGCTTCCTAAGATATTAGTGACTCTAACAGATACTCCATTAAGGTCATATAAAGCAGAGCCATCTCCTGGATAATCATGGAGTAAATTTAGCGGTCTAATTAATCGATCTGCACCATCAAGATATTTACGGATCTCGTTTTTATTATCGTAATGATTACCTAAAGTAATCACATCGATACCGTTATCAATTAGTTCTTGATAATGATGTCTTAATAATCCTTTACCGTGTGTGGTATTTTCTCCGTTAGCGATAACAAAATCAATGTGATATTTATTCACAAATGTTTGTAAATGGTCATGAATCATTCTACGGCCGACTTTACCAACGATATCTCCAATAAATAATATTTTCAAAATTTCTCTTTTCTAGAAGTTATTACTTCGCAGTTTCAACAGCGCGATATTCGCGGATGACAGAAACTTTAATTTGACCTGGATAGGTCATTTCATTTTCAATTCTTTCTCTGATTTCACGGGCTAATTTAAAGGCGCCGATATCATCGATTTTATCAGGAATAACCATGACACGTAATTCACGGCCAGATTGCATTGCGTAGCTTTGATAAACTCCATCATAGGATTTACAAATCTCTTCGAGTTTTTCAATTCTTTGAATGTAGTTTTCAAGCATTTCACTTCTTGCACCAGGTCTAGCAGCGCTTAAAGTATCAGCGGCTTGGACTAAGTGAGAGATGATATATTTAGCAGGCACATCTCCATGGTGTGATTCAATGGCGTTAAGAACGACATCACCTTCACCGTATTTCTTAGCGAGTCTAGCACCGATTTCTACGTGAGAGCCATCGGTTTCATAGTCAATGGATTTACCGATATCGTGTAATAAACCTGCTCTTTTGG
>CADCJP010000060.1 GCA_902801805.1 uncultured Erysipelotrichaceae bacterium | reverse complement strand
CATCATAACTACGTTGTAAGAAGGTACTATAGATATTGTAATAAGCATGGATATCTTTATTTAAACCGACAGCCGCGGCAAAAACCGCACCATGTTCTTCAGAAATACCCACATCAAATACACGGTCAGGATATTTTTCTAATAAATCATCAACACATGAACCCACCATTGTCGCTGGATTAATTAAGACCATACGTTCATCAACTTTTAATCGATCTTTTAATAATTGAGCGTATATTTGTGACCAACTAAGGTAATATGGGTTTCTTTCTTTAAGTGGTTTACCAGTTTCAATATCAAATGGACCCACACCATGCCAATTACCAACATAGTCTTCTTCCGCATATTTATAGCCACGTCCCTTTTGGGTGGTGACATGGATAACGACTGAACTAGGTGCGTTCTTCGCATAGTTAAAGGCTTTCTCTAATTGTTTAATATCATGTCCATCAACATTAGAGATGAAATATAAACCCATTTCAGTAAAGAAGTTCTTTCTTAATAAGAGTTTTTTAAATTGACGCTTAATCCAACTAGTTAAGTGATAGAACCATCTAGTTAAGAAAGTCTTCTTTAAAAATCTTTGATAACGGCTTTTACTTCTTAAATAGCCTTTAGATAATCTGAACTTTTCAAAATAACGATGTAATAAACCACGTGATTCACTAATGATTTTATGATCAAAGTTAGCGAGGTTATTAAGACCTTCAAACGCCACGCCGTTGGCTAAAGAAGAATCACCAATCACAGCGATAACTTCATATTGTTCTTTGTTTAGGTCACGGCGAAGCGCTAAACCCATCGCAGCGCTTATGGATGTGGATGAGTGCCCTGCTTCATATGGATCATATTCTGATTCACTTCTTTTTTGGAAACCAGATACACCATTGCTCTTTCTTAAGTTTTCTAAGCTTCTACCAGAAAGAATCTTATGAGCATAGCTTTGATGACCAACGTCAAAGATGACTTTATCTTTTGGTAAATCAAAATAATGATGGATAGCCACAGTTAAATCAGTAGCCCCTAAAGAACTAGAAAGGTGACCCCCATTTTTAGCACAGCTAGCGATAATATTCTTTCTTATCTCTTCGCTGAGGAGATCTAATTCTTCCCATCTTAATCCTTTGATATCACTAGGATTGAATGGTTGATTTAAGTCAAATGTTCTTAATTCTTTCTTCTTCATTTGTGCATTTATTTAATCACATTACGCGTATAATCGCAAAAAGTTAGTGGTTTTCTTTCTTCTTCGCTTGATGTTTTAAAACTAAGGCAAGAATCAATACAGTAATACCTAAACCAATGACATATCCACCTGTATCGATTAAAACATCAACGAATTCCCCACTTCTTCCTGGGACATTTAATTGAATGATTTCCGTTAATACCGCGAGAAGGAAACCAAATAGGAAAGAGATACCAATACCTAATCCTTTTGTGTACCATTTAGTGTCCTTAATTACAAAATAAGTGGCAAAGGAAGAGAAGATACCACTGAGAGTAAATAAACCAAAGTGACCAAAGGCTTTTCTAATAAAGGTGGCAAATTGGTCATGGTTAGCTTCTGTAATAGTGTTAGGTCTTACTGTATTAACGACTTCTTCACTCACTTCCACGACTCCTTCAGAGGCATTAGAGCTTTGCATACCATTTAAACAAGCATGATAAATAATATAAGCGTTAATTGCTACCGCTAGTACGATGAATGTTATCAGTAATATCAAATCTTTTCTGCTCTTTTTCATGTAACCATATAGATTAGCACAATTATTATGCATTAAACAAGTTGCGCATTTTGTTTTGCGCAGTTATAATTGAATTATGGAAAATGAATTAAGGCTAAAAAGAAAACAACTTGGTTTAACCCAAACACAGATGGCGAAAATATGTGGTGTTTCACGTCGTACTTATCAAACATACGAGGAGACAGAAACCCGTAACGTCACATACAAAACTCTTCTCCAACAATTAGAGGAACTAGGTTATTGTGATGAAGAGGATAGGATACTGAGTATTAGAAAAATCAAATCTATATGTGATGAAGTTTTTAAAAAATACGCAGGGGTAGAGTGTGCATATTTATACGGTAGCTACGCGAGGGGCGAAGCAACACGTAAAAGTGACGTTGATATTTTAGTTGTCTGTCATGGTATGGGACTAAATTTCTTTACAATGGCCGTTGAGCTTGAAAATTCGCTGCATAAAGAGGTCGATTTGCAAACGCATGAGCAAATCGGTGATAATGCTGATTTCCTAGAAAATCTCCTTAAAGAAGGAATAAAACTATATGATAAAAAGAACAATCCAAAGAATAAATACTATTATCAAACACGCGGAAACCGTTGAAAAAGATATTGAGGGTCTTAGTTTAGAGCAATTCAAAGAATCTGATATTTTGGTACGCGCTACCACTTTCCTAATCGCGCAAATTGGTGAACAAATGATAAAAATCGAAGAAACACTCAAAGATGACTATGAAGATTTGCCGTGGAAAGAAGCCAGAAACATGCGAAACCTCATTGTTCATGTCTACGATTCAGTAAAAGCTGAAGTTGTTTATCAAACAGCAAAAGAAGATCTTAACTCGCTTAAGAATAAAATGCTTTTAATAAGAGAAGATTTGAAAAAGATAAATAATTAGTTATTCAAGAACTCTTCCACTACTTTTTGATAACGATTATAGTCCGTTAACGCTGATGCACCATGATCAGCGTTTTTAAATACTTCATATCTAATTTTATGAGGGTAGGTATCCGCTAATTTCTTAGATATGGTATATGGAATAACATGATCTTTATCACCGTGCATGATAAGTATTTTGTTATCACTATTCTTAATGGAGTTATACGCTGATGTTTTATTTAAACTTTCATGAGCAAATATATGACTAGTTAAATTAAGAAGTGGATAAAAGATAAAGACTGGCAAGTGTATTGACTTAATCGTACTCACTAATATCTCCTTAGGGGATGCATATGGACAATCAGCGATAATCTTAATGTCTTTACTAATCTTATCGGAGATATTTAAGACTGTATGTCCACCCATAGAAACACCCACTAGTAAGATTTCATGATCAATAAATCTCTCTTTAACGTAATCTAACCAAGATAAGAGATCTTTACTTTCTCTAACACCAAAGGTAATAACATGACCTTTAGACAAGCCATGTGCTCTTTCATCAACCGCTAATACTTTATAGCCTTCTTCAAATAGTATTTTACTAATTGCATTAAAGTCACGATAAACTGTGCCTTTATAACCATGTAATAAAATAGCGATCTTCTTTGATTCTTTATTATCAAACATCCTCGCGTGCAATTTTAATTTATCAAATGAAATGATATAGACATCCTCATATGGTTTAGCTATAAAAGAAATGATGTTAGCTTTCATATCTTCAGAATAGTTATTAAAGTTTTTAGAACTCGCCAAAGTGGAGTCACTTATTTGTCCTTTTCTCGGTGAAAAGAAGATTAAACGATACATCGTTATAACCGCGAGGATAATGAATAATAAGATAAAACCTATGATGCCTAAAGCGATATATAATCCAATCATGATTTAAATATAGCATAATATTTTTAAATATTTTTATTAAAATGCTTGACAGTCCTTTAAAAAGGACTAATATATTGTATTCACTTGAGGAATACCTCGTCCCAAGCAAGACGTAAAAAGGCTAAAAGAAAAGAGGTATTCCGATGATGAATAAGTACACATTAGAAGCCGTCGTAGATGGAAGATTCATTCAATTCCGCCACAAGTTTAACACCAGAACTAAAGCTATTGATTACATCTTCAATTACTACAGTAGACATGGCCTAGTCGATCTTAGAATCAACGATGAATATTTCATCGATAATAACAAGCACGATATTGCTTATGTCTATGACTACGAGAATCGCTTCAGAATCGCAAGAGCTTAATGCTCTCACTAATGAATAACAGTCACCACTTGTGGATAGAGGTGACTGTTTTATTTATCTATACGTTTTGAGTTATTAAATATTGGCTCGTAAATATTCTCTTTAGGATCAACATCAGCGAGTAAACAGACTGCATGATGCATTCTTTTGGTTAAATCAATGCGTTGTTCACCTTCACCTAAGTTATCATCCTTATATAAAGGCTCACCAATAGTTAAAGTAATCGCTACTTCTTGTTTAAATATATGACGTCTTATCCAACTTGGTTTTCTAAAAGAGAAACCAATTGGTAATATCGGTTTATTAAGTCGGCACGCTAATGAGGCAGCACCTGTATGAAATGGTCTAATATATGGATAACATTCCCACATACTACCTTCTGCGTATATTTGCAGAAACCCTCCACCATTTAGATATTGTTCCACCGCTTTATTACAAGCAACTTTACCCCCTAAATCACTATCAGGGATAGGAATACCACCCACTAATCTCACTAAGGTACCACTTTCCCCTCTAACATTAGGGGCCCAGACTAACACTCTTGGTTTTCTTGGTCTAATCGCTTTCATCACGGCAATATAGTCCTTTTTAAATTCTTTCTACCTTTAATTCTTAGTCCCATGTAGATTGGACAAATAGGAAAAACAATTAAGTTAAGTAATACACGTACCCACCATTTTTTAAATCTAAAGCCCTTAGAATTATCAATATATGGGTAGTTTTCATCAAAAACCGCCCCATTATTCTTTTTCACCACTAAATAATGTTGGTCAGTAAAATCTGGATATTTATATCTAGTTGAATGTGGATCGTACATACCAATAGTTTAATACAAAAACAAAAAGAAAGAAGCGGACAATTTCCGCTTCCTTCTTTTGAACCGTTGTACCTGTTACCAGATACCCAAGTTAAGCTGCGTTCGCTGGTGATGCTTCTTGGTAAAATGCGTTTTGAACTGAGTAGCGCATTAATGGCCAGCTTTTCCAAGTCATTAGCTTTGGAACTGTTATCCTCTTCGTCATGTCCGGTGCCGGGTTTACTCTGCCAAGCTTTAACGCAGATGCCGGTGACTGTTGCCAGTCAGGTGGGATCGTACCGATAATCACCATTTCTGATGATTCTTTGCTAGTGCAACCAGTTAACGACGGTTTTTTAATCCTTCGAGGCTCCATAATCAGTTAATGGAGGTGGTTGGCTTATCTAGTCTTAAGCTCTTTAGGCCATTTCTTCACGGAATTTCCATCTGGGTTCTTCCGTTATCATCGCACGTTAGGTTGAGTAATGCGATTTAGGCTTTTCCGTTATGTTTTTCATAACTGGATCTTTGTTTTCCCTCTTCGTCTTTGTGTCCGGCGGTGGTTTTACGCTGTTAAGCTCTAACTCAGCTACCACTTTTCAAGTGAGGTTTGCCGTTTGGATTTCCCGAAGGATTTCCAGCCTTTTGCGATCATTAACTGGGAGCTTTAATCCCAGAGCCTTACTATCAACGTCGTTTTAGTGGTGATCGTCTTACTTTTTAAGGCTAAGTTTTCGCCCATTCGCTCTCTGTGCCATTACTGACCAGCTAACTTATTTCAGGTTTTGAGTTGCTTTAGCCTGAATGTGGGGTGTTTGATGGGTTATTGGCCTTCATCTTCCTCTTCGATCTTGTCGGGCGGTGGTCTTACGCTGTCAAACTCTAATTCAGCATCCACTGTAGCAGTGAGGATTTTGCCCTTGATTGGATTGCTCCAACCTGCCAGTACAATCATTGATCTGAGCTTTTTCTTTAATCTCAGAAACGCTTTAGCAACTTACATACCTGCGTTGATTGATTTACCTGGACTTAAGATATATAAGAATCTATCAATTCTTATTATCTTACCACTCAGTTTCCCGGGTGGGTTATTATAGTATGCGCTTATTTAATTTTTATTGCAACACTTTTTTTAAAATTTTTTTAATTATTTTTTATATAAATTATTTTTCTTTGATGTAGTCTTACTTTTTTAATATGAAAATTTTTAATATTTTTTATTATTTATATTATTTTTAGCTATTTTTAATACATTTTTATGACTTTTTTATTAAATTTTTATCTTGTTTATATTTTGAGTGCGCATGGAGGTGGGTGCAGGCGCCTGTCCGCCCGCCCCTGGACGCGCTTGTTCTTTTAAATATATAGGCAAAAGAAAAGATCAGAGACCTGACCTTTTCCGTGAGAAAGGAACCTATCACTGAAAACTATTTCAATGTTGCTTGACCCAACGCACTATAGACCAAGCATCCCTTTGAAGATGTTTTTAGTGTTGTATTGTAGCTGGCACTTCCAGACGAGAATGAAACTGAATGCGAACCAGTACTAACCGTAGTTGAAGAACAAATTGTCTTTGTGACATTTGTGGTGCTAGGAGTCTTCTCCATGCCACCAAAGATGATTAATGTGCAGTCTTTTAAAGTAACGCTACCATCAGTGTCTAAAGCCGCTGCACCACCACCAGAATTACCACTTGCAGATCCTGGACCTTTAACGATGACGACACCGCCTGTTTGATTATATGTACCATTACTATCGATACCATCGGTATCGCCGTTAGTAGGAACCTCAACATCAAGGAAGCCACCACTGACATTGATAGCAGGGCTAGCTTTACCCTTGGTTGCGTTCATACCATCGTCTGTAGCATAGACATATGTTTCACCACCTGTGATATTGATGACATTGCCTTCAATGCCTTCATAAGATGATTCAACATGTGTTTCACCACCAGAGATATTGACGATGTTATCTGCGTGGATACCATCATCACTGGCGTTAAGGACTAAGCTACCACCAGAAATATTGATGTTACCTAATGGAGTTGTACCATTTTCTAAAATGCCATCATTATTAGCGTGAATTGCGTCATCATAGGCTTTGATATTGATATCGCCTGATTGAATGTAGATTTCATTTTCCGCTTTAATGCCTTTTGCGGACACATCTGCACTATTATTGTTGCCTGAGGCGTAATTACCCCAGCTACCGAAGCTAATTGTTTTATTACTCACTGAGATAGTGACCATATCATAAGCTTCATTAAAGGCTTTTGCGTCACTAACAGCGTTATAACTATCAGTGGTAAATGAGGTCACATTACTACCTTGGAAACGATATAAAGTAAAGCTTGTGGCACCACTTGGTTTAGCAATTTGATAGATATGGTATGTACTTGATCCACCTGGACCACCATGACCGCCTCCACCTGGACCACCTTGACCACCACTAGATTGTGTACCTTTATAACTAGCAGCGTACCATTGTCCATTAATTAAAGCGGCATATGTATAACCACCATTAGAGTAGGTAGAATTATTCATTCTTAAATAGAAGTTTGAAGTACTTGTTTCTACAGTAGAGCCACTATAGGAAGAATACTTATTTGTTTTGATATTCATGCTAATAGGAGCTTCTGAATCTAGCTCTTCAAT
>CADCJP010000059.1 GCA_902801805.1 uncultured Erysipelotrichaceae bacterium | reverse complement strand
CATGGAGCGTCCAAAATAATCTTATCGAAAGTATTTAAATAGTGTTGATAAATACTAGAAAAATCGTTATTGATGATGAGAAGATTTCCTCTTCCCATTCTTTCAGCGTTCTCACTAATAGCATAGGCACGAGTACGCGCTATATCGTTAGCGACGATTAAACCCTTGTTCTTCATGAGCAAGGACGCTTGCATACTTTTGCCACCAGGTGCAGCGCATAGATCTAAGACTGTTTCGCCTTCTTTTGGATTAAGTAAAAAGGCTGGTAACATGGCGCTTGGTTCTTGTAGATAAAAACAACCTAATTCATGATAGATACTCTTACCTAATTCAAACTCATTTTTATCGTATAAAAAGGCATTAGGAATGATTGGGTGTCTCACTAGATTTGGATATAGTTCTAGAAGTCTTTCAATAGACATCTTTTCTTCATTTAAAAGCAAAGCGTGTTTGCTATCTTCCTCTAAGGCTTTAGATAGATCTGCTATTTGTTCATCAGTTAGATATGTTTTTAAATGATTAAAAAAGTCCATCGGTAATATATTAACCGATAGACCTTTTATTATCAATTTGGTGAATGACTATTTCATGTAGACGAATTCAAGCGTAACACTCACGTTTGAATTGGTAATAGGAGTGACCTTGAAATGGACATTAGAATCTACTTCGTATAAATCAGTAATGTTAATTTGATACCAGTCACCGTCTCTAACCTTAGCGCGTTTACCACCAATAATTATTTCTGAGTCATAACTGACTTCTTTGGACAAGTTTATTCGCGGACGCATGTAGAGCTTTGTGAAACCAGCTTGGTACATTGTTTGAGGATTCTGCAGGCTAGATTCAGCACCGAAAACGAAATCAAATTCAAATGGTTTTTGACGAGAGTTATATTCGTCGAAAGAGCGTTTGAAATAAGCGTCATTAATATAAGTTTGTTCTTCGACAAGTTCTGAAACTTCTTTTTCTAACTTCTCTAGTTTCTCTGCACAGTACTTTCTGTAAGCCGCTTCGATTTTGCTTCTATGCTTGTATAAGTCATACTTTTCAGGAAGTAGATTATAGAAAGGCCATGTTCCGTATGATATTTGTCTTGCGCCTTTCCAATCTTCTTCGGCCCAGTTGTATTCACTTTCAGTGATGGAATAATCGGTAAGTGTGAGTTGACCATTTTCATCAAGAAGTTCTTCGACTTTATTTTCAAAAAGTTTCTGATCAAAACCAAAGGTATTAAATGTGACGTTTCCTGAAAAACCAAGATACATCGCATGTCTTGGAGCGTATGTCACTTTGTGGATATATTCAGTTCCATATTTTTCAAATAAAGCACAGTAACCAGCGTATTCATCTTTTTCTAAAACTTCTTTTAGTTCTTCGATATAGCTATCTTTGTAACCATAGTTTTTAAAAATATGGATGCTATAGCGGGTGGTATAAGATGCGGCACATAACTCGGTTAATATGGCGTATGTTTTGTCATCATTAAATGGTTTATCTGAATTAGTCTTTTTATAGAATTGTCCAAGATATTTTTTAATTTTGGCCATTCTGATTTTTGCAGCAAGTTCTTTTTCTTCTTCGCCATACACTTGGCTAAAACTTTCTTCATAAAAGTAATTACCATAAATTTCACAAAGACCTTCAAGCGATTTGCTTTTTAAGTAACTAGCGTTAGAGGAACAAAAGCCATTGTCAGCGGCGTCGTTCAATACTTCGTATACTTCAGGAATAAATGGGCAGTGTTCTTCGTCAAGGATCTCAGGATTTGTCATATCTTCATCAACGTGAACATTTCTACCAAAGCCAAAATCAAGCCAGGTAATGTTTGTCATTGTTTCGTTGTTAATCTTTGGTTCAGGTTTACGAAGATTGTTAAGAGATTCAGCAGTTGGTAAGGTGCTGAGTGGAGTTTCTTCGCTAGTGGAGCCATCATTATTTGAAGAAGCAGGATCTTCACTGCTCGGTAATGTTGGTAGTTCTGTTGATGGTATTTCCTCTGAGGAAATGTTGTTTCCAGTACAGCCAGTAATAATAAACGGTAAGAGCAATAATGTTTTAAGTCTCATACTAGTGACCTCCTATTGATGAAATAAGTGCTGAAATAATCGTAACTTTCCAAACACACAAGCAATATTATAAGGATATATAAAATAGTGGTCAATTTATTTAAAATAAATTTGCTTTTATTTTGATAATGCGTTACAGTATTATCTTCTGTTAAACAAGTTAACATTTTATGTTATATTAAAAAGTGAGGTATTGCTTATGAGAATGGTCGATTTAATCATTAAAAAACGTGAAGGTCATGCTTTAACTCGTGAAGAAATTGCTTTCTGGATTGATGGCTATGTTAATGGTGTTATTCCTGATTATCAAGTCAGTGCGATGAATATGGCTATTTTATTCAAGGGTATGACAGAGGAAGAAGTTATCAACTTAACTGATTTAATGGAACACTCTGGTGAAACATTAGACTTATCCAGTCTTAAAGGTGTTAAAGTTGACAAACATAGTACTGGTGGTGTTGGTGATAAAACCTCTTTGGTCCTTGGACCAATGGTGGCCGCTTGTGGTGCGACATTCGCCAAATTAAGTGGTCGTGGCTTAGGCCATACTGGTGGTACATTAGATAAATTAGAATCCATTCCAGGATTAACTATCCAAGTCAATGGTGATCGTTTTATTAACCAAGTAAATAAGATTGGTATTGCTATTGCTGGTCAAACACAATCCTTAGTGCCTGCGGATAAAAAGATGTACGCTCTTAGAGACGTGACAGGTACAGTCGAATCCATTCCTCTTATTGCCGCATCCGTTATGTCTAAAAAGTTAGCCGCTGGTACAGACGCTATCTTATTAGATGTTACTTTAGGTAATGGTGCCTTTATGAAAGATATCGACCAAGCTAGAACCTTAGCAAAATTAATGGTCAAAATTGGTAATGGCTTAGGAAGAGATACAAGAGCCGTTCTTTCCAATATGAACGAGCCTTTAGGCTTAGCGGTTGGTAACGCATTAGAGGTTAAAGAAGCTATTGCTGCTTTACACGGGGAAGGTCCAGAAGATTTAATGGAACTTTGCTATATCACAGGCAGCATCATGCTCGAACAAGCACATATCTGTAAAAACCATCAAGAAGGCCGCAAAATGCTTGAAGAATGCATTAAAGATGGCTCCGCTTTCAATAAGTTCTTAGAAATGGTTTCTGCTCAAGGTGGAGACGTGGAATACATCTTACATCCAGAGAAGTTTGCAGTGGCTAAGAACATCATCCCAATCTATGCTAAAGAAGAAGGCTATGTTAAAGAGATCAACGCTCTTGAAATCGGCTTATCTTCCATGACCTTAGGTGGTGGTAGAGAAACATTAGATGATGTCATCGATATGGCCGCTGGCATTATGCTCAACAAGAAAGTTGGCGATTATGTCAAAGAAGGCGAAGCATTATGCTACCTACATTCTAATAAGAATGTTACATTAATAAATAGAGTGGCTAAGAACGTATTCAATGCCTTTACAATTAGCAAAGAATTCGTTGAAAAGCCAAAAGTAGTCTTAGAAGTCATTCAATAAAATGAGAGTCGTATTAACCACAGTATTAAATGCATCAGTCACCATCGACGGTCAACTTTATAGCCAAATTGATCGTGGCTTTTGTTTACTCGTTGGTTTCACTCATACGGATAATCAAGCCATCGTCGACAAGATGATTGATAAGATTTTAGCTCTTAGAGTTTTCTGTGACGATAGAGGTCTAACAAACCTCTCCTTAAATGACGTAAACGGTCAAATTATGTCGGTCAGTCAATTCACTTTATACGCAGATGTAACAGGTGGAAGACGACCATCATTCATTAACGCGATGAAGCCTGACCAAGCAAAAGAGTTATATGCTTACTTTAATAAACAACTCGAAGCTAAACACGGCCCAATTGCCACAGGTATTTTTGGCGCTGATATGAAAGTAAGTAGTGTAAATGATGGACCGTTTACTATTGTCTTA
>CADCJP010000058.1 GCA_902801805.1 uncultured Erysipelotrichaceae bacterium | reverse complement strand
TGGCCACTTAGTGGACACATGGCCATATGATGTGAAGAGCGCGCCATCTTACCAAAACTTTGGTAATGACACCACACTCAGATACACTTCTGGTGCCGCTAATAATTCTTACTTCACCAATTACATCGAAGGCATTTATGTTGGCTACAGATACTATGTAACTGCCGCTAAAGAAGGCTACATCGATTATGATGATGAAGTCCAATTCTCTTTCGGTCATGGTTTATCTTATACAACATTCGATAAATCTATCGCTGAATACAAAGTTGATGAAGAAAATCAAAAAGTCGAAGTCACTGTTGAAGTTAAGAACACCGGTGAAGTGGCTGGCAAAGATGTTATCCAACTCTATACCCATGCTCCATACACAAAAGGTGGTATTGAAAAATCATATTACACATTAACAGCTTTCCAAAAAACAAACATCATTGAACCAGGTGATACAAAAGCTTATAAGTTAGAATTCACTTATCGTGATCTCGCTTCTTGGTCAACCCAAAAAGGTTACTATGTCTTAGAAAAAGGTGACTATGAATTCTCTATTAGAGAAAACGTTTGGGACCTTGCTGAGACTGCAGTCAAAAATAGAGAAAATACCAAAACATTAACTCTTGAAGATGATGTTGAATTCAAAACCTCTTATCAAACAGGCAAAGAATACAAAAACATTTTCCAAGATGCTGAATTCGGTGGTGGTGTCGAAAAGAACACATACTTATCTAGATCTAATTTCGAAGATACATGGCAAAATAAAGCCGATATCCCATTAGCATCCAATCCAGATAAAGCACACTTCCCAGGTGGCGTAAGCAATAATTCTGCTCCAAATACTTTCACACTTGTTGATAATCAAATCAGTGAAGATATCAAACCACAAGAAGTTGCTGGTAATTTAACACTTAGAGATCTTAAAGACGCTGACTGGGACGATCCACGTTGGGAATCCTTATTAAGTCAAATGTCTTATAGTGATATGGAAAAACTCATCGAATACGGTGGTTTCCAAACCGCTGCTGTTAGTAGCATCGGTAAAACCGCAACCGTGGACTACGATGGTCCAAGTGCGGCATTCCACTCTGGTACAGGTCACCCAAGTGAAGTCGTTGTTGCCTGCTCATGGTCAACAGATGTCGCTAGAATTATGGGTGAATCCATTGGTAGAGAAGGCGCGGCCCGTGGTTTAACTGGCTGGTACGCTCCTGGTATTAATACCCACCGTTCACCATTTGGTGGTCGTAACTTCGAATACTATTCAGAAGATCCACTTATTGGTGGCTTAATGGCTGGTTATACCGCTCAAGGTAGTATGAAGTATGGTGTTTATACCTACGCTAAGCACTTCTTATTAAACGAACAAGAAAGAAATCGTAGTGGTGTCTTCTGCTGGGCTACTGAACAAGCTATTAGAGAAATCTACGCTCGTGGTTTCGAACTCTATGTTGATTTAGGTGGTATTGGTATCATGTCCTCCTTCAACTGTGTCGGTTCCTGGTGGGCTGGTGGTAATCAAGCCTTATTAACCACTCTCTTAAGAGAAGAATGGGGCTTCCATGGTGTCGTCGTTACTGACTACGCTGGTAGTAGCTACATGGCCACAAACATTGGTTTAGTTGCTGGTAATGACTTATGGTTAACACCACAACAATTAAACAACGATAATAAACCAAGTAGATTACGTACATTACTTCCACATGATGGTCCAATTTACATCAGAAGAGCGGCAAAGAATATTCTTTATGCCTGTGCTCATTCCAATAACGTGTGGAACGCTGAAGACTACGCTGCTGTTGGCATCCCAGAAGTCAAAAAAGCGGCTGACGGTCACTAATACAAACATCTAAAATGAACCCCTGTCCGTACGCGGATATGGGGTTCATTGTTTTCTTAAAGCTACCTTAATGGTATAATTCAATTAATGAGCGAAATAGATATTAGAATCGCGGTCGTGGAAGACTCCGTTGATGATTTAAACAACTGTCTTTCATTATTAGATCGTTATAGCAAAGAGAAAAAACTCACCTTTGATGTTCAAACATTTGCCAGTGGTGATGCTTTCTTAATGCGCTTTAAGAGCCAATATGACTTCATTATTCTCGATATCAATCTATCAGCGATGAATGGTATTGATGTTGCTAGAAAAATTAGAGAAAAAGATGAAGAAGTCGTCATTATGTTCGCTACTAATTTAGCGAAATATGCGACTAATGGCTACGAAGTAGACGCTATCGACTTCGTTTTAAAACCATTGTCCTATGCTTCGTTCTATTTAAGACTTGAAAGAGTCATGAAAAGATTAGGTAAAAAGAACGATGCCTTTGTGGTTATACCTAATGAAGGTGGCTTTAATAAAATAGGAACCAATGACATCATGTATGTTGAAGTTATTTCTCACGATATCATCTTCCATTTAGCGGGAGATAAAGAAATTACCACAACTGGTACTCTTAAAAAGTATGAAGAACAGCTTAAAAAGCATTGGTTCATTAGATGTAATTCTTGTTATTTGGTTAATGCGCATAAAATTAAGCGCGTGGAAAAACTTGACATTCAATTAGCAAATGATGAAATTATTGCTATATCGCATCCAAAGAAAAAAGGATTTATGGAAAGTTTCAAAAAGTACATTATGGAAGAAGGTAACTAAATTATGGATCTTAAGACGTTACTTACAATGTTCATATCCTTTACAGTCGAATTTTTGATCGCGGGCATTATGCTCATGAAACATCGACTAACTTTTAGATTCAAACCTTATATTTCTATTCCTGTCGGTTTATTAATTGCCTCTAGTGGTGCGGCTGTGAATGTTGTTGGCTTATATAACTTTGTTAAACCGGAACAATGGAGTGAATGGCTTAATATTGTCGTTTATACCATACCCGTCTTCACTATTTTTGGTGGATTCTTATTTGCCTATAAGATTAAGCCACTTAATTTAATGCTTCTTCTTTCTGTGGCCTATACCTTCCAACATATGGCGTATCAATTTGGCACAATTATTTTAGATACAGGTTTAAACGGTAAGATTTATCAAGCTGTAAACGGCAACTTTAATCAATATGAAACTATTTATAATTTGATTCTTTATACCACAAAAGTTTTAGTGTATGTTGGTTGCTATTTCGCTATCGCTAGATACTACGTTAAATATTCAAAATATATCTTAAGTAAGGTATTAATTATTGTTTTAGGAGTTGTTGTTTATTTGGTTGTTAACGTTGTTAACGTCTATGTTGTGCAGCATTTAATGTGGGACGCCAAATTAAGAGGTATCCTTGCTGGAACATTAATTATCTTCTGTATTTTATTTGATACCTTAGTAGTAGGTGGTTTCCGCGTTGTGGAACACCGCCAAGAAACAATGATTATCAAAGCGACACTTAATTCCAAAATCAGACAACAAGAAATGATGGAAAATAACATCAACTTCATTAACATGAAATGTCATGATTTAAGAAAAGAATTAAGAAGATTAAAAGCTAAAAAAGGCGAACTAACTGATGAAGACTTCTGTTTGTTAGAAGAATCACTTAATTTCTATGATAGTTCTGTTAAAACAGGCAGTGTTAATATCGATGCTTTATTACAAGATAAACTCATTTACTGTAATTCAGTTGGTATTGAATTCACCTCCTTGGTGGATGGTGATGCCTTTAAAGATATGGCTACGAGTGATGTCTATTTCTTATTAACAAATATCATCGATAACGCCATTGAAGCTACAGAAGCAATAAAAGAAAAAGAGCATCGTGTTATCTCATTAACCGCTTCTAGAAAACAAGGCTTACTCATGATCGAAGAAACTAATTACTACCACGGTGAATTGTCGTTTAATAACGATGGATCAATCAAAACTACGAAACAAGAAAATAAGAAATACCATGGTTTTGGTACAAAGTCGATTGCCTATATTGTTAAGAAGTATGATGGCAAGATGCACTATGAAACTGAAGATAGTATCTTCAAACTAAAAATTGCTATTTAAAACCCAACTAAAAGAGCACAATTCGGATACTGATAATTGTGCTTTTTTGATACCCACAAATATAAGATTACGTATAAATGTTACAAGGTTATGCAATATCTATTTTTTAATATTTTCTTCTTTT
>CADCJP010000057.1:6361-7360 GCA_902801805.1 uncultured Erysipelotrichaceae bacterium | reverse complement strand
ATACTCCGCTATATCAATCAAGTTGATCGTTTAGTGAGGCCATACAATCTTTTAAAGGAATTCCCTGGTGAAGGCAGTGTTGTCTTTGAAGTTAATGGTGTTTCTATTAGAGTCACTAACTTATTAGGCAGCGCCTTTATGAATGAGGAAGTAAACGCCCCTTATTATTCCGTCCTTAATTTATTAAGTGAGGAAGAAGAACCTGCAACTATCCACATCGTTGATTTCCATGCTGAAGCAACTGGTGAAAAGCAGTCCTTAGCCTTTGCGTTAGACGGTAAAGTCAGTGCGGTTTTAGGAACACATACTCACGTTCAAACTAATGACGCTCATGTTTTACCTAAAGGTACCGCCTTTATTTCTGATGTTGGTATGACTGGTTACGCTGATGGTGTACTAGGTTCTACCGCTGAAACCGTGGTTAATAAGATTATCTATGGTCAGCAAAGCAAATTCCAAGTCCCTGACGAAGGTAGAGGTGTCTTCTCTGCCGTTGTTCTTGATATCGATGATATCACTGGACTTGCTAATCAAATCTTCCCAATTTATTATTTAGAAAAGTAGTATGAAAACAAAAATTATCAACACTCCAAATATGTTAAAAGCGGCCTCTCGTAAAAAAGAAGCCACAGTTTTTGCGCCTGCTTCTTTTGATAAAAAGGAAGAATTAGAACATATTGTTAAAGGCGAAAAATATTATATCCACACATATGGCTGCCAAGCTAATGTGAGAGATGAAGAAACAATGCGTGGCTTATTAGAGGATGTCGGCTATCACTATACCGATAAACCAGAAGAAGCTACTTTAATCATTATTAATACATGCGCGGTAAGAGAAAACGCGGAAGATAAAGTCTATGGCGAAATCGGTAATTTAAAGCACCTTAGAGTAAAGAACAAGAATCTTGTCTTAGCGATATGCGGATGCATGGTGGAACAGCCAGAAATCTTGAATAAATTAATGGAAACATTTAAAGAAGTTAATCTTTATTTTGGTAC
>CADCJP010000057.1:0-6315 GCA_902801805.1 uncultured Erysipelotrichaceae bacterium | reverse complement strand
ATAAAGCTTACGTTAATGTGATGTATGGCTGTGATAAGTTCTGCACATACTGCATCGTTCCTTATACTAGAGGTAAAGAAAGAAGTAGACACTTCGCTGATGTTATTAATGAATGCCAACAACTTATCGATAATGGCTATCAAGAAATTACTTTATTAGGCCAAAACGTTAACGCTTATGGCAAGGATTTAGACGAAGGTAAAGACTTCGCTGACCTCATGGAAGCGGTCGCTAAATTAGGTATTCCTAGATTAAGATTTACTACTTCTCATCCATGGGATTTTTCCTCAAAGATGATAGATGTGATCGCAAAATACCCAAATATCATGAAGTTTATCCATCTCCCAGTTCAATCCGGTAATGACCGTGTTTTAAAGGCTATGGGTAGAAGATATACAAGAGAATCATATCTTGCTTTAGTCAAAGAAATGAGAGAGAAGATTCCAGGCTTAGCCTTATCTACAGATATCATCGTGGGTTTCCCAAACGAAACCGATGAAGAGTTTAAAGATACTTTATCAATCGTTGATGAAGTGAAATATGAAGCAGCATTTACCTTTATTTATTCACCAAGAAAAGGTACACCCGCCGCAAAGATTGCCGATAATGTTTCTAAAGAAACAAAATCTGCGAGATTTATGGAACTTGTTAAACACTTAGAAGTTCATATTGAAGAACATAGTAAGACTATGGTGGGCCAAACATTTGATGTCCTTGTTGATGGTGTTTCTAAAAACGATAAAGATATGTATTCTGGTTATACAGAAGAAAATAAACTCGTGCACTTCAAAGGCAATGAATCAATGATTGGTAAGATTGTTAAAGTTAAGATTAGCGAATCTCATACCTACTCCATGATTGGGGAAGTCATCAATGGATAAAGTCATTGAAAAAGCCAAAGAATTAAAGGCTTTGATTGATGAAACTCCAGAGATGAAAGAGTTTCTCAAAAACAAAGAACAATACGAAAATAGCGAAGACGTGATTGAATTAAAGCACAATATCGCTAACTTGAGAGCCCAAGGAAAAATTAAAGAAGCCAATAATCTTAAAGCTCTTTATGATAACCATCCAATAGTGGTGAATTATGAAGCTAGTAAAGACGCTTTATACGAACTACTAAAAACCATCCAATCAATAATTAAATAAATGCGAATAAAATCGCATTTTTTGTTATAATATTTCCATGCTTATAGTAATAGTGGGTCCAACAGGATCAGGCAAAACATCCCTAGCTTTATCGTTAGCGAAACAATACTCCGCACCAATCATTAATGCGGATGCTTTTCAAATCTATCAAGAAATGGATATTGGTACCGCGAAGGTAGAAAGAGATAGTGATGATTATAAGAAACACTATCTTTTAGATATTGTTAAGCCAAATCAAACCTATTCCGTTAAAGAATATCAAGAAGACTTTAGAAAGACTTATCTAGAACTTAAAAAGAAATATCCAACTATCATCGTTTGTGGTGGTACAGGCCTTTATATAAGAGCCGCACTCTATGATTATGTTTTCGAAGATGAAGAAGAAGTCGATATTTCTGATTTAGAAGAAATGAGCAATGAAGAACTCTACGACTTATTAAAACAAGTTGATATGAAGGCTACTGAAACCATTCATATGAATAATCGTAAAAGAGTGATTCGCGCTCTTCAAATCGCGAGAACTCATAAAACCAATAAGTCAGAAAATATTGATCAACAAGAGCACAAATTCTTCTTTAAAGGTGAAGATATTAGGTTCTACTTTATCAACCCAAATAGGGAAGAGTTATACGCTAATATTAATACACGTGTCGACCAAATGTTTGATAATGGCTTAGTAGAAGAAGTCAAAGAATTACTTAATAAATACGATTTATCATTAACCGCAAAAGCGGCTATTGGTTATAAAGAAGTTATCGATTACTTAGAAAATAAATGCTCTTTAGAAGAATGCAAAGAGCTCATCAAAAAGAGAACAAGAAACTACGCTAAAAGACAAGTGACCTTCTTTAAGCATCAATTACCATGCCAAGAATTTACTTCTAAAGAAGAACTATTAAAAGAGGCCACAAATGAACGCTAGAAATAAATATTGCAAAATATATTTTGAATGGCATAATAAAGGACAAATGAAATAAAAGAGAGGTTCTATTTTTATGGGAAACATTTTCGATGTAGCAAAAATGATTAATGTTGATGAGAAATACCTAATTCCTTTTGGTTATGATAAGGCAAAAATCTCATTAAAGATTATGGACGAATTAAAAGATCGTCCAAACGGTAAACTAGTTTTAGTTACCGCGATTACACCAACCAAAGCTGGTGAAGGTAAAACCACAACATCCATCGGTTTACATGATGGCTTACGTTATATCGGTGTTCCTTCATTAGTGTGTTTAAGAGAACCATCCCTTGGTCCAGTCTTTGGCATTAAAGGTGGCGCTACTGGTGGTGGTAAAGCTTTAGTGGTCCCAAGTGAAGATATCAACTTACACTTCACAGGTGATATGCACGCTTTAACAAGTTCCATCAACTTAATTGCCGCTTGTATTGATAACTCCATTTGGCAAGGCAATGAATTAAATATTAATCCTGAAAGAGTTCTTTGGAAAAGAGCCCTTGATATGAACGATAGAGCCTTAAGAAAAGTGACTGTTTCTGAAGGTGAAACCAAAGTCGCTCCAAGACAAGAAGAATTCGTTATTACAGTTGCTAGTGAATTAATGGCTATCCTTTGTTTATCTAAAGATGAACAAGACTTTATGGATAGAATCAATAACATCATCGTCGCTTATAGTTATGATGAAAAACCAGTCTTCTTAAGACAACTTAGAATTAGTCACGCTATCATGAAACTCATGATTACCGCGCTTAATCCAAACCTTGTCCAAACATTAGAAGGTAATCCTGCCATTATCCATGGTGGACCATTCGCGAATATTGCTCATGGTTGTAACTCCATTATCGCCACAAAGATGGCTCTTAAGTTAGCTCCAGTCGTGGTCACAGAGGCAGGCTTCGGTGCTGACCTTGGTGCAGAAAAGTTCTTAGATATTAAATGCCGTGTTGCTGGTTTAAAACCAGACGCAGTCGTTGTGGTCGCCACAATTAGAGCGCTCAAGATGCATGGTGGTCAACCATTTGAAGAACTCGCTAATGAAAACGTTGAAGCTCTTAAGAATGGTGTTTGTAACTTAAAGAAACACATTGAAAACGTGGAAAAATACGGGGTACCTGCAGTGGTTTGCATTAACCATTTCGCTAGTGACACCGAAGCAGAAACAGCTTTCTTAAGTAAATGGTGTGAAGAAAATGGTTACGACCACGCTTACTGCTCAGCCTTCGCTGATGGTGGTAAAGGTGGTGCGGAACTCGCTAAAGCAGTGATGAACATCCTTAACACTAAAGAATCCCATTATCATCCTTTATATGATGTTAATCTTCCAATCAAAGAAAAGATTGAAACCATTTGTAAAGAGATCTATGGTGCGGGAGAAGTTGTTTATACAGATGCCGCAAATAAACAAATTGAAGACTTTACCAAATTAGGCTTTGATAAGACTCCAATCTGTATCGCTAAGACCCCTCAATCTTTAACTGATGATCCAAAGGTCTTAGGTGCACCAAAAGGCTTCACAGTTACTATCCGTGAAGTGAGATTATCTGCAGGCGCTAACTTCATTGTTCCATTAACCGGTGCCATTATGACAATGCCAGGTCTTCCAAAAGTTCCAGCAGCGGTCAAAATGGAAGATGTTCCATACGATCAAAAACTCGATCACTAAAACTTTTTAGGAAAAATTTGAAATTCTCCCCCTATTTATTAAGTAGAGGGAGTTTTTTTATGTCTCTATTAGTTATTAAAAAAGTTTCTAAGTTTTATCCCATTAACAAAAATGAGAAAAAGTATGTCTTGAAAGACATTACTTTATCATTTCCTTCAACTGGTTTAGTTAGTGTTTTAGGCAAGTCTGGATGTGGCAAATCAACATTGCTTAATCTAATTGGTAAACTAGATAACCCTAGTGAAGGGCAAATATTTTTTAACAGGAAAGATATTTCTAAATATAAAGAAAAAGAACTCGTTATTTAATCAAACCGCTTTATATAACATTATGCTACCCGCTTTACTAAATGGTGATAGCTTTATAACCGCGAAAAAGAAAGTGCTATCACTAGTGGATAACTTCTCTATAGATAAAACGTTATTGGATAAGAAATGCTCAAAGCTATCAGGCGGAGAGAAAGAAAGAATCGCTATTATGCGATGCTTTATTAGTAATCCTCGTCTCATCTTAGCGGATGAACCAACAGGAGCCTTAGATAAGGATAACGCAGTTTTGGTGATGGAATCCTTGAAGAAGGCTAGTAAATCATCGTTAGTGATAATGGTGACCCATAACGAACAATTGGCGAGACAATATAGCGACCGCATTATCTCTATGAGAGATGGAAGAATTATTGATGTAGAAAGAATTAACGAGACTAAAAACGAGAAGGTAGAAACAGTTACTAGAAAGAGCAACTCTAATTGGTATAACAAGATAATTGCTCATAACTTCACCAAGCGTTTTAAAAGAAATATCTTTTCGATTGCTTCCTTAGCGATAGGGATAACCGCGAGCATGCTGATTTTTGGTTTCTCTAATGGCGCACATCATTCGATTGAAATATCAGCGATGAAGCAACTCGATTATGGAGTGGCTTCTTTAAGCAAAGAAAAGCATATTAAAAGTGATGAATCACCAATTACACTTATTCAGACACTAAGAGCGAGTGAAGAAGAGATAAACGAACTTAGATTAGATAATGATTTCTTACATTATTGTTATTCCTATGATTCCCTTGTTTCTCCAGCCTTAGATACATATGTCAATGAAGAGGAAATAAACGGCCTAACCTATACACCTATCTACTCTTTTTGTGATCAATCGATTGATAAAAGCCTATTAATTAAAGGCAAATTTCCCGCTGCTGATACATTAGCTCAAGTGGTAATTAATAAAACCGCTTATGACTATATCAAGAAAGTAACAAAGCTAAATCCTCTTGATACTTATATACGTTTAAAAGACAGTAGCACAGTTACTTATTACACAGAGGATACCGATAAACCATATATCATTGATTATTTTGTTTATGACCGATTAGTGGAGATTGTTGGTGTAGTGGATGAGCTCTCTTTCCTAAATACCCCTAAAATCTATTACTCATATAAGGCAATGGATAAATATATGTCAGAAACTTTGATGAACAATCTCTCTGAATATCTAGGGGAGATATCGTGGAAAGAGAGAATAATGACAGCTTCTGATAACGAATACATCGCTAATTACTCACATAGGCTATTTCTTAAAAGCATAGACCACGTGGATCGAATAAAGCAGTTTAAAAAGAGCCTTAAAGAGGACTATAGCCTTAATAGTAACGCTATCACAATTGAGGAAACATTATTCCAATTAGTGGACGCTGCTAGTGTGGGGATGGAAGTATTCCTTGCGATTGCTTTAATAGGAACAGTTTTAATTATTGGGGTGATATCTTTTGCTTCTTATAGTGAGGATATCAAAGACTCAGCAATACTTCTTTGCTTAGGTGCTAAAAGAGACGAGATAACCGCTCTTTATATATTTGAAAACTTCTTACTGGGTCTTATTGGTGTTGGTATTTCGTTTTTAATAAGCGCATTAGTGCAAAATCCATTAAATAAACTAATAAAGCATTTCACCTCATTAGTGGATATCATCGACATTCCTTTTACTAGTTTTAAGGGACATGTGTTCTTATTTCCACTTCTTATTATCGTTGGAGCGCTTTTTGTATGTTTATTAGCAACATACCTTCCAATTTCCTTTTCAAAAAAAATCTCTTTAAAGGAGGAATTACAGTCTAATGATTAAACTTACTAACCTTACGAAGAGATACGATTCTAGAGTGGTTTTAAATAATATCAATTATGAATTCCCTGAAAGAGGTATCTCTGTCATATATGGAGCATCTGGTTCAGGTAAGACCACTTTATTAAACTGTATAGCGGGATTAATAAGCTTTTCTGGTTCCATACAAGTTAATCATCATAATATCGAAAACCTCAATGATAATGACCTTAGCCAGTTACGACTTTCAACATATGGTTTCATCTTTCAAGATTTCAAACTCTTTGAAAGCGAAACAGTGATATCTAATCTATTGTTTCCTCTAGAAACTCTTTTCTCGATGAAGAAAGAACAAAAGCTAAGAAAGTGTAGAGATTTATTAACTCTTGTGGGCTTACAAGGTAAAGAAAAACAAATTGTTAATAAATTAAGTGGTGGAGAAAAGCAGCGT
>CADCJP010000056.1 GCA_902801805.1 uncultured Erysipelotrichaceae bacterium | reverse complement strand
TGTTCAATTAAGTGATCAATCATCATAATGATCGCTAATTGGTTTTCACTGATTTTAAGTTTTTTGTAGTTTTCTAAAAGAAGAAAACGGAAATCAATTGCTTCGCTAATCATGCTATTACTTTATCACACCCACTAGGTTTGCTATATCAAATTCTTGAAAAATTCTTTCTTTTTCTTGTTGATCCACGACTTTGTCATCAATCTTAGCGAGTTCGCTTCTAATTTTTGCATCAGTGGTGTTTTTTAATAAATGGAAATTATCATGCATGGCTTTTAATAATGATTCTTCAATATCTAAGTTATGCATGAGATGGAATCTAATAGCCCTTAAGATTCTTAAAGGATCTTCTTTAAGTCTAGTTTCTGGATCCCCTACCGCTCTTAGAAGATGGTTTTTCAAATCTTCTTGACCATGCGCGTAGTCAATGACATTTAAATCTTTATCCATATATAAAGCGTTCACGGTAAAGTCTCTTCTTGAAAAGTCTTCTCTTAAATCTTTCACGAATTCAATCTTGCTTGGATGACGTCCATCTAAGTAAGCTGATTCTTTTCTTAAGGTAGTAATATCAAACTTTACACCTTCAGGACTCTTGAACTTTAAATAACCAAAACGGATAAATGTTTTATCAATCTTTGGTAAGAAGGAAGCAATTTCTTCTGGAGTCGCTTCACTTACACAGTCGACATCCGTTATTGGTTCACCTAAAAGATAATCTCTAACGGTACCACCGACGAGATAAAGATTGAACCCATGTGAGTTGAACTTCTTAGCGAGTTCTTTAAAGATATAAATTTTGATTTCCATAATAAATATTCTACACGCATTGCGTGATTACATACAGCTTAAAAAACCAGCGCTGGGCTGGTTTTTTCGCATCGGCTACTTATTTAATTTGCCTTTAAGTGCTTTAGATAGTCTAAATGTCACTGAGCGAGATTCCGCAATCTTAATACGTGTGTGTTGTTTTGGATGTGTACCATCACGTGATTGACGGGTTTTTGGGGTGAAGACACCAAAGTTTGTGATGTTGACTTCTTGACCTTCTAGCAAGGCTTTTTCGATTAAGTCGAAGCATAAGTCAAGTGCATTTCTGGCATCTTTCTTGGAAAGGTGACCCTCGTCTGCGACGATTTGGACTAAATCTCTTTTGTTGAACTTCTTCACGATTAAAAACTCCCTTTTTAATTAATCTGAAATTTGCTTATGTGATTTAGCATTTTCATTATATAGCAAATGTTGCGAAAATTGAAAGGATTTTTTTGCGAATTATTTAGATTTAGTCTCGAGATTGTTGGGCTCTCTTCTTTAAAACGATACGAATTGGGGTTCCGTCAAAGTTGAAAGTATCTCTCAATCTGTTCTCGATATATCTTTGATATGAGAAGTGCATGAACTGTGGATCGTTGACAAAAAGAACGATTGTTGGAGGGGCAGAACTAACTTGTGATGCATACAAAATTTTTAGACGGCCTCCGTTAAAATTTGGTGCCTGATTCATTACTTGAGCATCTTGCATAACCTCATTTAAGAGGCTTGTTTTGATACGTGTATAGTAAGCTGCGTGAACAGTATCTAACGTTTCAAACAAAGTGTCTAATCTTTGCTTTTTAAGAGCAGAAACAAAGACGACAGGAGCGTAGTCTAAGAACTTATATTCTTCACGAATAATCTTCACATAGTCGGACATGGTATTGGTTTGCTTATCAACAAGGTCCCATTTGTTGACTACGATAATGATGGCTTTATGTAAATCAGTCGCGTATTGAATAACGTGTTTATCTTGTTCGGTAATGCCTTCTTTACCATCAAGCACTAATAAAACGATTTCACTTCTTTCGATGGCTTTGAGTGCTCTAATAGCGGAATATTTATCAATGGATTCATAAATCTTACCGCGTTTCTTTAAACCCGCAGTATCGATAACTAAATAGTTTTTATCATTGCGTTTAAATGGAGTATCAATAGAGTCTCTAGTGGTACCAGAGATATTACTGACAATAACTCTATCTTGGTTCAAGATAGCGTTTGTTAAAGAGGACTTACCAACATTTGGTCGACCAACGACACAGAATGTGACTTTGTCTTCTTCGAGTTCTTCTTTGTTTTCTGGTAAGTATTTAATGATTTCGTTAAGGATATCACCAATACCAATACCGTGCGCACCACTAACGACGTGTGGTTCACCAAGGCCTAAGCCATAGAACTCTTGAGCGTCCGCCATATGGGAGCCTTCATCAATTTTATTAACAGCTAAAATAATTGGTTTTTTGACTTTTCTAAGAATGGAAGTAACCACTCTATCATCAGTGGTAATTCCAAGCTTGCCATCCACCACAAACACGATCACGTCTGCCTCATTTATCGCGATTTCAGCTTGCATACGTATTTGTTCTTGGAATGGTCTATTAACGATTTCAATACCACCTGTATCAATTAAAGAGAAGTGACGACCGAGCCATTCACATTGCCCGTAAAGTCTATCACGTGTAATGCCCATTTCATCATCAACAATCGCATGACGTTCACCGAGCATACGGTTAAAAATCGTTGATTTACCAACGTTTGGAGAGCCAACAATTGCGACAACACCCTGAGCCATTACTTCTTCTCCGCTAACTTCTTATCAATAATCTTATTAACTTCAGCGACGACTTCGTCGATAGTTAAATCAGATGTGTCTAAATGAATTGCATCTGGCGCTGGTTTAAGAGGGGCAAAAGCACGATGGGAATCAATGTAGTCTCTCTTTTCCACGTCTGCAACAATATCTTCATAGGTACATGCGATACCTTTTTCTTGGTTTTCTTTATAACGGCGTTCCGCTCTCTTTTCCACAGAAGCCACTTGGAAGATCTTCACTTCAGCGTTTGGTAAAACATATGTACCAATATCACGTCCATCCATAATGACAGAATCTTTTTCCGCCATCTTTCTTTGGAGTTCGACTAAAGCAAGACGAATATCTTTATAGGAAGCAATATATGAAACGTTACCAGAAACATCAGTGCCTCTGATTGGTTTGCTGACATCAACACCGTTACATAAAACAACATAACCTGGTTTAAGTTCAATGTTTACTTCTGGGATTAAAGCAACACAAGCTTTTTCATCTTGGCAGTCCACTCCCTTTTGTAAGCAGTACCAAGTAAACGCACGATACATTGCACCTGTATCAATATAGGTGAAACCTCTCATGAGTGCGACTTGTTTAGCAATGGTAGATTTTCCTGCAGCGGCAGGTCCGTCAATAGCAACAGCGACTTTCATCTTATTGTCCTCCAAAGGCATATATAGCAAAAATAATAATTCCCGCGATTAAACAAAGACCCACTAGAACAGCAGCGGCGCACATAAAGAACTTCTTAGTCCAAATACGTTTTGGTTCTTCAACAGGAGTTTCTTCTATTTTACCGAGCACTTCTTCTAATGGAAGAGTGGATGTCGTATTCATCTTATCAGAAACGATAGAACTATCGCGATAACTAACGGCTTCAGGCTCATTATTAATCGACTTAAACTCGTTTAATGATTGACGATACTTTTTGTATTTTTCTAATCTTGTTTCACTCATAATTAGTCCAACATATTTATTCTAATTTAATTAGAATGCTTTTTGAACAAAAAATGACTTTTTTAGTAAATTAATCCCAAGGTTATTGAAAATACCCCCTCTTCCGACTATAATCATCTTATATAACCCAAGGAGGCATTACTCATGGCTAAAAAAAGAGTAAAAATTGATGCAGCTTCATGCATTATGTGCGGCGCTTGCGTTGGCTCCTACCCAGATGATTTCAAATTCTCTGATGAAGGTCCAGCCGCTCCAATTACAGGCGAAGCTGATGAAGACGCAGTTGGCGTATGCCCAGTTGGTGCAATCTCTGTTGAAGAGTAAAATACAACAAAAAACTAGGCCTTGATTGACCTAGTTTTTTTGTGCGTCGATTTTCTTAAATAAGTTTCTTAATCGTTTATAGAGCAATGCAGTAACGATAACCACTATTGCATCTTTTAACGCGTTAAACGGTATACCAACCATTAATAAGAACGGCCAAGTTAAGTCAGTAACAGCAGGATTAATCTTTTGGCACATATTTAAGATCACGGCTTTTGGTAAATGATATAACATTGAATACATATCAAGCATGATGAATGTGGTACCAAAAGAGGCCACTAAGATTTGAATAACTGTGGAAATAAGTAAAGAAGCAAGAGCGCCTTTTAAACTATGGTGCTTTTTATATATTAATGCGGCTGGAATAACAAACGCAGCACTATAAATAAAATCGGCTAATTCACCCACCCCAGCGGTATTTGTTAAAGGTAATTTCACTAATGTTTTAACTAAAACCACTAAGAAGCCACTAAGTGGACCATAG
>CADCJP010000055.1 GCA_902801805.1 uncultured Erysipelotrichaceae bacterium | reverse complement strand
TCTTTGAATTAGAGGACGCTCCTACAGCTTTGTTGTTCTTTGATATCAATGGATTAAAGAAAGTTAACGATAATGAAGGTCATATCGCGGGTGATAATCTCATTAGACGCGCTGCGCATACTTTAATCAGTACCTTTACTGAAGATGAAATCTTTAGAGTGGGTGGTGACGAATTTGTGGTCATCTTAAGAAACGTTGAAGAAAAGCAAATCATCGACTATATCGCTAAGTTACATAAAAAGTCTAAAAAGAACGACATTTCTTTCGCGGTCGGCTATGCGGTGACTAATAGTTCAAAAGATATCGAAAAGCTTCTCAAAGAAGCCGATGAAAATATGTATAACGATAAAAGAAAGTTCTATCGTCAATAATCATTAGTTAATAAAATTCCCTATTCATCTATTTTTTCTTATAATAAGGATATGGATGATTCACATAGTCAAATACCTGAAACTAATGTGCCAAAACCATTAGATAACAAAGACGCTTCTCGTCAAGGAAGAGCACTTAGTAAGTGGTCAACATTCTTTCTAGTTTTAGCGTGTATCGCTACTATGTTAGTGGCGGCAATGCTAGTTTTACCAGTCTTCCTCGCAGTTGCAGGTATATTTTCCGTTTTTATTTGGTTTGTCGTAGCCGCCATTATATCAATATTTACTGTCTTTATGATTTGGACTAACAAAGACGCTAAAGCGTTCTTTGATAGTTGGAATTCATTCAATGGCAAGTTAATTGTAAATGACTTTACACATAATATCATTCCTATCTTCTTGATCTGTGGTGGTGCTTTACTTATCATCACATGGTTATTTTTAATCATTGGTGTACTCACTGATAAAGCTAGGAAAAAGAAATACTTAACTAAGATTATTGTTTTAATAGTTTTTACACTTTTATATCTCTTGTTCTTATTTATTAATTTAAAGAATTATTATTTGTTGTAGCAGTTTTATTTATTTGCTATTGTCTAATTTAGTGAAAACGGAGAACTCCCTATGAAAAGATTAAAGACAATAGGTTTTGCAGGTTTAATCTTATTACTCACTGCTTGTCACGAAACATATGACCACGTTTCTGATGCTCATGATGGTATGAGCGGTGGAAACATTATGCTCTTTGTCATATTAATGCTCTTTTGCTTTGCCTTTGCAGCGGGTGGAGTTCCTTTATTAGTTTTTGGTATTAGAAGTTTAAGAAGAAAACCTGAAAGACGTGGTGGTCCAATCACTCGTGTGACATTTGGTAGCATTTTGATCACTATTGGTGTCGTCTCTATGATTCTAACCACATGTGCTTTCTTTGATAATGAATTCACGATGCCTGAGTCCCGTAAATATAAAACGGTGGCGAAAGTATTAGAAAGAGCCACTGATGAATCGGTGACGCATTTCCGTTGTTCTAAGAAAGGCTATAACAGGAATGAATATCTCCATGATGAAGGCCTTGAAATTAAAGAAGCGTTAAGCGAATTAACATATAAATCAATCTCTCAAAAGAACGAAAATGCTGAACACGGTGCTTATTTAATGTACTACGTTGACTTAGAACCACAGAACGGTTATGTCTATCCATTCGCGGAAATCCGTGTTTATGAAGATGGTTATAGCTATATCGATTACGTAAAAGAATATAACCATCAAACCGTCTCTTTCTTCTATCAAATAGATGGTAATAGTGCAAAAACTATCATCACTCTTGCAGAAAAGAAAAATGACGCGATTAGAGAACGTGCTTATCAAGACCAAAGAGAAGCTTATGAAAGAGGCAAAATAGAAAACTTCTTTGAAGAAGTCAGTGTGCTTACAAACATCAACGCTTCAGTGTGTTTTGGTTCAGATTCTCATTACTTCCTTTTTAGGAAAGAAGGCCTTGATATTATTAAAGACTTCCGTTATACCGAAGTGGAAAGAAACCAAGTAGGCACCGCACGAGAACTATTTAGGATTAGAACTGGTAGCTGGGATTTCGAGTTACAAGGAGATAATGAGTCAGGTTACGCTGTTCTTCTTACTTATGAATACAAAGACGCAAGTTATACACATTGTTACACCCCGATTACTGCGATGTCACAGTGCCTTGCAATATTGCACCGCTCAATTTCATGCTTCCGGCTGACCAGTACGAAGAGTGCGTGGCACGTCTCACCACTCCCGATGGCAAGCAGCAGACATACGGCGATGGCGTTAAGGTGCAGATATCTAATAGTTTAGGTCTATGGTGCTCAATAATTTCTTTAAGGCTAAAGATGCCTTTGGAAACTTCGATTTAGCAACCATTAGCCATAATAGCGTTAAATATTACTTCAACTTTGACGCTAAAAAATTAGAGACGTATGGCGGATATACATATACCCAAGTCGAAGAAGAAGCGCTCGTCGAGCAGCCTGAGATATTTGTGCTTGGAAACACCATCAATCCTTGGACATTCAAGTTATATGGTGATTTAGAAAACAATAAAGATTATTCAATCAAACTATCATTCAAGTTTAAAGATCCTTATGAAATTGAACATATCATCGATTATTACTACACAGTAAGTAATGAAGACGGTTATGAAATCTATGAAACTGCATTATCTATTTTCAAATATCAGCGTCCGGAAATCTTCTATGCTGAATATGAAGATGGCAAGATTGAACACTTCTTTGAAAATGTGGTGACCGCGGATAATGATAAATGCACCTTCTATTACCGTGGTGAATATCACAATATAACTCTTAAAATGGAAGATTTGGTAACTATCAGCCATTTAACTTATACATTAGAGCCTAATGACACATTGTTCACAAAAGGTCATACCGCAAGAATTAATACTTCCTCACCAAAATGGGAATTCATCTTAAATAAGTATGATCAAGACGCCATTTATTTCTTTGTTGGACTTAGATACGCATTTAAAGACGCAGATAATAAGCTCATTGAAATCGATTACACTTATTCAATTTCTAATAAGGATTCGATGACTATTTATAATATCTTCGTTGCCCGTTTAGCGGAGCAACATCCGGAACTATTCCAAGAAATATAAAATTAAAACACCCTTCGTTTGAAAGGTGTTTTTCTTTTCTTGGCTGGGGTGACTGGGATCGAACCAGTGAATGGTGAATTCAGAGTCCACTGCCTTACCGCTTGGCGACACCCCAATTAGTCTTGGTTTGGGTCGTATAAGCGGACTTCAGTCACACCTGGTACTTCTTCTTGAAGAATGACTTCAACAAGATCTTTAATGTCATTATTCGCGTAGGCACAATCCTGGCAAGCACCATGGAGAGTAACATAAACCACACCGTCTCTCTTTGAAGGAAATGTCTGATTTTATCTAGTGTCGCAATAATGAGTTTTTCTGTATCGTCTTTCATATCCAAGTTAAGATATTAGCACAATCAAATAAAAATGTTCACTTAAACGCAAAAAAATATTTTTAATACTATATAATATTGATATGAAAATCACTCTCGACGAATACGATAAGGTAAACGCTTTGATTTCTGGCTTATTTCAATTCGGGGAAAATGAACTGTTTTCTCAAGCCGCTCTCGCGGTCACCGAAGATGAGTTTTTTATTTATGATGACCATCGTCCAACAGATAAAAATAATGGGGCGTATCACTATGTCATTAAGAAGCGTTTTAAAGTGAACAAATACGATATTGTTTTAGATGAAACATTAAAAGGCCTCGCGGATTTATCTAACTATGGCCGTTTATATTTCTTTGAATTCTACTATATGGTTAATGACCGTAAAGAAGTGAATAAATTCCTTAAAGCAGTGAGCTCTTTAGGCTTATCAGTGGCTAAAAGAACCTCAAAAGTTAAAACCACAGAGTTCTAAATATCACAAGTAAGTACTTTTATTTTTAATAAAAAAGACTTTCTTTTTTCTAATAATTGTTTAAGATATTAAACCGTATATTATTATGGCTAAAGAAAAACTTGCTATCGCAGAACAACTCGCTAAAAGAGAATATAAGACACCAGGTAACCTCGCGTGGTTCTTTTATGGCGTTCTCGCTAGACTACCATTCTTTGGTCCTAAATATCACGTTACTTATAAGAAGATTGACGATATTAATAAATATAAAGGTCCCGCTTTTATTATTTGGAACCATCAATCTAGAAGAGACTATTTATTCTTAAAGAATCTTATTGCCCCACATAAATTTAATATGCTCGCTGGTTATCAAGAATTCTTTAGAAAGAAATTCGTTTGGCTATTTAAACAAGCGCAAGTTATTCCAAAGAAGAACTTCACTAATGACCCTAAGAGCATTAGAGCGATGGACCGTATCATCAAAAGTGGTGGCACAATCGCTTTTGCTCCAGAAGGTACATCATCCATCTTTGGTCATAATCAACCAATCGTTCCTGGTACAGGTAGATTCTTAAAATACTACCGTATCCCTGTTTACTTTATGAAGTTAGAGGGTGCTTATCTCACCTCCCATAAAGTTTGTATTGATGACCGTATTGGTAAAGTTAACGCCACTTTGTCATTACTCTTCACTCCTGAAGATTTAAAAGAAATGACGCCAGAACAAATTGATTTAAAAATCAATGAAGCTTTCCATCACGATGATTATAAATGGAATAAGACCGCACGTATCAAATATAAGAGCAAAGGTCGTATCATGACCAATATGCAAGATATGCTCTATAAATGCCCTAAGTGTGGTAAAGAAATGCGTATGGACGCTGCACATCGATACATTAGATGTTTAGAATGCGGTAATGGGGCGATTATGGATGATTATTATGACCTTCATCCATTTGATGATACTTGCAAAGTCTTTGAAACCCCAACTGATTGGGTGGACTGGGAAAGAGTTAATGTCATCCATGAAATTAGAGATAATAAAGACTTCTTTATGGAAGAAGAAGTGGATTTAGGGGAACTACCAACATATAAACCAGTCAAAGATAACACTAAAACATCTATCCCATGTGGACATGGTAAGATCAGATTTGACCATGATGGTATCCACTTTGATGGTATTAAAAACAACGAACCATGGCACTTCGACTTATCCTATAGTGTCATCTATTCACCAATTATTGAAAATGATCTCACCCAATTTGCGCTCGCTGTTAATGAACAGATTTACGATTTTATCCCAAAAAATCATGTCGTGGGCAAGATAATTCTTGTCGTTGAGGAGATGCATAGATTACACTTTAATACGTGGAAAAATTTCCCTTGGAACGATTATATGTACAAGGGTACTGAATTAGAGAAGAAATAACTATGTACTACACTCCTTACTTTAAATCTAAAGGTCACAAGTTTTGTTTTATTTCCTTTTTTGTGACTCTTTTTATTTCAAACGCTTTATTTATCGCATCCATCATTGCCGCGCTTAATTCTAAAACTGATAACTTACAAGAAGATCCAGTCGCTAACGGTATTATGATTGCCCTAGTGGTGGCTATTTTAATCACCATATTCTTCTTTATTATCTTTACTGTTGATTTAATTATGTTCTTTATCGCTAAAGGACGGGCTAAAAAGAATAAAGGTGCGCCTATCTATATCGAAACAAATAAGGAACAAAGCAAAGAACAACAAGAAGAGACTGTTTCATCTGCAATTGGTAACTTATCTGTTCATTTAAATGAAAAGAGTGATAATTCACTTGATGTTGAATACGAATTTAAAGAAAAACATAATCCAACATTTAAAAAGACTTTGTTATTACAAGGTTATACTTCCGCTTCTGGTTTACTCTTTATTTGGGTTTTAGGCACAGTAGCGATCTTTATTGTTGGCTTATTAACGAATATGAAGAATTTGCTCATTGGTGTCATTGCCGCTGCTATTATGAGTGGTGCATTACTTGTCTTCTTTACGCTTTTGTTCTTCCTTATTGTTTTAGTGCTTAATAATCATCAAAAGAAACTTAAACCAATAGACCTTGGAACAAGAATCTATCCTGATTATTTAGAAAGCTATACTGTATTAAATCAAGATCTTAATAACCAACATCTTGATATGACAATTAGCACTAAAGCGCCTTTTGATAAATTAAAATATTTCGAAACGAAAGAGTATCTATTCTGTAAAGCTATTGTTAATAAACAATTAGTGGCCTTCACATTTGATAAAAAGGATGTGCCTGAAGAAGCAATCATCCTTATCAAAAACAAAATCAAAAAGTAGTAAGCGATAAATGAATTAAGCCAAGTAAATTAAATCTTGGCTTTTTTAATCTTTTAATTATTCAAGACAATTAAATAGGATTTGATGCAAAATTAAATGTCTTGGATTTGCTTCCAGCTACTAACAACGTTAGAGACTAGTTCTCTAGCCTTTTTATTATCTATTTGTTTGCTTAAGTATTGATGAATAATCAAAGCTACTTCTTCCGCTTGTTCTTTAGTGCAGCCTCTAGTGGTGACTGCAGCAAAACCTAAACGCAAACCACTTGTTTTAGCAGGGGATAATGTATCGTTAGGAATCATATTCTTATTAGTGGTGATATTAATATCCTCTAACGCTAATTGGGCTTCTTTGCCGTTTATACCATATGTATCTAAAACATTAACTAAGAATAAGTGATTATCAGTGCCTGAGACTTTAGCCCCTAATTCTTGGAGCTTATCGGCACACGCTTTAGTGTTAATCATCACTTGTTTAGCATATTTTTTAAAATCATCAGTCATCGCTTCTTTAAAGCAAACTGCTTTAGCGGCAATAATATGTTCTAATGGTCCACCTTGATAATATGGGAAGATCGCAGAATTAATACGTTTAATGAGTTCTTCACTGTTAGTGAGAATAATACCACCTCTTGGACCTCTTAAGGTTTTGTGAGTGGTGGAAGTCACGACATCAGCGTATGGGACTGGATTAGGATGTAAACCTGCGGCAATTAAACCCGCGATATGCGCCATATCGACCATAAAATAGGCACCAACTTTATCCGCGATTTCTTTAAATCTTTTGAAATCGATGGTATATGGGTATGAACTATAGCCGGCTAAGATGAGATTTGGTTTCTCTTCTAAAGCAATCTTTTCAATCGCCTCATAATCTAGATGGCCATTATTAAGTGGATAATGCACGAATGAATACAAATGGGATGAGAAAGAAACAGGAGAACCATGTGTTAAATGACCACCGTCATTAAGCACTAAAGAAAGAATCTTGCCACCATCTGGAAGTAATGCTCTATAAGCGGCAGCGTTAGCTTGTGAGCCACTATGTGGTTGAACGTTAGCGTATTTACTACCAAATAATTTACATACTCTATCAATGGCGAGATTTTCAATCTCATCAACGACTTCACAGCCCCCATAATATCTATGACCAGGGAAACCTTCCGCGTATTTATTAGTGAGGATAGAAGCACACATATCTCTTACATCTTGACTAGCGTAGTTTTCACTAGCGATGAGTTCAATGCCTCTGTTTTGTCTTTCTTGTTCCAAAAGCACAAGTCTATTTAATTCTTTATCCATATGTAATCACCTTTTCTTTATATTACTGGAAAACATTAAAGAAAAGAACTCTCTTTTAAAGAAAGTTCTTATTCTAGTTTTAAGAAAGTAATTCTTATTCCTTTTCAGCAAGGATTTCTTGACGGCGAACTTTGCAGAGTTTTGCTAATTCGCTAAGAGCTTTACGAGCACGACCAGCTGCGGCTTTATTGCCTTTTTCAACGAATTTTTCGTTTTCAGCGACGAATGCTTCGTATGCTGCTTTAATTTGTTCTAAAGTTGACATTATAATTTCCTCTAGTTTTTTGCCTTTCTAACTTTTACTTTATAGAAAATAATGCCGAATGTGAATATTTTTATTAAAAATTAATATTTGCTTTCTTTAAAAAAGCCTTAGTTCTTTCTTCTTTTGGATGATTGAAAAATGATTTACTATCTCCGCTTTCCACGATATATCCTTCATCCATAAATATCACCTTATTAGCGACGTTCTTAGCAAAGTTCATTTCATGAGTGACCACGATCATGGTTCTACCTTCATTAGCGAGCTTCTTCATAACTTCTAATACTTCATTAACCATTTCTGGGTCTAACGCACTAGTGGGTTCATCGAATAATATGATTTCAGGATCCAGACATAACGCACGTGCGATAGCGACACGTTGCTTTTGCCCACCAGAAAGAGCGCGTGGACGATAATTCATTCTATCTTGCATATTTACTTTAGTTAACTCTTTAATCGCTCTCTCTTTAGCTTCTTCATGATTGCGTTTTAAGACTCTTGTCTGCGCGATAGTGCAGTTTCTTAAAGAATCCATATTATTAAAGAGATTAAAGCTTTGGAAGACCATCGTCATCTT
>CADCJP010000054.1:4593-8359 GCA_902801805.1 uncultured Erysipelotrichaceae bacterium | reverse complement strand
ACGATAGCCATCCTTATCAGCGTCATATAAATACAAAGCATATGCTTTACCAAAGTAATAGTTGGTGCCTTGTTGAATAATATTCATCTCGGTATCCACCATAAAACTATTCGGGGTATATTCCCTAGCATTGAAATAGATTGGTTGAGTTAATCGATAACCATCGTTATAGCAGTCAAATATCTTTTCTGGAAAAAGATTATTCACATTTTCGTTTACAATCGGATTAGTGGTTGGATAAGAAATAGAAGGAGAATAGCCAGTCGAGTTTGAATTAATTGGTGTTAATGTGAACCCACTAGGGACTGTATATGTATAAGAATAAGAGTAACTAGGATCACCATTACCTTCGTATTTATAGTGAGATTCACTCTCACAAGCCACCGCTAAAAAGGGGATTGAGAGTAAGGTGATAAACAATGATAATTTCTTAATTTTCTTCATATCCGTGCACTATTGTAAAACAAATATCGTTCTTTCTCTACAAATAAGTTACTTATTAGATAATTTCTTACATCCCTAAACCTTTTGCCTTAATTTAAATACAAATTCAACACCAAAACATAACTGGAGCAAAGGATTTGCACAGTGGTTGTATTTGTCCATTGGCTGACATTGTAGCCGGTAAAAATAAGGGGGTAGCCAATGCTATCATGATTAATGGTTTCAGTTTCACCGTCTAACGTATATTGGGTATTTTCTTCTAGAAATGAGAAATGAATATTGCTTTTCATTTGGCTACTTTCGTAGACGCTTTGCCAATTACCTGAATTAGCAAGTACTGGTTTAACTGCGAACCAATATCTTTTATAAGTATTTAGGATCATTGAAGAACGTCTATAGGTTTCTTCTGTACTAATTGAATAAGAATCTAAGATTTGTTTGTTCTCATCATAAATATAAAGGGATAAACCACTGATATGTTGATGGTTGTTCCATTGAGTATATACGCCTGTTTGTTCCGAATAGCAAAATGTACCCCGTTCATCAGATTCATCGAATTCTTCAATGGCCGTGCCGCGATTGATATATAAAGTGTTGTACTCCAATGAGAGCCAATAACAATCATTATTAATCGCTTTTGCGGGTTCAATATAATAGATTCTTTCATCGGCTTTAAGATCATAAATAATCACCTTATTACTAGAATCCGTTCCTATAACAATGCATAAGTCACGATAGTTATCTCTATTGACATCATAAAGATACATGGAATGAACCCCTCTGACATCATAAGAAAAATTATGACCAAATACAGTGCCAACAATCTTAGTGCCGCTTCTAGTATCACCATTAGTAACTATGAGATTTGTATTATCGCCAAATTCAGGGAGATATAAATTTACTTCTTCTGAGCGAACTTTAAAAAGTTCCTGTCCGTTTTCAAATACCACAGCGGGGCCTGGAACAGCGAATATAGAACCACCAGGTTTTGAAGTTGGAGGCGTTTCGTGATCATAACTATATCTGCTATCACTATAAATAATGGTCTTAGAATGACTCCTAGAACTACTGAAATAGTAATGCTCCACAGTGCCACAACCACTGAGAAGTGTTGTAATAAATAATAAGGATATATAAATAGATGATTTCTTAACTTTTTTCATATTTAGGAAATATTTTATACAAAACTATTTTGAAACTCTACTAATTAGACGAATTTATTAATAAAAACTGCTAAAAAGTCGAATCAAAAGCACAAAAACTGAACCAATTGGCTCAGTATTTTTTTATAAAGGAATAGTTTACCTTATTTGATATACCTACGATTCATCGACTTTTCTTGATTGATTGAAATAGAAAAAATGATTATTTAATATACCTATTAGTAACAAGGAGGAATTGTTATGGAATACATCATATTGGGTTTGTTGCTATTCAAACCAATGACGGTATATGAAATCAGAATGTACATACAAAAGAATCTAACCACAATTTGCAGCGACAGCCTCGGTAGCATTCAAATCGCCGTAAGGAAATTGCTCAATAAAGGATATATAACAACAAAAGAGTGTTTAGAAAGAGGCTTAGTAAAGAAAAAACATAGTATTACTTCACTAGGCGTCGAGCACTATAAAGAATGGGTTGGATCCCCTATCAACATCGCGAAAATGACAAATATGGAGGAAAGCAAATTCTATTTCTTAGGAACAGCTTCTAAAGAAAAACGCATCTCTTTTCTTAAGTCATATATTTCATCTTTAAAAGAACAATTCAATAAATTAGTGCAAATTAAAGAATTAAATAAAGGTGCTAAAGATATCACAATTCACGCTCATTTAGAGCGTATAGCAAACGAAAAACAAATTACCGATAATTTATCGGCTGTTTCTGAAGAAGATAATATGCAAAGCATATTTGAGAACACATATTCCTATCAAATATATCTTCTTGAATATGGCTTGAATAAAGTGAAATCAGACATCTCTTTTTATGAAAAAATTCTTAAATTAGAAATGGAGGATAAGTAATGCCACAAGTATATATTGGAGCGGGTTTGCTCGTTATTGTTATTGTTATGTCCATACTTTTAATTTGTGGAGTTCCTCTTGGCGAATTCTCCATGGGAGGAAGATTTGGTAAAAAATGGCCACCAAAAATAAGACTTTTAGCTCTAACTCAACTTTTGTCACAATTATTTGCTTTATACATAATCTTATCAGCAGGTGCAATAATTCCTTATTTTTTTAATAATGATGTAACTAGAGTTGTGTGCTATGTTTTTGCGGTTTTCTTCTTCTTTAACACAGTAATGAATATTATTTCGCCAAGCAAAAAAGAAAAGTTTGTTATGACACCTATGTCTTTAGGAGCAGCGGTTTGTTTCTTAATCACCGCGATATGCATGTAAAAATATGGATAATAAAATAATTGAGTTTGGTGAATTAAATAGTTCACAAAAAGAACAAGCTGTTGAACTCTTCTTAGAAGGATTTGGCGATTTTATGACCTTCTCTAAAGATGAAGAGAAGAAAAAAGCACTTTTCAAAGAAATATTCGATCCAAAACTATTCCTTTGCTACTTAGAAGAAAACAAAGTTTTAGGATTGCTTGGATTAGGCACTAACAAAGTTAGACCTATAAATTTTAAAAAGGAAATTTGTCAAAAATATTTTGGTAAGTTTAAAGGCGCTATTATTGCGAAACAAATGAATCCGATTTTTCAAAAGCCAGCAGTTAGCGATGATAAAGAGCTATATATAGACACCATTGTCGTAGATCCGCATTATAGAAATAAAGGAATAGGTACAATTCTTCTTAACAAGGCCGCTGAATTTGGGATTTTTAATACTTTAGTATTAGAAGTATTTTCCAAGAATCAAACAGCCATTAGTTTCTATAAGAAAAATGGTTTTACTATTAAAAGAGAAAAGAAAATGTCATTTATGTCACTTTTTGGTTCTGGTCATCCTATAGTAATGGTAAAACCCATTTGATACAATTGTTCCAAAAAAAGAATTTGATGATAAAAAAGAAAACCACCCTAAGGGTGGCTTCCCTAAGATTAAACTTGTTTGACTATGACTTCTTGGCCGTTATAATCAACTGAGTATTTGTGTTTGGTGTCAACCTCTTGTGAAATAATCTTATTCGCAATAACGGTCTCCACTTTATTCTGGATGAATCTTTTAATCGGTCTCGCACCATAGATTGGTGAATAAGCACTATCGAGGATCCAACTCTTTAAAGCGTCAGAGAATTCGAACGAATAATAAGATTCTTTTAATCTATCATTGAGATTGTTAAGCATCTTATCAACAATCTT
>CADCJP010000054.1:0-4587 GCA_902801805.1 uncultured Erysipelotrichaceae bacterium | reverse complement strand
ATACGATTTAAGAACTCAGGCTTAAAGGTTTGATGTAATAATCCTTCCACTTTATCTCTTTCATTATTGAGGAGATATTCACTACCTAAATTACTAGTCATGATGATAATCGTATTCTTGAAGTCCACGACCCTTCCTTGACTATCGGTAAGTCTCCCATCATCTAACATTTGTAGTAACAAATTAAAGACTTCGGGATGAGCTTTTTCGATTTCATCGAATAAGACGATAGAATAAGGATTTCTTCTCACTTTCTCCGTGAGTTGTCCGCCTTCTTCATATCCGACATATCCTGGAGGGGCACCAATAAGACGAGAAGTGCTATATTTCTCCATATATTCACTCATATCGATACGGATGATATGACTCTCCGAATCGAACAAGGATTCCGCCAAAGCACGAGCGACTTCGGTTTTACCCACACCAGTAGGACCTAAGAACAAGAAACTACCGATGGGTCGATTGCTATCTTTAATCCCCGCTCTCTGACGGAGAATCGCATCGCTAACTAAAGTTAAAGCTTCTTCTTGACCGATTACTCTCTTCGATAAAGTCTTCTTTAAATCGAGAACTTTCTCTCTATCGCCTTTTTCAATCTTGCTGAGAGGGATGTTGGTCATACGAGAGATAATCTTCGCGATTTGTTCTTCATCCACGACTTCGGATAAGAGTTTCTTCTCACCTTGAGAATTATCGTTCTCTTTTAATTTCTTCTCTAATTCTGGGATGGTCTTATATTGTAATTCACCCGCTTTTTCGTATTCGGAATGACTTAAAGCGACATCCAAATCAAACTTCGCTTTTTCGAGTTTCTCTTTAATGCCTTTAACTTTGAGAATTTCATCTTTCTCTTGTTTCCATCTCTTCTTGAGTTCGTTATCTTTCTCATTAAGAGAAGAGAGTTCTTTTTCGACATCCGCGAGTCTCTTCTTGCTCGCTTCATCACTCTCCTTCTTTAAAGCAGCCTTTTCAATCTCTAATTGCCTAATCTTTCTCTCTAATTCATCGAGTTCGCTAGGCATAGAGGCGAGTTCCACTTTGATGGAAGCACAAGCTTCATCCACTAAGTCGATAGCTTTATCAGGAAGGAAACGAGATGTTAAATAACGATTGGATAAACTTGCCGCGGCGATTAAAGCATTATCGGTAATCTTCACACCATGGAATGATTCAAACCTATTCTTTAATCCTCTTAATATAGAAATAGTATCTTCCACAGTCGGTTCATTGATAAGGACGGGTTGGAATCTTCTTTCTAGAGCGCGGTCCTTTTCAATATATTCACGATATTCTTTTAATGTCGTCGCCCCGATACAATCGATTTCTCCTCTCGCAAGCATCGGTTTGAGCATGTTAGAAGCATCGAGAGCACCATCAGCTCTACCAGCGCCGACAATGAGGTGGATCTCATCGATAAAGAGAATGATTTTGCCTTCGCTTTCCTTAATTTTATTAAGGACTGCTTTTAATCTCTCTTCAAATTCACCACGGTATTTTGCACCCGCTACTAATGCGCCCATATCTAATTCATAAATAGTTTTATCCTTAAGTATGGTCGGCACATCATCTTTGACGATACGTTCCGCAAGACCTTCAAGTATTGCGGTTTTACCAACGCCAGGCTCGCCTAAAAGAATGACGTTGTTTTTAGTTTTTCTGGCTAATATTTCAATGATTTTTCTAATTTCCTCATCACGACCGATGACGGGATCAATTTTCCCTTTCTTAACTTCTTCGTTAATGTTACGGCCAAATTTTTGAAGGACATCTTTATCATTTTCATAGTCAGGCATTTGTTCCATTTGCATAAATTTATCCTCCTTTTACAACTCTATTGTAGCACTAAATTAGCACTCGGCAAGTGAGAGTGCTAAAAATTTTAATAATAACTTTGTTATTACTTTTTTGCATTTTATCTCGAAACACCTTTTTTATGCCCAAAAGCTTTGTCTAATTCTTTTGAACACAATTGTCGAAGACGTAATTACTAAAATCGTAAAGAAAGATACTTATTCTTCCACACGAATATATTTTATATACTCCACCTGTGGATATTTATCTGAAACTTCCTTCATTTCGAGCAAACATTGCTCATGGAGAAATTTTTTGTTTTCATAAGGGGTCAACTCAGGATTTGGGTAAATTGGTTTACAAAAGATAATTGTTTGTTTTGGTTTTCTTCCTTCTTTTCCTCTCCAAATTGTCACCGCTGGAACAACTGGTTTATTCATTTCCGCAGGATAGGTGAAAGAAACATCTTTAAAGTTTCTAATATGTGTGTAATAAGGCCAAATATGCGCTTCTGGATAAATCAATATGATTTCCTTTTCATTGATGTAATGATGAATCGCATCTTTTAGTTTTTTTAGATTACCAAAATCAGTAGGAATTGGTAATAAACCTAGCGCTTTGATTAATGGTCTAATTGGTTTTAAAGATAAAGCATCGGAATATCCGATGATATTCACTCTTTTTCTTCCAATTGCATAAGCAGCGAACTTAAAAACATCTGCAATAGCAACGTGGTTAGAATATAAGAAATATCCCGTTTTCTTTAATGGGCGTAGATTTTTTTTACCTTTCACTCGAATTCCATGGAAGAAACAAAAGATACCAAGGATTGGTTTAGCAATAAGATAATAAGCAATCCACGCTAAAACATGGAATCGCCTAATGTAGCGGTAATTTTTCGGAACTTTTGGTCTTTCTTTTAATATTTCATCAAAATCATCGTTAAGTTCATCAGACCAATAAATTGTTTTTGTTTTTTTCCAGTCTTTATTATTTCTCATTTTTACTAACCGATTTTGCTCTTTTATCTTTTATTTTTCCAGTATGTTTAATGGGTGTCCAAGTTTTTCTAACGCGCGGCACAAATAAACCATGCAAGAAAGCAATTAATAGATCAAGGAAATAGAATGGATAAGTGAGTACAGTTAAAATAATCATCCACCACTTTAATCTTAATTTATTGAAATTATGGGCAATCGTGGCAACTGCCGCTAAAGCGAATACAAAATACAAAAACGCTGCAAAAGTAATGATATTTATCAAAAACGCTGTTGAAACACTCGGATCTTGTCTTAAGGAGAAGGCGTATAAAATCACTGCGCCAATCAATAACAATATGTCAACAACACAAGCAACAGCAAATGGAACAATGCCCACACGATACTCAAATATAGCTGCTCTATTAACAGCCTTACTTGTCGCATTATGCATCTTTCCGCCTTTAATAAATCTCTTGCGGTTAATCATAAATCCCCAAACCCATCTCACGTGTTGACTGTGATTTGTTTTAAGTGATGGAGATTGTTCGTCATAGAAATTGATTAATGGGTAATAACACATATTGATATTGTGATATTCACAATATGTCGTGAATTCGGTATCTTCTGTCATACCTGTAAATATCCAACCACCCGCTTCTTCAATAATGTCAGCATTTACATAATATCCAGTTCCAGCAATTAAAGCCTTCTTAAAAAGAAGGGTCCTATTTTTGCTGGTAAAGGAATTCATATATGTAAAAAGAATTGCGCTACCAGAAGTTAACCAGTTGGTATTGATATTAGTGAAGTTACGATAACCAACACCAACTTCCACACCGGTTTGTCTTAAATCATTCATCTTTTCGATATAGTCACGGTCCATGACATTATCAGCATCGAAGATCATATAGGCATCATAAACCAAGCCTTTGGCTTTAAAATGTCTAATACACTCTTGCAAGGCAAAGCCTTTAGTTCTTCTTTGCTCGGTCATTTCGTCTCTAACGAAATGTTTAAAACCAAATTCACCAGCGAACTTAATTGTGGGGTCATCATCTTTTTCGACGATAAACCACACATCAAAATATTCTTTTGGATATGTTTGAGCGGTTAACGCTCTCATGATATTCTTGATAACTTCTGATTCGTTTCTAGCGGGAACCAAAACCGCAAATTTAGTGTATGTATCACTATGAGGGGCTTTTTTAATTCTTTTCATGGATAAAAACAAACCGGCCACATAGAACCAAGATAAACCAATCATGACTATAATCACGCTCCAAAATATGGAGGTCATAATATATAAAGCTAATTCGTAATCAATCATAAAGAAAATAATACCACAAAATAAATATTGCAAATATATTTGAATATTCGCAAATCCTTGTCATATCTAGCCATAACAAAACCCCTTTCCCTGACAGAATTTTGTCCAGAAAAAGGGGTACTGTATACGATGGCACGCTTGAGGCGACTCGAACGCCTGACCCACAGCTTAGAAGGCTGTTGCTCTATCCAACTGAGCTACAAGCGCATGTCAGCGATAATTATATTAAATAATTCTCACTTTGTTTGCAAGTAATTAATAGCGAAGTTTCATATAAAGGGCTTCTGCGACTTCTTTAGGAAGGAGTTGACTTAACTCTTCGATTGTCGCTTCTTTTAATAAAGCGATATCAGGATAGGCCTTATTAATTAACTCTTTGCGTTTATCCCCTAGTCCTTTGATATCATCCAAAATTGATGATTTCATGTTTTTATTTCTTAACGATTGATGGAAAGTAATCGCAAAGCGATGGACTTCATCTTGCATTCT
>CADCJP010000053.1 GCA_902801805.1 uncultured Erysipelotrichaceae bacterium | reverse complement strand
TAATACATCAGCGTATTCAATTTCTGCTTCCGCTAAAGCGGATTCACTACTTGGTGACCAATAAACTGGTTTAAGTCCTTTATAGATAAGTCCAGAAAGAGCCATCTTGGCAAAAGCTTCGATTTGTCTAGCTTCATATTCTTTTTTAAGAGTTAAATAAGGATTATCAAAATCGCCAACTAAACCAAGTCTTCTAATTTGTTCTTTTTGATTAGATACTTGCTTTAAAGCATATTCTTCACATTTCTTTCTAAATTCCACAATTGGAGTAGTTTTTCTATTTACTCCACTTTTAGTCACTTGATTTTCAATAGGGAGTCCGTGAGTGTCCCAGCCAAATACAAAAGGTGTTTTAAATCCGCACATATTCTTATAGCGGATGACAAAATCCTTTAAGATTCTATTAAGCATGTGGCCGCAGTGCATATTTCCATTCGCGTAAGGCGGCCCATCATGAAGAACAAATTCTTTAGCCTCTTTACGGTTTAAGTTCATTTGTTCATAAATATTTTCTTTTTTCCATTCTTCAACTAAAAGAGGTTCTTTTTGATTAAGATTACCTCTCATTTCGAAGTTAGATTTATTCATTAATAACGTACTTTTATAATCCATAACTACGTCCTTTCTATGTCGTAAATAATTAACAGGTTAATTATGCAATCGCATTAATTGCGAGTCCTCTAATATTAATTGCTTTATTTATATCAGTAAATTCAATTTTAACTTTACCTGTCAATTCGTTTCCAGATGATAAAATAACACTCTTTTCAATATTGGAACCTGTAAAGCTTCCTGATTCTATTTCATTATCACCAATATAAATTTTATATTTATAAGAACAACCAGAAGCTGTCGACGCGATAAAGAAAACTGCGTTAACTTTAGTTTTGCCATCGATATTTACAATATTCTTAGTCTCAAAAGTTAAAGATTGTGGAGCGATGTCTGCAGTTCCAAATTTAGTCCCGTTAGTTTTGCTGTTAGTAATTTTGTTACCGGTGACAACAGCTTCGTTGCCTAATGTAACAACAAAATCTAGTCCAGAGAACGAGGCGTTATTCGCAACCGTACCAGCCCATGTACCATAACAATCCTTATTGTGTCCGGAAGTAGAATCGTCGGTATGATTCCATGCACACGTATCAAATGTAATTACACTCTCACTTGTCACTTTACACGGAACTAGTAATGTGTTTTTATCGGTAGTAATTGTTATAACTTTTCCAGTTAAAACATCATCATCAGTAAATGTATAATCTTCAACACTAATTTTAGATTTATCTAAAACGCCTTCGCTTAAGTCGTTTTTTATAGCCTTGATATCAAAATCATCAACCGTTGGTTTAGTTCCAGATTCAAATGTTTTAATGTTTTCGCTTTCAACAGCGTAATGATGAATTTCATCTTTATCCATCTCTAAAGCGAGGTAAGTTGGTGTTAATTCACTTAGTGAACCAGGAACATCTTTTAAATCGCCATAGATGTAATCAACTAATTGAGGATAATCCACAAATGGGTTTCTATTGCCTTGTGTGCCTTTTGAGAAAGTGCAGTAATGAGAATAAACAGATTCATTATGTTGCATTTCAAGGTGATCAACAGCAAATGAGTTCCATTTTAATAAATCACTACGAAGTCCAATCGCAAACGGCATACTGCTATCGACATATTTTTCATATGCTAATTCTCTAAAGACATCATAGTCATCAGTTTCTTGAGTAGGTTTTTCTGCTCTAACCAAATCTCGATAATACTCTACAAGAGTATTTATCTCAGGTTTTTCACTATACATAAAATTGTTTAAAGATACATGAGAGTATTCAACATAGTCTTCTAATATTCTTAGTGGTTTTTCATCATAATTAACGTGAACTGTCTTACTCTGACCACTATGTGTATCTTTGTCTGGGCCAAAATAATCCCAGGTTTCAGAAACATCAACTGTATCAGTAGTGTCATACATTAATCCCATATAGAAAATTGCACGAGCTAATCTACCTTTATCAACATCGTTAGCTTCAAATACATCTCCAGCATAAGAGCTATCACCGATAGTAACATATTTAGCGCTTTCTTTAGAAGTGTAGCCCAAGTCTTTATTGCCGCGACTGCTATTCCCACTATTATAAGCAGCGAATAAATTATGGAAGTCTGTTGATCTTCCTAAGGATGTAACGGCTGCACCAGTAGAAACTCCACACATTAAACTAGCACAGAATGCGTGTTCTCTTTCCCAAGCTGACTTAGTAGCGGTTTTGAAAAGAGGATCACTAATATAAACACCATCGACATAACTAAAATCATATAAGTCTTGGTCTGCAAATTGGTTGCTTTCCCAGTTTGCAGGTGAACCGCCATATTTTAAAGGAGTAACACCATTAGAAATAATTTCATATAATTTGCTTTTTAAATCTTGAGTGTTTTTCCAAGTTAAATCTCCATAATAGTTATTATAATAACTGCCTTCTGTTTGAGCATCATCTTTAACGGTAATTAAAACTCTTGTACTCTTATTGTTTTCAGTTGTTAAAGTAATAACAGCAGAACCACCACTAACGGCGGTAATTGATTTATCAGCGTTAACTTTAACGGCTTTGCTATTACTGCTAACAGAAGCAAGCCCATCAACTGCATTAGAAGGAAGAATTGAGTAATTTAGAGTCTTTGACTCACCTTTATTCATTAATAAATTATCTCCGGAGGTTATTGAACTTGCTCTAACTCCACTAGCGTCTACATTATCAACAACTGTAACATCACAATAAGCTCGATATCCTCCAAAAGAGACAGATACTCTAGTAACACCAGCTTTATGACCTTTAACGTTTCCTGCAGAAATCGTACAAATAGATTCATCTTCGCTATAGAAACCATAGTTAAATCCTTGAGCAGTAATGTTTTCGGATGAATATGTAAGCTTCTTAGTTTCGTCAACTTTTAAAGTAACGCTTTCTTGTACGATGACACGTTTAGTAGGGTCTGGTTCGGAGATAGAAAACGCTAAGACAATATATTTTTCTTCTTCATCTCTAATATCGTCATCGTCGTCATCATTATAAGCAAAAACAATGGTATTGCCTGCTGCTTTAGCAGTAGCAACATCATTTTCAACACTTAAAAGTGTTGGGTTTTGAATTTCATATTTAATATTTTTTGTGGCGTTATATGGAGTTACCACTGGTTTTAAAGTGTATGTATAACCGTTTAATAAACTAATTGTGGTACTAGCGATATACACTCGTTCAACTGGAACATATGGCTCGTGTTCATAAGTCTCTGAAACAGATTTTTGACAAATAGAGCAAACGTGATGTCTAGTTCCATCATGGTCTTCAGTAGCAGGTTCGTCGATAATCCAATCTCCAAAATCATGAGTTTCATAGTCATTGAATAAATCTTCATATCCTTCATCGGTACATGCGTGCCAGTGATGAGTATCATTTTTACTCCAAGTATCACTATAGTGATGCAATAAAGGATCGGTTGGATCTGTATCATAGTAATAATGGCATACAGAGCATTCATGTCTAGTATATCCGCCATGATCATAATCAGGCTTTATCACTGTTTCGTTAAATGTATGGTCAGCAAATTCGCCTTTTTCTCCACAAACCGTACAGACGTGATAATGTTGGGTTTCATTATATTCCCAATCACTTGAGTAGTGATGGATATGTCCACTAGGAGTGTCGCCTCCGCAACTAGATAAGCCTAAAAAGACACAAGTAAGCAATGATGTAAGTGAAATCTTTAAACGTTTCTTATTCATAAGTCTGCACCTAAAACAATTATTACATAAGCGCAGGCATAAAAAAAGAGCGAAATCGCTCTTTTTAAGGATATTTTAATTAAAATTAACTCTTTAGGAAGTTAGGGATAATGCTATCTTCTTCGAGATATCTTTCTTTTTCTCTTTCGGCAGTGTCTTCGAGTTGATCAAGCTTCTCTTCAGATTCAAGAGGCTTAACAGGTTCAATGACACTTTGAGCGGTGAAATCAACATCATTTTCAAAGTCACTAGCGATGACACTGACTAAAATTTCATCAGTTAATTGGTCGTTAATTGTGATACCAAATTTGATGTCAATATTGCCACCTGCCGCTTCAATTAATAGGTTAACACATTCTTGTGCTTCAAATAGGCTAACTTGGGTGCCACAAGTAATAGCAACAATTGCTCTTCTAGCTCCCGCAATGCCTGCTTCAAGTAAAGGGGAAGTAATAGCACTAGTGGCAGCGTCTTTGGCTCTATTTGGGCCACTACCCATACCAAATCCAATTAAACCAACACCACTATCTTTTAAAGTATTTCTAACATCAGCGAAGTCAAGATTAATAACGGCTGGAAGTAAGATTAAATTAACAACAGTCTTAACAGATTGAGCTAAAACTTTATCACTAGCGTTAAAGGCTTCTCCAATTGGAGTATTACCATTAGTGATTAATAATTTGTCGTTAGAAACGACAATTAAAGAGTCAACACAACTCTTAAGTTTATTTAATCCGTCAATCGAATAGACAGTTTTCTTTTTACCTTCAAAAGTAAATGGACGAGTAACAATCGCGATAACTAAAGCGCCTGCTTCTTTAGCGATTCTAGCCACGACTGGAGCAGCACCGGTACCGGTACCTCCACCCATTCCAGCAGCGACGAAGACCATATTGGCATCTTTAACGATTTCTCGAATATCATCCGCACTAGCTTCAGCGGCTTGTTCACCCATTTCTGGTTCTCCACCCGCTCCTAAGCCACCAGTTAAGGCTTCGCCTAAAATGATACGATTATTAGCTTTTGAACTAGCTAAAGCTTGTTTATCAGTATTAGCAACATAGAAATCAACATTAGAA
>CADCJP010000052.1 GCA_902801805.1 uncultured Erysipelotrichaceae bacterium | reverse complement strand
GAAGACAATGTTGCCATCGACATCAAATGTCATGGTTTCTGGAGCAACATTGAAGCCTAATAAAGAAGCAAATGTTTGGCCTTCTTCAAGTTCAACGTCGCCTTCAAATCTAGCATTAACTTCACCGCTTTCATCTTTGGCAGAGAATTTGAAAACGCTGCCATCGCTTAATTTGTGGTAACCATGATATCCATCGAGTTTACTATCCTTGTATTCTTGGACAAGAATTGTATCAGATGTAACTTTGATGTTTTTCCAATTCTTTGTATTGGCATAATCACCCATGAATAGTGTGAAGTTGGCGTCTTCGCCTTGGATTTCATCTAAGTAAGCACCGATTCTTACTGTATCAGCATCTGCTTCGAATGGTTTTGGATCTTCGATTTTTTCATATGGTAAAACTTCGATTTCCATGACGAGTTTTCTATAAACATACTCTGGAGTTTCAGCATCTGGATCAGAAATATCAACTAACATATTGGCGGTTTCACATGTGAAAGATGTAATTTTGCCATCTTTTTCGTGAGCGGTAATATAAGCGATTTGATTATCGCCAACACTCGCCCAGGCTAAATTACAAGCTACACTATGTGATTGAAATCCTAAATAGGAATATGCATGTTCGCCAGTTTGTCTAAATTGGTTGGTATCCAAAGTAGCAAATGGGAAAGTGAATGAATCCCATTCTCCATAAGAGGTTGTCACAACTTGGTTATCTGGACCAATACCAATGTATTTGGCATCGCCATTATCGTTTGTGTAGAAGTTATGGATTATTTGGTTGGTTTTAATAACGTTTTTGTCTTCGATTAAATATTTTTCATCAAAATTATATTCACTTGTGCCTAATAATTCCTCATTATCACCAGTGATGGTTTTAATTGTGGCTTTAATGTGGCCTTCTCTGAGCATGAATGAAGAAGCGACTTCTTCGCTCATGCCTGTACTTCCAACAGTCACTTTGTTAAAAGCATCATCCACTACTGGAGCTTTTGTTTGACCGACATTTGTGTAAACTAAATCGCCAAACATGGAAGTAGAAGTATAGTCAATGTTACCATCTAGACCTGCGTATAAAAGGTTGGCAACTAATTCGTATTTATCATTAAATGAGTATTGGATTGCACTGGCAAAATAAGCTAAGTCTACACCAATAACGTTGGCCATAAAACCAATCAAATCTTCGTTATCTGTGACGAAGTGGCCGTCATGTTCTTCAAATTCCACCTTGTCAATGTCAATGAAGTATAAGCCATCAACGTCATAAAGGTCAGTAGCAATTACGAGATCACCATCGATGTTATAGACGACATCGTTACCAATGACCAATTCGTCACCCACTAATTTGATATAGTGCGCAACTTTTTCGTATGGTTGATTTGGAATGATGTTTGTGAATAAACCCATGCCTTCATTGAATAAAGTATGGAATGAGTAATTTGGAGTTCTATAGAAATCCGCTGAAGAAACGTTACTTCTAATTTGTAATGTGTAGTTTTGGCCTTCTTTTAATGTTTTAAGAGCGGCTTTGACTTTAGCTTCTGTTTGAGCGAAAGCAACACTGATGGTGATTGTACCATCATTGTAACGACCTTCTTTTGTACCTGTAACAACATAGGTACCTTCTTTACTAGCGGTGAACACACCGTTTTCAATTGTGGCGCCTTCAGTTGTGGTTAATGTGACACCTTCAACGTTAGAGTTAATGGTGACTGATTCATTTAAATCGAGATTTGTTTTTTCTGCTGTTAAGACGATGTCTTGTTTAGCTTCTAAAACAGTAATTTCTAATGTGCCATCGATGAAATCGCCATCTTTATGAGCAGTAACAACAAAGTTACCTGCTTTTGTGGCTTTGAAGACGTTATTAGTGACGGAAGCGCCTTCAGTAGTTGTGAGAGTAACGCCTTCAACATTAGAACTAATTAAAACTTCTTCGTTAATTTCTAAAGTTGTTTTTGGAGCAGTTAAAGTAATTTGTGTTTTAACCACGATACTAGGAGCACTGCTACTGCTGCTAGAAGAGGATGATGGGGTTGTACTAGTTGAAGCACTTGAGGATGTGCTAGTTGAAGTACTGGATGTTGTGCTTGTTGTAGCACTGGATGATGATGATGTTGTTTCAGAAGTAGTATTGCTAGAGGAATTACTACCTGAAACTTGGCTATCACTGCTGGTACTTCCTTCACCGAAGCAGCCTGTTAACATAGCGGCTGTGACAATACCAAGCACGATAGATTTGATGCTTTTTTTCATAGGATTCTTTTCCTTTCTTCAACAGTTAAAAACCTACTCATTTATTAAAGGTAAATCAAGCATTATTTATAAAATAATTAAATTTTATAATGAATAACAAAAATAGTTGCTAAAACCTTGGAATTTAAGGATTTTCCTCGTTAAACGTTTTAAGGAGGTCTTCAATCTTGGTTTTTTCTTTATCTTCACCACTTTTATCGATGACGATTTTTCCTTGATTAAACATCAATAATCGGTCACCATATTCCACTGCGTAACGGAGATTATGTGTCACCATTAATGTGGTGATTTTCTTTTCTTGAACGATGCGGTTAGTTAACTGCATTATTGCTTCACTTGTCTTTGGATCAAGCGCAGCGGTATGTTCATCAAGAAGTAATAAATCGATTGGTTGTAATGTCGCCATTAAAAGGGCTAAAGCTTGTCTTTGACCACCAGAGAGTTTCTTGACTTTGGTGTTCATCTTTTCTTCTAAACCTAAGTTTAAAGACTTCAGCATTTCATGGTATCTTTCCACTTTCTTTTTATTTAAAGCAAAAGATAACCCATACCCGTGTCCCTTATTTTCCGCTAAAGCAAGGTTTTCAGCGATGGTTAAATTAGGGGCTGTTCCTAAGGAAGGATCTTGATAGACACGACCAATTTTTCTCGCTCTAATATGTTCCTTTGCTTTAGTGATATTTTCTTCTTTTAAGTAGATTTCGCCGTTATCCAATGGAGCGGAGCCACTGACTAAATTCAGTAATGTTGTTTTACCAGAACCATTACTACCAACGATGGAGACAAACTCGCCTTCTTTGATATCTAAATTGAAATCAATGAATAAAGGCATTTCATCAATTGTGCCTGTGTTGAATGTTTTATAAATGTTTTTAAAGGATAGTAAATTAGGCATGATTCACTCCTCCTTTTTTATTCTTCTTCTCTTTAGAGAAGACATAAGTGTTTAAGATTAAGATAATTAAGAATGCTCCCGCCATCACGAGTTTTAAATATAATGTTGGAACACCTAAGGCAATAATCGCGTTTAATACTGCTGTATAAATAAGGGCACCAATAATTGCTGCGGTTGTACCTTTAATAACCTTGAGGTTCTTAAATATCGCTGTACCGATAATGACACTAGCTAAAGCGATAACCACCATGCCTGTACCAGAAGTATTGTCATAGTAAGTCATGTATTGGCTATAAATAGCACAAGCTAAAGCAACTAATCCATTAGCGAGACATAAACCAAGAATCTTATAAAAACCACTATTGGAGCCTAAGGCAATGCTCATTTGTTCATTGTCCCCGACTGCTCTTAGCATATAGCCGCTTTTAGTCTTAAAGAATAAATCCATTAAGACCTTAATTAAGATCACGATTACTAACATTATGATGATGTTAGCGACGGCTAGTAATGTGAGGTCATCACCAAATAATCTGGTGAAAGAGTTATTGAATAATGTTGTTTTATCACCATATGGAATAAGAACATTACCTTTAGCAATCGCAAAGTTAATGGATAATAAAGCTGTCATCGTGATGATGCCAGATAGTAAGCCGCTGATCTTAAATTTGACGTGGATGAAGCCAGTAATAAAGCCTGCTAAAGCACCAGCGGCAAATGCGGCGATAATTGCGATAACATATGGACATCCCGCTTGAATTAAGCTGAAGCAGACAATTCCACCAAGAGGAAAAGAGCTATCAACTGTTAAATCAGGGAAATTTAAAATCTTATAGCTGATATAAACGCCTAATGCCACGATGGCGTAGCATAGGCCTTGTTGCATGATGGTAAGTAAAACACTAACGAACATATTAGTCCACGTTCTTCATATCCTTCACTTCTGGTAAAGTGATGCCTAATTGTGTGGCAACTTTAGCAGAGTAGCAGTTAAAACTATCTTCGATTTTGATAGCGATATCATTACTAGCAGTAGCTTCACCTTTTAAGATTTTAGCCATGATAGAGCCGGTTCTTTCTCCTAATGTCACATAGTCTAAAGAAGCACTGGCTAAGCAACCATTTTTAACTTGATCAATTTCACTACCAAAGACTGGAATCTTTTTAGCGTTGGTTTTCGCTAAGATGATTTCTAAAGCACCCACTACTGTGTTATCAGTGAGGTTGGTTAAGCAATCGACATTCTTATTTAAAAGAGTGTCTGTTGCGGTTGGAATCTCACTAGCATTAGTGATGGCTTGTCTGACGATTTCAATATTTAAAGCTTTAGCCTTTTCATCTAATGTTTCAATTTGACTTAAGGAATTGGCTTCGCCAAGAGTGTACATAACACCGATTTTATCAACATCTGGAATAAACGACTTGATTAAAGCTAATTGGCTATCGAAATCTAATAAGTCGCTAGAACCAGTCACGTTTTTCATTTCAGTTAAGCCCGCTGATTTCGGATCGCTAACTGCACAGTAGACGACTGGGATAGAACCTTTAGCCGCACTAGCAGCGGCCATCGCACTTGGTGTAGCAATTGCGCCAATAATGCTTGTTCTCTTGCTCACAAAGCTGCTAGCTTGAGCGGCGCTTACTGCGGGATCAAAGTTACTATTTTGACGGTCAATAACATAGTTATTAAATTCTTCTTTGAGTTCGTCTTCTAAACCTTTGATCATACCGTTATAGCAGTCATTTAATGATTCATGAGTGCCAAATTGAATGATACCAATGGTTTTCTTGTTTGAGTTACAAGCGGTAAAAGAGAGTGAGCCCGCTAATAAAGCGGCTGACATAAATAATGTTTTAAATAGTTTTTTCATTTTATAAATCCTTCTTTCTTAAAAATTGTTCACGAGTAAATAGACATAAGTCCCTATGTCTTCACCATCGTAATGTCATCTTTAAGAAATAAGTCATCTAATTCTCCTATTAAACAAAAAAGCTTTTTCCCAAAAGGATAAAAGCTTAAAAATCTTTTACTATGCCACCTTAATGGGTTTCGTGTACTAACATACACTATCACATGGTTACGGAGTGATGCCGTCGAGTATTAGTCGCCCTCATTGGTCCATTCGCTTCCAAGCAATTATTCTGTTACACCAACCCAGAACTCTCTATAAATTACTTTTGAAAGGTACTATTCCACTTCATCGGTTTGATATGTATAACTGATTATCTCTACTTTTTATAGGAATTGTCAATATTTTAATGTTTTAGTTTTTATAGTAAAGAGCATTATCCACTATGACGCTAATAACCATTTCGAGATTCTTAATGTTTATTTTGACATCATATTTGCCTTCTTTTTTGAAGGTAACTGTATACCATAATTCACATCTTCCTGAGTTTAGTGCAGTCTCGGTGTTATTTGTTTTATCTTTGTTAAAAGTTATTTCATAGGCATCACTTTTCTCATAAGTAAGGCAATCGTTAGCGTAATCTGAGTCAAAAGTTAAAACGCCATTAAAATAATACATTATGAATAAATCATTAGCTCTTTCAGTAGCGCAGATAAAGCGTTGTTCTTTTGTTTCTTGGTCGTCGACTGTCCACGAACCATTATTAACATTTTTAAAAACGGCACTACAAGAATGAGGATTAAATTCTTCATCTTTCCACACCAGCTGTGGTCTTTCTTTGTCAGTTAATACTGTCGCAGTTCTTCTATAATTTATACCTTCTTTATAGGTAGTTGGATTATGCTGACCATAAAACTCTTTGATAATTAAATAACCATCTTTTTCTCCTAAATAATAGGATTTACCATTATCAGGAAGGAAATACTCAAGATAGACATTTTTCTTAATGTCAAAGAAAGCATAACCATGATAATACTGGGATTTATTTAAATAACGAAATTCAGTGCAGAAATCACGTCGTCCATCGCCGTTTACATCAGCGAGATAGAGTGAATCATAGATTTTAAAAGAGCCAATAGAAAAACAGTCACCATTACCATTGGCCACTAAACCTTCATAGTCTTTGGTATTAATAGTTAAAGATTTATTAAAGTCAGGGGCTTCCTCATAGCCATTATAAATACACTCCGCTTCAACTAGTTTACCTTCATGATATTTATTACAAGCAGATAAACAAGGAATCATCGCGGCAATGGCAACAATTATTTTAAAATAATTCTTTTTCATAGTTTCTGCCTCCTGATTAAGGTAGCAAAAATACATATTTTTTTCAATGATAATCGAAGAAATTTCAACCACTACAAGTCATTGCTTAAAATAGTTGTAGTTAACTAGGTCAATAATTGAGTAAAATGATAATGATATAGGGAGAAATACTATGGAAATCATTAAGAAATTAGAAGGAAAACAACTTTCCATTGCTTTAATCGGCGAATTAAATAGCATTACCGCACCTGACTTTGATCAAGTGATTAGAGATAGCTTAAAAGATGTGACATCACTTGTTTTAGATTTTACTAAACTTGAATACTTATCTTCAGCGGGTTTAAGAGTCCTTTTAATGGCACAGAAAATCATGAGCGCGCAAGGCGACATGGTCATTAAAAACGCTAATAAACAAATCCTCGATATCTTTGAGATGACAGGTTTTGCTAATATCTTAAACGTTGAACGTAATTAGATTCTTTCAACCACTACTTTTTCTTGGGTAATGATGTGAGGGGTCACTCCGTTTACGGCTTTACGGCAATAGTCGAGAGTTTTCTGCATCTTAGAAGCCACGATTTTGATTTTTTCAAAGAGTTTGTCATCGTCTGTATGGACTTTCAAGATAAACTCTTTTTCTTTCACTTCTAAATCTCTAATGGCTTCATGTTTCATGAATTCCACTAAATCAATTTCTTTAGTGATTTTATTAATGTCATAAGTAGATTGTAAGTTTCTTTGTGCGGTGACATCGATTTCATCAGCTAATCTCACTAAAGCGGATAAATACGGTAAGCAGATGGTGTTACCATTTGGTAACTTTAGAGCCTTTGGATATTCTTTTTCCGGTTATTCCTATCGTGTGTATCAAAATAATCTTTGAAATCGATTTGTTTAGTGAATTCGTCATAGTCTCTTTCGCTAATACCCATACCAGTATCATGGAAATAGCAACCCATCAAAATAGCGTATATTTCATCAGCGTTTAAATTATCAATTTGTTTACCGATTAATTTATTACAGAACTCAATAACATTCAAAGAATGGAGCTCACTATGGTCAGTGAAATCAGGAAAGATTAACTTATAGTTAGAAAGGATTCTTTCCATAGCGAAAACTGTATCAGTAAACCTGGAATGGAGATCTTTATCTAATTCTCTTAATCTTCCTTCAAGAAGGAAATCATATTTATCCATATTAATTCCTTATAGATATATTTTACCTGAGTAAGGAAAAACTATATAGGGTTTATATTTCACTTATCAACGTAATATTGTAAATCTTGATAATCTTCGATAATCGAATGCTCTTTCGCTTTGAAAGAAAGAAACTGCGCTTTTTCTTTTGTGATATTAACACTGAAGATTTCTATTTCTTTTTTCCGTGCTTTAGATAGTTCCTACCACATGGACTCATGATTTATCATTAGTGTCTTCATATTGGTTTCTTGGTGTAGGTAAAATAACTTTGTTTTTAGCAATAAAACCAAGTGGAACCGCTATGACATTACAAATTATTGCTAATACATCATGTCTTAATTGGATACTATCTTTGACCCAAAAGGTTTGTAACACGCAAATATGTGTATTAGTAAAAGGATTAAAGCTAGTGGAAAATATATAAATCCACAAAAATAAAATCCAATGTATGATGTTGAGCCTAATGCTATAAAGGCTATAAAAAGAGGTAAACCGATTGCAACATAGATTATTTCATATTTTTTTCTAAAGCCTTCCCAAGGAGCAATCACCATAGATTTTTGTAATGGTTTTCTTAAGATAACTCTTAAAAAAGTCACCAAGATATCAGCAGTAAATAAAGCACCAAATAAGAACAATAAACCATCAAAGAATCCGAATGTATTTATGTTGGTATATTCAACATGTTGGCCAACACTCAACGTTAAAACACTAGCGACAAGCGTGGCAGTTATCACCAAAAAACTAATAGCAGAAGAGGAGAATAAATTTGAACGAAGTATTCTGTTTTTGGTTGTTTTAATGAATCTTAATAAAAGTATTAACAACACCACACCTAGAAGTGCTGTGAAAATGGCCGTCCACACTATTCCTATAGAACAAATTGATTCTGAAAGTTTACGGATAGCCCCATTAACGGCGCCTGGATCATAATCAACTCCAGCATCGCGAAACGCACCACTTAATTCATTAAGGTATTTAGATATTTCATCTGAAAAATAGCCTAATAAGACCATAGCGCAGAAGTTAATCAAAGAAACAATCGAAAAGCACAAAGAAAGATTTTTAAAGCGGAATGACAATACTTCTTTAGCGTCTCCCGGTTCTTCTTCCACTTTTTCACCAAATAATTCTTCAACAGTGATACCAAAATGAGATGCGATAGCATAGGCAAACTTTGGATTTGGAATTGCTACACCACACTCCCAACGAGATACTTGCTGTCTAGTCGTGCCGATTAAGGCCGCTAAAGCTTCTTGTGAAATATCTTCTTTTTTTCTTAGCTCGTAAATCTTTTGTGAATAATTCATATCTACTTACCTCAAAATTAATCTTAACAAAGCATATTAGCAAAAGAAATCATATAGGAGCGATTCAACTCGTTAGTTGCAAAATTCCACTCGTATAAATATGAAAAAAGTTGCTATTCTCTAGCAACTCTCTTCCTATTGCATCGCACTTTATTTTGATTTCATTATATGCTCCATGAATACTGATCTGGTTTTCATTCCCATTTTTTCATAGAACTTTAAAGCGGCATCATTGCCTGGCCACACATTTAAAGTGACTTCATAGCAATTATTCTCTTTTGCGGTTTC
>CADCJP010000051.1 GCA_902801805.1 uncultured Erysipelotrichaceae bacterium | reverse complement strand
AAGTGCAAACCAATCATCCTTGAACCAATCATGAGAATTCATGTTATTGCGCCAAGTGAATATACAGGTGATGTCATGTCCGACTTAAATACCAGACGTGCTCGTATCCAAAATATGGAAGAGCATGAAGGTATGCAAGATATCGAAGCTTTAATTCCTGAAGCAGAAATCGTTGACTACGTCACACAACTTAAATCCATTACCCAAGCCTCTGGTTACTTCAATAGAGAATTCGTTAACTACGAAGAAGTCCCAGAATACTTAAAGGACAAAGTTATTAAAGAAAACAAGATCAACCAATAATCGATTGATTGTTCTTGAGAAGAGGGATATCGTTCCCTCTTTTCTTTTATAAAGAAATGTTAGAAAATAGGTAGTATGAAAATACTATTAACCAATGATGATGGCTATAACGCTCAAGGAATCACAATATTAAGAGACTTATTATCAAAGTACGCGGAAGTAACAATTGTTGCCCCTTTTGAACATATGTCTGGTAAAAGTGCTTCTATCACATTAGGCGAATGGCTAAAAGTCGATAAGATTGATGAACATACGTATGCGGTACACGGCACACCCACTGACTCCGCTAACTTGGGATTAGGTGGATTAGATATCGATTTTGATTTAGTGGTATCGGGCTGCAATAGTGGACACAATCTATCTTATGATGTCTTTTTAAGTGGCACAATCGGTGCTTGTATGGGCGCAACCATATTCCGTAAAAAGACCATCGCTTTCTCTGGTCCATTTGATGATTATTCAAACCTCATTGAACACTTTGATGAGATTTGGGAATTCATTAATAAGTATAACCTACCAAGTGAAGAATATTGTTTAAATATAAATATCCCTAAAGGTGAGGTAAAAGGCATTAAGATTGGCCGTTGCTACTTTAGAAAAGATCATTACTATTTTGACAAGAAAGATGATACTTTCTATCCTTTAAGAGATGTCCAAAGTCATGAGGATATGCCAGAATGGGCGGATTATCGTCAAGTTCATGAAGGCTATATCTCTATCGTTCCTATTTCACGTCTTCCATTTAGCGAAGAACAATATCAAGAAGTACTTAAGAAAGTGCAGGGAAAATAATGCAATTTGCGTTAGATGAAAAAGAGAATCAAAAGTTTGTTTCTTTATTTAATCAACACGAAAACAATATCGACTATATGCTCTATTTAAGAGATATGGTATGGAATAACCCTGGCATTAAACCTTATAAATTTAAAGGTAAAAGCAAATATGAAAAGCGTTCCTCTTTTATTGATGAACTTTTAAAGAATAGACCCACTGATAATGAATTTATTAATAAAAATGTTAGATGGGACACTAATCTAATTGATATTGATGAATTTAATAATAATCATTATTTAAAAGCGCTTAATAATCTCACTTTTGAAAGTGGTGATTGGTCACTTAAACAAAAGACACTAAAAGCTTATTCTTTATTTCCTTATGAAGAAGAATACCATTATGGTGGTAATTCAATTCTTAAGATGTCTTTAGGCTTCTTTGATAGTGATTATTCTTATCCCACAATTAGTTTATGCGATAACGAATGGATGAGCTTAAATCCTTTTGAAATAAGAACGATGCAAATACCAATTCAGATTGCGAGAGGCAAAGTCTTAACTCTTGGTTTGGGCTTAGGCTATTTTGCTTATATGGTGCATCTAAAAGAAGATGTCAAAGAAGTTCACATCGTTGAAATGGATTTAGACCTCATTAATAACTTTAATAAATATTTATTACCTTTATTCCCACATCCAGAAAAGATCCATATCCATAAAGCGGATGCTTTCTACTTTATCAAAGATATTAAAGATAAAGACTATGACTTCATCTTCTCTGACTTATGGCATGACGCTAGTGATGGCTTACCAATGTATATCAAATTAAAGAAACACTTTGATACTTTTAAAGTCACTAAAAGAATGTACTGGATTGAAGGATCCATTATTACATACCTACGTACACTCGTTGTAGGCGTGATGAAGGATGAATATTATCATTTTGAAAATGAATATGATGGAATCCAATTAACTATTAAAAACAGTCTAAAAAACCTAGTTTTACATAGTAGTTATGAACTTGATGCCTTACTAAGTATACAAGGAATAAAAAGTTCACTATTTATCAAATAAATATTTAAATATTTATTATAAAAGTGCTATAATAATTATGGGCTTAGAGCAAGGAAATGATAAAGTAATTTCCTTTTTTCTTTGCCCTTTTTTGACAAAGCAAAGTCGTTAAACCTCGGAACGAATACCTCCTGACATGTTGTGAAAGGAGGTGATAACAATGAAACAGTTTAAAGAACTAAAAATTACTTTGGTTCTAATTGCGATTTGCCTCTTTTTATGCCTGTTATTAAAACTTGTATAAAAAAAGAATCCCTCGGGACTTACTAACCTAAAGTGTCACAGGAGGATTCGTTCTTCGGTTGTATTATAGCATATCTGCTTGAATAAACAATAATTCCTGCTACTGAAGCTAGTATAAAAAAAGAGTCTCTCTCAACTATATCGCATTAAGTGTTGTGAGGCTCCGTTCTTATGCTTACATTATATCAAAAACATACAAGTAGACAATATTTCTTATTCTGCTTGTTGATAAAACTGGTATAAAAAAGAACCCTTTTGACTAACTACCGTAAAGTGTCAGGAGGATTCGCTTTTATTTTATATTGACTACTCTTCTAAAATCAATAATTGGAAACAACGTTTAATCCTTATATTTGTTAGCATTAACTAACTCATATAAAAAATAATTAACGTATTATTTGTGTAAATAATAAAGTGGTATATAATAATTCCGGAAAGAAGAGGTATTTATATGCCATTAGTTAACTCTAAAGAAATGTTTGAAAAAGCCTATAATGGCGGTTACGCAATTGGTGCTTTCAACTGCAATAACATGGAAATCGTCCAAGCTATTACAGAAGCTGCCAAAGAATGCAACTCACCAGTCATTCTCCAAGTTTCCGCAGGCGCTAGAAAATATGCTAAACCAGTCTATTTAAAGAAGATGGTCGAAGCTGCTGTCGAAGACACCAACTTACCAATCGTCCTTCACTTAGACCACGGCGCAGATTTTGAAATTTGTAAAGATTGTATCGATGGTGGTTTCACATCAGTCATGATTGACTGCTCCAGCAAACCATTCGAAGAAAACATCGCCATCACAAAGAAAGTTTGTGAATATGCTCACGCTCACGTTCCATACGTTACCGTTGAAGCTGAATTAGGTACATTAGCCGGTATCGAAGATGAAGTTAAAGTTGAACATGGTGCAGAATCCTACACCAGACCAGAAGACGTCGAAGAATTCGTCCGTAGAACTGGTTGTGACTCCTTAGCTATTGCTATCGGTACATCCCATGGTGCTTATAAGTTCAAACCAGAACAATGCACAAGAGATCCAGAAACAGGTGTCTTATTACCACCTCCATTAAGATTCGATATCTTAGAAGAAGTGAGCAAACGTTTACCAGGTTTCCCAATCGTCTTACATGGTTCCTCCTCCGTTAACCAAGAATTCGTTAAGATTATTAACGATAACGGTGGTGCCTTAAAAGATGCAGTTGGTGTTCCAGAAGCTCAATTAAGACAAGCTGCTAGATTAGCCGTTTGTAAGATCAATATCGACAGTGACCTCCGCTTAGCGATGACTGCCGGTATTAGAGAACATATGAAAGCTCATCCAGATCACTTTGACCCACGTCAATATGTCGGTGATGGCCGTGCATATGTCAAACAATTAGTCAAACACAAAATCGTTGATGTGTTAGGCTCAAACGACAAGATCTAATCTAGTTTAAAAAACAAAAATAACGATACTGCTTAGGCGGTATCGTTTTTTCTTGTTATTTTCAGGAAAAATCTTTATATTAACTTATGAAATACAGGGGTGATTTTATGAAAAAGAAATTATTAGTTTTTATTCCATTAGTGATTTCCGTAGTTCCTTTAACTAGTTGTGATAAATATAGTTATAGTGATCCTCATAAAATGATTAAAAACATGTATGGTTCAGATGTACATATGGCTTATCCATATGCACCAAAGAAGGAGTCTGGACTTCTTTATACAACTGACAAAGGCCATACTGTGGTTGAAGAGATTAAGGATATTGAAAACGTTATTGTTAATGGTTTCAAACGAGTGAAAACATTTAATAAAGTCGATTCCATTGATCCATCCAGCGATAATTACATTCTTTTCTCCTTCCATCATTTTGTTAGTGAAAGCTCTGTTTCTCTAACTTATTTCAGCCTTTACGATGATGGAAATTTATATTGCAACCTCAATTACTGTGTAAAAGAAAATGGCGATTACAAAAGCAAAGGCAAAAGCCTATATTTCACTTTTGATGCTGCAATAGCAAAGGAAATATATAATAACGCCTACGCTGAATTCGATAGGGCGAAAGAAGAGGAAACATCTTTTGTTAATAACGAAATCACATTCGACGGCTTCTTTAAAAAATTAAATGAAAATGCGGGACGCGCTAGTTTTTTAGTAGATAGAAGTTCTCTAGAAGATGATGGAAGAATTGGCGAAGAGTTTAAAAAGCTTAGCAAAAAAGTGGATTCAAATAATATCGTCACAGAGTTTCCAGTTGAAGATTTTGGACATATGTACATAGCCTATGAAATCTTTGATCCAAAATCAGAATATAAAAAATATTTCACATATAACGACATGGCTCTCACCATTTGGAGAATGGAATTAAATGAAGATGGCACTTATCTACATTTTGAATTCGATGGTTGGAATAAATACTCAATGCATTTCCGTATTACACGTTTGTATAGAATCAATCCTAGTGATGGATTAGAAACGGTAAATAATATTAAGGCAATTGTGGCAATAATATTAAGGCAATTGTGGCAGAAATGAATAAATAAACAAAAAGGAGCGAGTTAATCGCTCCTTTTAAATTTCATTTAAATCAACTATTCTTTCTTAGCTTTCTTTGCTTCTAAAGCATCCGCAATACGTTTGAGATAATCGATTTCTGTTGGTTCTGGTTTGCCTGGTTCTGGTGGAACTGGTCTTTCTTCTGGATGCTTTTCATAGTAAGCTTCTTCAGCTTTAGCTTTGAGTTGCTCTCTCTTTCTCGCCATTGCGTTACTGACTTTAACAATGATGAATAAGACAGCAGCGATAATGATGAAAGAGATAATGGCGGTTAATAATGCGCCCCAGTCAACAACTGCAGCACCATTGAAAGTGAACGTTGTGCCGTGTTGTGTATACTTGCCCAATAATGCAGTTTGCCATTGAACAAATGTGTCACTATCTTTTGTGATGGTCACACCTTGTGATTCGGCAAAGGCAATTGTCTTTTCAACCAAATTCTTCATTTGGAATGATTGTCCAACAGGACCTCTTTGAGCATCATTAAGAGCTGGTAAAACTGTGACTAAACCTTTTAAGCCACCAGGAACAGCCCATGTAGCAAGACTTAATAAGATGTTAACGAATGCATTAACGATAGCACCAAATGCGCCACCAATAACAACACCAACTGCTAACATGAAGGCGTTGCCACGATTGATGAATTCTTTAAATTCGGCCCACAAGCCTGGGCCTTTCTTAGCTTTTTTAGCCATAAATTATGTTCTTCCTTTCAAGATAGTTTTATGGTAATTCTTTTTATTTTAAATTGCAATTCTCTGAACGTTAGAAAAATAATAAAATTGTAAGCGAGGAAAACAATATGAGTGAATTAGTTTATTTAGGCCATGCCTCATTTCTTATTAAAGGAAAAGAATATCAAATAGTCATTGATCCATATGAAAATGGTAGTGTACCTAATCTCAAGTTCCCTAAAGTGGAACCTGTTGATGCAGTTATAGCCTCACATAGTCATGCTGACCACAGTGCGTATCATTTAGTTCCTATCAAAGATAATCCAAATAGAGTAAGCGCTAAAATGTTAAGAGTTCCTCACGACCATGAAAATGGTGCGAAGCGTGGTATGAACTTAATTCACATCTTTGATGTTGATGGTTATAAAGTCGTCCATATGGGCGATATCGGCTGCGTTTTGGACGCAAGAGTATTAGAACCTCTTAAAGACGCTGATGTCTTATTAGCGCCTATTAATGGCTTCTATACAATCAATCCAAAAGAACTAAAAGCCATCGTGGATATGGTTAAACCACGTATTGTTATTCCAATGCATTATCATATGGTGGAATATAATAGTGGTTATCCAGATGGCAATATGATTGAAGAATTTAAAAAACTCTTCCCTGACTATCAATACTTAGAAAGCGAAGAGTTAGATTTAGATAAATATAAAGATTATAAAGGCGCTTTGATATTTAAAAAATATCATCAATAGCCAAACATATAATAATCTAAGAAAGCTTCTAATAATGGGCGGTGATATTTACTCGCAGCTTCTTGCGACCAGTAATAGCCGCCTGTTTTATTTGCGACAACGCCTTCTGTCACATTCATACCTTTTAAAACAGTAGTGGTTTTATTCATTCCATTAAGGTATTTAAGATTAGGTAATCTCTCTTCTGAATAGTAGGAATCAGAGATATAGAATGAGCCATCCTCTTTCTTAGCGACTGTATCGTTGAAGTAAATAGATGCTCCTTCAACAACACCTTTTTTGACGAATTGGATGGTTGGAACAACACCGTTTTGATAGCCATATGTTTCGTTAGTAGAAGCACTTAAATTGAACTTATTTTTAAGGGCTTGATAGTTAGCGAGATCTTGATTAGTCGCGGTTTCACTTTTCGCTTTATCATAGTAATCTTGTATATCAAAAATGTAGAGAGAAGTCATTAAAGAGTGTTTCTTAATGTAGGGTATAATAACATTTGGAACAACATAAGAACAATCGCCGCATTTACGACGGACAAATAAGACCGCTAGTCTATCATCTTGTGT
>CADCJP010000050.1 GCA_902801805.1 uncultured Erysipelotrichaceae bacterium | reverse complement strand
TGTGAATAAATAATGCAATCCTTCTTTTTATTTAATAAAATAATTCCATAGGATATTTCTTTTACATACTGAATTAGGAGGATTTTTATGTCCGAAAAGTACTTAAAAGAATATGAGGCTGGTTATACACCAAAACTGGTGATGGAAGAGGCATCTAGATGTCTACTTTGTCATGACGCCCCATGTTCTAAAGCTTGTCCAGCTGGAACGGATCCAGCTAAATTTATTCGTTCTGTGCGCTTTAAAAACTTTAAAGGTGCCGCGGAAACAGTAAGAGTCAATAACGTTTTAGGTGCGATATGCGCTAGAGTCTGTCCAACCGAAAGATATTGTCAATTAGGTTGTTCTAGAAGCGGTATTGATAAACCAATTGATATTGGAAGAATCCAAAGATACGTCACCGACTTTGAAGATGCTTGTAAGATGGATGTTTTAGAAACTAAACCATCTAACGGCAAGAAAGTCGCAGTTGTTGGCGCAGGTCCTGCTGGATTATCTGTTGCTGGATTTTTAGCTCAAGATGGTTATCAAGTAACAATCTTTGAAAAAGAGGCTAAAGCTGGTGGATATCTTAGATATGGTATCCCTGAATATCGTTTACCAACTAGTGTTGTTGATAAAGAAATTAAAAGAATTCAAAAACTCGGAGTGGAGATTTTAACTTCTCATCCAATTGAAGATTTAAAAGCCCTACAAAAAGAATTTGATGCGGTCGTTGTCGCTGTTGGACATGGAAAGGGCAAAGTTTTACCAATTTTTGCTGGTAAGAGATTTGTCAAAACTGCGGTCGATTTCTTACATCAATGTAAGCAAAAGAAAGGTAACGTTAAAGTTCCAGAAAATGTTTTAGTCATTGGTGGTGGAGATGTGGCGATGGATACAGTCACAACCTTAAAGCTTTTAGGTGTGAAACAAGTCACTGATGTTGTCTATGAAACATTTGAAGAATTCAAAGCTAGCAAGAAAGAACTCCAGGGTTCACAAGAACAAGGTGTCTCTATTATTGATGGTTATGTCCCAGTTTCCTTAAAAGGAAAGACTGTGAAATTCACCCATAGATTTATTCCTGCTGAATTAAAGATTAAAGCCGATTTAATCATTCTCGCAGTTGGTCAATATACCGAAGCCGGATTACTTGGATTAGAAGTTAATAAATTACAAGAAGTGGAAAAAATTCAAGGCAACTTATTCACCTGCGGTGATATTTCTAAAGGTAATGAAAAGACTGTTGTTTACGCGGTTAGAAACGCTAAAGAAGTGGCCTATCAGGTCAAAAAATATTTAGGAGGTAAATAATCATGGTGAAGAAAGATTTAAGCATTACCTTCTTAGGTGTTAAATTCCCAAACCCATTCTGTCTATCATCTTCTCCAGTCGGAAATGATTATGACATGTGTAAAAAAGCATATGATGTCGGTTGGGGTGGAATCGTATTTAAGACCATCGGTCCTAAATCATATGTCATTAATGAAGTGTCTCCAAGATTTGACGCTTTAACTAAAGAAGCTGAACCATTTGTCGGCTTTAAAAACATGGAGCAAATTGCTGAACATTCTCTTGAAGAGAATTTAAGAGATTTAGCGAGATTAAAGAAAGAATATCCTGATAAAGTATTAATCGCTTCCATTATGGGTAATGATGAAGAGACTTGGGAAGACCTTGCTCGTAAAGTTACTGAAGCGGGAGCGGATATGATTGAAATGAATTTATCATGCCCGCAAATGACTTCTCACGCGATGGGTAGTGACGTAGGCACTAACGCCGAACTATGTAAGCGATATTGTGAGGCTGTTAAAAGAGGATCTAAGCTTCCAATGATGGCAAAAATGACACCAAATATTACCGATATGGTGCCAGTAGCGAAAGCCTGTTTAGAAGGTGGAGCGGATGGTATTGCTGCAATTAACACCATTAAATCTATTTGTAATATCGATTTAGATAAGAAGATTGGTATGCCAATAGTTAACGGCAAATCCTCGATCTCTGGATATTCAGGAAAAGCAGTGAAACCAGTCGCCTTAAGATTTATTCAACAAATGAGAACCGCTATTCCTAACTTAGAAGTCTCGGGAATCGGTGGATGTGAAACCTGGGAAGACGCTGCGGAATTTATCCTTGTTGGTGCAAAAACCATACAGATTACCACCGCAATTATGCAATATGGTTATCGAATCGTTGAAGATTTATGTAACGGTTTACAGCACTATATGGAAGAACAAAGAGTTGATCGTTTAGAAGACTTAGTGGGCTTAGCAAATAAGAATATTATTCCTGCTGAAGAACTTGATAGAGACTATATTGTCTATCCAGAAATCGATAAAGATAAATGTGTTGGCTGTGGTCGATGCTATATCTCTTGCTATGATGGCGCGCACCAAGCGATGGAGTGGGACGAAGAATCTAGAAGACCATCCTGCAACCACGATAAATGCGTTGGCTGTCTCTTATGTGGACATGTCTGTCCAGTTGGAGCGATCTCTAAAGGTGAAATTGTCTTCAAGAAGACCGCTAAACCAGGAAGAAAAATTAAAGACATTAGACTTTAGTATTTATAGCAATCAAACTGCCAGGATTCTTTCCTGGCTTTTTGTTTACACAAATTGTTATTCGTGATTAAATATTAAAAGATGGTTTGCAGGAGCCTAGCCCTCCGGTGTCAATAAGTTGAGGTTATTCTCAATCGACAGAATCATCTTTTTTGTTTGATTGAATAGCTCTCTTATATCTTCTTTATTTAAAAAATATTTGAATTTTTTTAATATTGAATTTAATTGTTATTGCCTATAGATTTTCTTTTTCTTAAAATATAATCGATAATCTATTACTTAGTAATAGTATAAGGAGGCTCATTTATGGCTCGTTTACAAGAAGCAGCGGTCAAGCAAATTACTGAGATTTGTGACCGTTACAAAAATGAAGGCACACCTTTAATGATGATTCTTTCTGATATTCAAAAGGAATATGGATATATTCCTTTAGAAGTCCAAGAATTAGTCTCTTCTCTTACTGGTATTCCAGTGAGTGAAATTTATGGTGTTGTCACTTTCTATTCCTTTTTCTCACTTACTCCAAAAGGAAAATATGTCGTCGGAGTATGCTTAGGAACAGCGTGTTATGTTAAAGGTTCTCAACTTGTCTTAGATAAGTTTGAAGAATTATTAGGTATTAAACCAGGTGAAACTAGCACGGACGGATTATTCACTTTAGATGCGTTACGTTGTGTTGGTGCATGCGCGATTGCTCCAGCAGTGTCCATTAACGGTAAAGTTTATCCAATGGTTCAAGTTTCTCACGTTGAAAAAATCATCTCTGATATCAGAAGAAAAGAAGAGGAGGTAAATGAATATGGTCAAAATTAAATCTAGCGAAGAATTAATCGCAAGACACGAATCTGAACATAAATGTTTAGAAGCCAAATTCCATTGTGAGCCTGGTAAAAAAGCTATTGTTGTTTGTGGTGGTACTGGATGTTTATCATCTGATAGTAGAGAAATCTTAGAGAGATTCCATCACTTAATTAAAGAACATCACTTAGAAGAAAAAGCGACCGCGAATATCGTCGGCTGCTTTGGATTCTGTTCACAAGGTCCATTTGTCAAAGTTTTCCCAGAAGAAACTTTATACACAAAAGTGAAAGTTGAAGACTGTGAAGAAATCATTGAAAAAGACATCATGGACAATAAGGTTGTCGAAAGATTATTATTTGTCGATCCTCAATCTCGTAGAAAAGTTGCCCAACAACATGAGATTCCTTTCTATAAATTACAAAAAAGAGACATCGCTTTAAAAGGCAATGCCGAAATCAATCCAGAAGATATCCAAGAGGCAATTGGAGAAGGTGCATTCCTTGCTTTAAATAAAGCGCTTCACATGGATCCTCAAGAAGTTATTGATGAAGTATTAAAATCAGGACTTAGAGGTAGAGGTGGCGCTGGCTTCCCAACTGGAAGAAAATGGCAATTCGCTCACGATGTCAAATGCGATGAAAAATATGTCGTCTGTAATGGTGACGAAGGCGATCCAGGTGCATTTATGGATCGTAGCATTATCGAAGGTAACCCAATTAACGTTATCGAAGGTATGATGATCGAAGGCTATGCGATCGGCGCACAAAACGGTTATTTCTATATCCGTGCGGAATATCCTGTCGCAGTTGCTAGACTTAAAAATGCAATTAAACAATGTGAAGAAATAGGATTATTAGGTGACCATATTTTAGGCACTGATTTCTCATTCCGTTGTCATATTAGATTAGGCGCTGGAGCGTTCGTTTGTGGTGAAGAGACTGCTTTACTTAACTCTATTGAAGGTAAACGCGGTATGCCTCGTCCACGTCCACCTTTCCCAGCTGTGAAAGGCTTATGGGATAAACCATCCGTTATTAATAACGTCGAAACATTAGCAAATGTTCCATATATCTTACTCCATGGTGCTGACGCTTATGCCTCTATTGGTACTGAAAAATCTAAAGGAACCAAAGTCTTTGCTTTAGGCGGTAAAGTCAATAACGTTGGCTTAGTGGAAGTCCCGATGGGAATTACTTTAAGACAATTAATTTATGATATTGGTGGCGGAATTCCTAACGGTAAGAAATTTAAAGCCATTCAAACAGGCGGACCATCTGGAGGATGCTTAACTGAAAAAGATTTAGACACCCCAATTGATTACGATAACTTAATCGCTGCTGGCTCAATGATGGGTAGTGGCGGAGCGATTGTCATGGATGAAGATAACTGTATGGTCGACGTCGCGAAATTCTATATGACATTTATTTGCGATGAATCATGTGGAAAATGTTCACCATGTCGAATCGGCACTAAACGTTGTTTAGAATTATTAACAAAGATTACGGATGGCAAAGGCACAATGCAAGATCTTGAAGAACTTAAGAGCCTTGCTAATGTCATTAAGAGCAACTCTTTATGTGGTTTAGGACAAACCGCTCCTAACCCAATTTTAAGTACAATGAATGCCTTC
>CADCJP010000049.1 GCA_902801805.1 uncultured Erysipelotrichaceae bacterium | reverse complement strand
ATGAGATATTTAACGAATACTAAAACGATGAAGATAAATGTAAACGTTTAGTGAAAAGACTAGTGAAGTTTAACATCGATACTGATATAAACACGAAGAAAGTCATCATCGATTTATGCAAACAATTAGATAAGCTTCCTTTAGAAAAGAAAGAAGAACTAGTTAATAACTACGATAATAAATTCTTAAGTGATGAATACTTTAATGGTGTGATTAATGATTTAGTAACTGCGTGTAAGAACGTTATAGTGGACACAATTAAAGAAGCATATTTTGTAGAAAAGAACCACGCAGTTCTTGAAAGTGAGAATCCAAAACTCATCGCTGATTTGTTTAACGATAAATCCGCGTTTAATATCGATATCAATCTCTGTAACTTTATTTGTACAGTTAATCAAGATTACTATCAAAAGCTTAAAGAAGCTTTACGCCTAGAAGGACAAGATTTTGTTAGTAAGATTCACGAGACCGCTAACGATAAGAACTTTAAGTTCTCCTTAAGTAAGAAGAACCCAACTGGGGATGAAAAAGATAAAGCGGTCTTTGATGTGCTTAAAGGCTTATCTAAGAAACTAGATATTGTCATGTGCATCGAAGATTTAAATACTGAGACAAATAAACTTAAATACTTTAAAGAAGATATCGCTCTTCTTTTAGAAATTGTTAAAAAGTTAGATAAGAAATTAGATGATTATAAACGCATCACTAACTCATTTGAATTTAACGATATCCTCTTAATGGCGGTCTCTCTTTTAACTAACCCAAAGTATGAAAAAGAAGCTATTAAGATTCGTAAGCAATTTAAGTTCATCATGGTGGATGAATATCAAGACACTAATGATTTCCAAGAAGCCATTATTGATAGTTTATTGTTACCAAAAGAAGACGGCACAAGTGCGCATCTATTCTGTGTGGGTGACGCTAAACAAGCCATCTATGCTTTTAGAAATTCTAAAGTCGAATTATTTACCAATAGACAAAAAAGATACGCCACGGGTGATGAAAATCAAGTCATTTTGATGCATAAAAACTACCGTTCAGGTAAACGCTTACTTAGTGAGATTAACCATATCTTTAAGTTCTATATGACCTTAAGCCATGGTGGTATTGATTATGCTTTCACTAACGAAGGTTTAGAATATGATGATGAACATGGCCCATATAGTAAGCTACCTTATGATAACTTTGGTGTCTCTCGTATTGTTTCCATTTCTGGAGAAGATGATGATTCATACTTTGATCCAAAAGAGTGGGAAGCTAAGGCTATTGCTTCTGATATCAAGAACAAAGTAAAGAACCACTTCAAGATTTATAAACGCACACCAACTGGTGGTGAACTAGTGGATGCTTCTTATGGTGACTTTGTCATCATTATGAGAAAAGGTACTGGCTTTGAAAAGTATCAAGAAATCTTTAAACAAGCAGGTGTACCTTTAAATAATAAATTCAAAACAAATCTCAAAGAGATTAATGCGATTTTGTTATTACAATCTCTTGTCGAATTAATCGTTAATGAAATACACCCATTAGAGGGTAGTGATAAAGCATTCTTATTTGCCTCTGTCGCTCGTAGTTATATTTATCAATATGACGACCAAACAATCTATGAGATCTTAAAAGATCATGATGAAAGTAAGATTGATGATGACCCAATTATGCAAGAGGTGCATCAGTTTATCTCAGAAAATAAAGATGTCAGTGCTTATGAATTCTTTATCAATATGATTAATTTCTTTGGTATTGTCGATAAGCTTTGCTTAGTGGGTGATATCGATGATAACGTCAGTAAGATTGAATCATTAGGCGCAATTCTTGCCTCTCAAGAAAAGATGGGCGATACCTTAGATGACTTTGTGAAGTTCTTAAAAGATATTACCGATTACTCATTAGATTTAAATAGTGACACGACGATAAAAGTGGATAACGCGGTTGATATGATGACCATCCATGCCTCTAAAGGCTTAGAAGGTAAAATCGTTTATCTTCCAGTCAGTCATAATCAATTAAGCCAAGGTAATAATGCGGATAAACCAGATTATATCTTTGATGAAAAATATGGCATTATCCTTCCTTACTATAACTATGATGTTGAGGACTTAGATGAAGACGGTAACATCAGAGATGTTTTGATCGATACACTTCCATCAATGCTTTTAAAGAATAGTGATAAAGACCCAGAAAGAGATGAACATGTCCGCTTATTCTATGTTGCCCTAACCAGAGCGGAAAATATCGTCTATATCGTTGGGGATAAACCAAGTGGTGATAACCGTAAGAAGGAAACTCTCTATGGTATGCTTTCATACTTGCCACATTATCAAAGAATTGATGAAGAATATATTTCTAGAAAAATTAAAGAAAAACAAATCGATCCTTTAATGTACCAAAAGTACTTAGACACAGTGAAGGTCATAAAAGATATTAACTTAATGTCTAACGAAGGTATCGACGCTGATTTATATAGCAAATTATTCAATAAATACTATACCGATAAGCTCAACACTATATTGGACGCTCAAATATATGCTTTATTTAAGCCTCTCTTTAGAGAACTATATCTAAGATTTAAAAGCATGACTCGTGATCCACTTATGGATGCAACGTTCTACGGCTATTACAAATATAAGAAAGAGATTAAGTCTTTTGAAGAACTAGAAGATGAGATTAATAGAGACGCCAACGGCACCGTGGATTTAACCATGACTGTCAACGATTTTGTTAACGCAGTCATCACTGGTGATTGCTATTATTTCTATAACAAAACCCAGGCTGCAAATATGGCAAAATTAACCGAAGAAGAGATACCATATGGCCTATTTGATGAATTATTACCAGTTTTCGTGAGAGGATTTGATGGACGAAAACGTTTCATTTATGAATCTTAATTGATGAAAGAGATGCTGAAGAAGTCGTGGATCAAATCTATCAACTTAATGTCGATGATTCGATTATTACCTTCCCAGAAATCATTAAAGAAAGAGCGAGCAAACAGCGTCATTATAGTGACTCATTAGAGGATTCTATCCCTGATGTCGTACTTGACCGCGGTATTTATCTCCATAGATTGATGGAGCTCGTCGACTTTGTAAATAAAGACACGTCCTTCATTAAAAATGAAAAAGACAGAAAACTCATTGATAATGTTTTATCTAACCAAGTGTTTGATGATTTAGCGAATGCAAAAATCTATAAAGAATATGGTTACTTTGATGAGTTACTACAAACCACAGGTTTTATTGATTTACTCTATTTCAAAGATGATGAATGTTATATCGTCGATTATAAGAGCCGTTCTATTGATGATGAAGCTTATGAAAGACAATTACACGTCTATCAAAGAAATATCCAAGCATTATTTAATATTAATAAGGAACACATGCACCTATATCTATTATCATTAAGTGAGAATCGTCTTAAAGAGGTCGAAGCAGAATGAACATTAAAGATTTAATCGTTTATGAAGATAAGTATCTCGTGATTATTAATAAACCACGTGGTCTTTTATCACAGTTTGATGGTAATAAAGAAAATGAATCTTTAGATGTTTTACTTTCTTCTTATTTAAATAAACAAGCGATGTTAGTTAATCGTTTAGATAAAGACACTTCTGGACTTATAGTGTTCGCTAAAGATGGGAAGAGTGCAGCGGAGCTCGCTAATATCATTAACGATCACTCGATGACTGAGAAACATTATTTAACTTTAGTAGCGGGCGTAGTTGATGAAGATGGCGTCATTGACGCACCTTTAAGAAAAAGCTATGAACGCAAGAAGATGGTGGTGGCCCCTCTTAAAAGTGGTGCGAAAACCGCAGTTACTAAATACTTTGTTAAAGAAAAATATAACGATTATACATTACTTGATGTGCAACTAGTCACAGGCCGCACACATCAAATCCGTGCGCATATGTCATATATCCGTCATCACGTCGTAGGCGATATTAAATATGGCGACTATAAAGTGAACAATGAATTTAAACGCAAATTCAACTTTGAAAATCAATTTTTACATTCCTATAAACTCATTTTTGGGGAGGTAAAAGGACACTTTTCCTACCTCTCAAATCAACAATTTATCGCGGAATTACCCCTTGAATTACAAGAAATTCTAAAAAACTTAAATAACTAGTTATTTAATAAAAATAATTTAAAAATATTTTGGCACTCCTATTGACAGAGTGCTAATTTAGGTTATAATGTAGGTGTTAGCAGTCCAAGAGGAAGAGTGCTAAAAGGTAATATAAGGAGGTACGAATTATGAGAAACTATATTACTACTTATGATCCATTTTTCGACAGATTTTTCCTTAGAGCAAACAACTGTTCCGCACCACACATGATGAAAACTGACATCAAAGAAAACAAGACCGATTATCAAATGTTCATTGAACTTCCTGAAGTGAAGAAAGAAGACACAAGAATCGCTCTTGAAAACGGTTATCTTAAAATCACTGCTACCTTAAATAAGGAAGAAGAAAATGACGAAGACTACATCTATAGAGAAAGAAGCTATGGTGAATTCTCCCGTTCATACTACGTTGGCGATACAGTGAAACTTGAAGATGTATCCGCGAAACTTGAAAACGGTGTCTTAACAGTTAACATCAAAAAACGCAGCGAAAAAGAGATTGAAAAGGAACACTTAGTGCAAATCGCTTAATTCCTAATCAATAAGAATAGACTCCTTTCGTAAAAGCTAATGAGCTTTTGAATCACGGGGTGAAAACTCCGTGATTTTTTAAGGAAAGGGGGCTACACTAAATACGGTAGATTGTCATTCATGACAAGAGGACATAAATATGAAAGAAACAAAACAATTTCAGACTGAATCAAAAGAGTTACTCAATTTAATGATTAACTCCATTTATAGTAATAATGAAATCTTTTTAAGAGAGCTTATCAGTAATGCTTCTGATGCGATTGATAAATATCGTTTCCAAGCTTTAAATAGCAAAGGTGAAATCCCTCTTAAAGACTTTGAAATCAATGTTAAAACAGATAAGAAAAAGAGAACAATTACCATTACCGATAACGGTATTGGTATGAATAAAGATGACTTAGTGAATAACCTTGGTACCATCGCTAAAAGTGGTTCTAAGGATTTCGCTAGTAAATTAAAAGAAGCCAAAGAAAAACAAGATCTTAACATCATTGGTCAATTTGGTGTGGGCTTCTATAGTGCCTTTATGGTGGCTTCTTCCGTCCAAGTGAAAACTAAGACATATAACGGTCAAGGTTATTTGTTCACAAGTGATGGTCAAGAAAGCTACACCATTGAAGAATGCGATAAAGAAGAATCAGGTACAGAAATTACCTTAACACTTAAGAAATCTTCAAAAGAAGTGGACTATGATGGCTTCTTAGAAGAATATCGTATTAAAAACTTAGTGAAGAAATATAGTGACTATATCCGTTACCCAATTAAGATGATGGTCACTAAACACGAACAAGTCTTAGACGCTGAAGGTAAACCAGTTGAAGGTAAATACGAAGATAAAGAAGTCTTAGAAACACTTAACTCCATGATTCCTCTATGGAAAAAGAATAAGAATGAAGTAAGTGATGAAGACTTAAATGAATTCTATAAGAATAAATTTGGTGATTATGAAAACCCATTAACTTCTTTGTTCGTGAGAGTGGATGGCAAGATTACCTATGATGCGTTGTTATTTATCCCAAGCCATATTCCATATAATCTCTATAGCGATTCTTATGAAAGAGGCTTACAACTTTATAGCAAAGGTATCTTTATCAAAGATAAATGCCAAGAATTAATTCCAGATTACTTAAAGTTTGTTAAGGGTCTCGTTGATTCTGGTGACTTCTCACTTAATATCTCTAGAGAAATGCTTCAACAATCACCAATCATGCAAAAGATTAGTGAAAACGTCGAAAAGAAGATTATCGATAAATTAAAAGATATTAAGAAAACTGATTTCGATAAATATGTCACCTTCTGGAAGAGCTTTGGTGAATTAATTAAATATGGTATCTATAGTACATACGGTACAAAGAAAGACATCTTGCAAGATACCTTAATCTTCCACTCATTAAATAACGAAGATAAATACATCTCTTTAGCGGACTATAAAGAAAAGATGGCTAAAGACCAAAAGTACATCTACTTCGTTTCTGGTGAAAATTTAGATGCGATTAAGTTATTACCTCAATTAGAGAAATATCGTAAAAATAACGTAGACGTGCTCTTACTTGATCAAAAAATTGATGAATTCTGCATCATGATGTTACGTGAATATGACAAGGTCGAATTCAAGTCCATCAGTGACGAATCCGCTTCTGAAGTTAGTAAAGAAGAACAAGAAAAGATTGATACAGTGACCGCGGACAATAAGAGATTATTGGACACTCTTAAAGAAGCGTTAAACGGTAAGGTCAATGATGTCGTTGTTTCTTCTAAACTCGTGGACGCTCCTGTATGTGTTTCCACTAAAGATGGTTTATCTCTAGAAATGGAAAAGACACTTAACGAGCAACCAGGTGCGGAAGATACCGTTAAAGCGGAAAAGATTCTTGAAATCAATCCAAATCATCCATTATTTGAAGCGTTCTCCAAGATTCAAAATGATGATGAAACTGTGAAGAATTACGCGAGTGTTCTTTATGAAGAAGCGATGCTTCTTGAAGGTAGAGAGATCGTTGATAAGAAAGCCTTTGTGGATAAAATTAACGAATTATTTATTAAGGCAATGAAATAGTGGTAAGTTTCTCCACCACACGAAAAAGTCTGGGACAGCCAGGCTTTTTTGTTTATGCAATTTTTCTAGATGTTTACTAATAATTATTTGCGTAATTTTTCTCTAATTGATATATTGTAAGCGCATACGTTAAACATGATAATCTAGCTGAAATAATATTTTTTTGTGTTTAACAAAGTTACATAGTTATGAGAAAGGAGTTTTTACTATGTTTAATTTACCTATCTTAGAGTCTTTCTTAGATAAGGAAGTAGCAGCCGGCTATACTTGGCGAAGTATTCTCGAGTATTGGTGGGTTGGTTTAATCATCATCATAGTCCTAGCAGTAGGTGCAGTCGCTACCTATTTCTTGCTAGCGCATGTCTTCGGTCGCATGAAATTTAAAGAAGGCGATCAAGAAGTTGTCGACAACTATTCTAACGCTCCTAAAGGAGAGAAAAAGGCTGTTAAAAAAGCAGCAAAAGGCGCTGCAAAGAATGTCATTATTTGGCGTAGCATGAGAGCGTGGTTTATTCCCGTTGTCTGTGTTGCGGCAATTGTCATTGCCCCAATTGCTTCGTTCCTCCCTACAGCCGCGTTTGCGAACTTGGTGTTCACCGCATTCGGTAGTCCAGTTAAAATCATCGACACCGAAACATCAAGACAAGCCGCTAAAGAAGCGGAAAAGAACGTTGTTGTCGTTCAAGAAGAAGGCACAGTTCTTTTAAAGAATAAAGACAACGCTTTACCACTTAACCTTGAAACCAATAAGAAAGTTAATATCTTTGGTTCATGTGCTTATGGTTTATTCTTCAATAATGGTGGTTCTGGTGCATTCCAAACCAATGGTTGCGTTAATGGTTTTGAAAGAACCGCGACTAAATTAGAAGAAGCTTTAGTGGAAGAAGGCTTTGAAATCAATAACAACCTCTTCAACTTAGTGAAGAACTACTATAACGGAAAGAAAGTCTCTGTTGCGGAAAGTGATTACAAGATCTTCTGCGGTATTAACACATTCGGTTATCCAGAAGTCGTTCCAAGTGGTTATGGCGCAACTCTTGACCCAGTTGATTATGAATTACCAGTCTCTGCATACAATACTGCCTTTGACGCACTAGGTGGTAAAATCTTTGCCATTACAAGACATGGTACAGAAAGTGCGGATATGAAATATAACGAACTTAAGTTATATGCCGCTGAACAAGCTGCTATCCAAATGTTAGAAGAGAACTTTAAAAAAGTTATTATCTTACTTAACGTTCCAACAGTTATCGAATCTGAATTCTTAGATGACGATGCAATTAGCGCGGCTCTTTATATCGGTCATCCAGGCTTAACAGGTACCAAAGCGATTGCTGAAATCCTTTCTGGTAAAGTTAATCCATCAGGCCACTTAGTGGATACATGGCCATATAGCGTGAAGAGCGCTCCATCTTACCAATGCTTTTTTGGTAACGACACCACATTAACATATACTTCTGGTGCGGCTAATAGAGCGAAATTCACTAACTACGTTGAAGGTATCTATGTTGGTTATAGATACTATGTAACCGCTGCTAAAGAAGGCTATATCGATTACGATGAAGAAGTTCAATACTCATTTGGTCATGGCTTATCTTATACAAAATTTGATAAATCCATCGCTGAATTCAAAGTGAACGAAAAAGAACAAAAAGTTGAAGTTACAGTGGTGGTTAAAAACACTGGTGAAGTCGCTGGTAAAGATGTTATTCAACTCTACACCCACGCTCCATATAACAAAGGTGGTGTTGAAAAATCATATTACGCATTAACTGATTTCCAAAAGACAAACATCATTGAACCAGGTGAAGAAAAAGCCTACAAATTAGAATTTAGCTTTAGAGAAATGGCTTCCTGGTCAACCCAAAAAGGTTACTATGTCTTAGAAAAAGGTGAATACGAATTCTCCGTTAGAGAAAACGTTTGGGATCTTGCGGTCACCGCTGTTAATGGCAGAGAAAACACAAAGACATACACATTAAAAGATGATGTCGAATTCAAGACCTCTTATCAAACAGGTAAAGAATACAAAAACATTTTCCAAGATGTCGAATTCGGTGGTGGTGTGGAAAAGAACACATATTTATCCAGAGCCGACTTTGATGGTACATGGCAAAATAAAGCTGATATCCCATTAGCCTCTAACCCAGATAAGAACCATTTCCCAGGTGGTCCAAGCAACTCCACAGCTTCTTCTTCCTTCTCTTTCACTGACAATCAAATCGATGAAGATGTGAAACCACAAGAAGTAGCGGGTAATTTAACTCTTAGAGATCTTAAAGATGCTGCTTGGGATGACCCACGTTGGGAAGACTTACTAAGTCAATTATCATACGGCGATATGGAAAAACTTATCGAATATGGTGGTTTCCAAACTGCTTCCGTTACGAGCATTGAAAAAGGTCAAACACTTGACTACGATGGTCCAAGTGCGGCGTTCCACTCTGGCACAGGTCACCCAAGTGAAGTTATCGTTGGTTGTTCCTGGTCCACTGATGTCGCTAGATTAATGGGCGAATCCATTGGTCGTGAAGGTGCCTCTCGTGGTTTAACCGGTTGGTATGCTCCTGGTATTAATACTCACCGTTCACCATTTGGTGGTCGTAACTTCGAATATTATTCAGAAGATCCATTAATCTCTGGTTTAATGGCTGGTTATACCGCTCAAGGTATGTCCAAGTATGGTGTTTATACATATGCAAAACACTTCTTCTGCAACGACCAAGAAAATAACCGTGCTGGTGTCTTTGTTTGGGCAACCGAACAAGCATTACGCGAAATCTACGCTCGTGGCTTTGAACTTTATGTCGATTTAGGTGGTATTGGTATCATGTCCGCTTATAACTGCATTGGTTCATGGTGGTGCGGTGGTAGTGAAGCTGCCTTAACAACTCTCTTAAGAGAAGAATGGGGCTTCCATGGTGTCGTCGTTACCGACTATGCTGGTAGTGATTACATGGCCACAAATATTGGTTTAAGAGCTGGTAATGATATGTGGTTAACACCAAATCAATTAAGTAACTCTTTAAAACCAAGTAGAGTCCGTTCACAATGTCCACATGATGGCGCGATCATCGAAAGAAGAGCGGCTAAGAACATTCTTTATGCCTGCGCACATTCCAACAACGTTTGGACAGATGAAGACTACGCTAAAGTGGGTATTCCAGAAATTAAGAAAGCGGCTGACGGTCACTAGTCTTAAACATCAAATAACAATCAAGGTCCTTCTAGCTTAGAGGGGCCTTTTTTGATACTCCAATGCAAGTTTATGCTAAGAAAATGTAATGTTACGTTTTTTATACACATCACTAATTTTTGATTGTTTATAGTAATATCGCATTCGTCAAACATAGCTGTTGGTTTTTACTAACTTTTCTATGTTTTGGCAACTCATAAATAGTTAAAAAGGAGTATATTTATGTTTAATTTACCTATCTTAGAGTCTTTCTTAGATAAGGAAGTTGCCGCTGGCTATACTTGGGGTAATATCCTTGAGTATTGGTGGATTGGTTTAATCATCCTTATCGTTGCCGCTATTGGACTCGTTGGAACATTCGTTTTGCTTAAACATGTCTTTGGCAAAATGAAATTCAAAGAAGGCGATCAAGAAGCTTTCGATAATTATAAGAAAGCTCCAAAGGCTGAAAAAGCAGCCGCTATTAAGGCATCATCTGCCCCAGTTAAGAACGTTATTAGATGGCACAGAATGAAACGCTGGTTAATTCCAGTTGTCTGCATTGTGGCAGTGGTCACCGCCCCAATCGTCTCATTCTTACCAACTGCTGCATTTGCTAACTTAATGTTCACATTACGTGGTAGTCATGTTGACATCATCGATACCGAAACATCAAGACAAGCCGCTAAAGAAGCAGAAAACAACGTTGTTACTATTCAAGAAGAAGGTACAGTTCTTTTAAAGAATAAAGGAAACGCGTTACCACTTAATTTAGAGCAAAATAAGAAAGTGAACATCTTTGGTTCATGTGCTTATGGTTTATTCTATGGTAATGGTGGTTCTGGTTCCTTCCAAACTGATGGTCGTGTTGATGGTTTTGAAAGAACCGCTTTAAAACTTGAACAAGCGATGAAAGATGAAGGTTTCGAAATCAACGAAAACCTCTTCAACATGATCAAGAACTACTATGAAAGCAATAAGAAAACAATTTCTGTTGCCCCTAGTAACTATGAAATCAAATGTGGCTTTAACAAATATAACTATCCAGAAATCGTTGATAGTAAAGCCCCATACGACTACGAACCACCAGTCAGTGCTTATGAAAAAGCATTTGATGAATTAGGTGGTAAGACCTTATTAGAAGACGCAAAAGCATTCTCTAACACTGCTATTTTCTGTATTACCAGACGTGGTAGTGAAGATGAAGATATGAAGATTGGCGATTTACAACTCAAAGCAAATGAAATCGCTGCCATCGACATGCTCGAAGAAAACTTTGAAAAAGTCATCATCTTATTAAACGTCCCAACAGTTATCGAATCTGAATTCTTAGATGATCCAGAAATCGACGCTGCTGTCTATATGGGTCACCCATGGCCACTTAGTGGACACATGGCCATATGATGTGAAGAGCGCGCCATCTTACCAAAACTTTGGTAATGACACCACACTCAGATACACTTCTGGTGCCGCCAGTGGTTCATACTTCACCAATTATATTGAAGGCATTTATGTTGGTTATAGATACTATGTAACTGCCGCTAAAGAAGGATTCATCGATTATGATGATGAAGTCCAATTCTCTTTCGGCCATGGTTTATCTTATACAACATTTGATAAATCCATCGCTGAATATAAAGTTGATGAAGAAAATCAAAAAGTTGAAGTGACTGTTGAAGTGAAAAACACCGGTGAAGTGGCTGGTAAAGATGTTATCCAACTCTATACCCACGCTCCATACACAAAAGGTGGTATTGAAAAATCATATTACACATTAACAGCCTTCCAAAAAACAAACATCATCGAACCAGGTGATACAAAAGCTTATAAGTTAGAATTCACTTATCGTGATCTTGCTTCTTGGTCAACCCAAAAAGGTTACTATGTCTTAGAAAAAGGCGACTATCAATTCTCTATTAGAGAAAACGTTTGGGACCTTGCTGAGACCGCAGTCAAGAATAGAGAAAACACCAAAACATTAAC
>CADCJP010000048.1 GCA_902801805.1 uncultured Erysipelotrichaceae bacterium | reverse complement strand
AGGCCATGTTACCACCGACAACGAACGCCATAATCGCGGAGAAAATGAGCATTAATGGTGCTCTCACAACGATTCTAATGGTCATCGCAAATGAGTTTTGTGTATTGGTGACGTCAGTGGTCATTCTAGTCACTAAGCTAGAAGCATGGAAATGGTCGATATTCTCAAAGGAGAATGATTCGACTTTTTCGTATAAATCTTTTCTTAAGTTTTTAGCGAAACCACATGCCGCATAGGAAGCAAATCTACCACCTAAAATACCGCATGTAATAGAAACGATAGTCATGGCGAAGATTAAAATGAAATAAGGCACTAATTCTTCAATGCTATTAACAGCCTCAATCATTCCCACAAATTCAGACATGACATATGGTAAGAAGCATTCAACAGCTGCTTCACCAATCATGAATAAAGGAGTGATGATGGCGAATATTTTATATTCCCTGACGCTCTTCAAGACTTTGAGTATTGATTTGAACATCTTTTCTCCCTCCCTTAATTACTATGCTCAAAAATTGTAAAGTTCGATAACGAACTTGTCAATCAAAATGCACACATGTGTGTAAAAGTTGTATAATTAAGTGGCTATGAAAACTAATTATGATTATCTAATTGTTGGCGCTGGTCTATATGGCGCTGTTGCCGCTCACGAATTAAATAAGCGCGGCTATAAAGTACTCGTCGTGGAAAAAAGAAATAACATCGCGGGTAATATCTACACAGAAGAAATTGAAGGTATCCAAGTTCATAAATATGGTCCTCACATCTTCCATACTTCCAAAAAAGAAATTTGGGACTATGTTAATCAATTTGCGAAGTTCAATGACTTCATCAACATGCCTTTAGCGTTCTATAAAGGTAAGTACTATAACATGCCTTTTAATATGAACACTTTCCATCAAATCTTTGGGGTGAATACCGCAGAAGAAGCGAAGGCGTGTATTGAAAAAGAGATTAAAGAGGCTAATATCAAGGAACCAAAAAACCTTGAAGAAAAAGCTATCTCTATGGTGGGCACAACAATTTATGAAATGCTCATTAAAGGCTATACCCAAAAACAATGGGGTAGACCATGCAACGAACTTCCACCTTTCATCATCACTCGTTTACCAGTGAGATATGAATACAATAACAACTACTTCAATGATATTTATCAAGGTATCCCAATCGGTGGCTACACTAAATGGATTGAAAACATGCTCAAAGGTATTGAAGTGAGACTTAACTGTGACTATTTAGAGCACAAGGAAGAATTAAATAAGCTTGCTGATAAAATCATCTATACTGGCGAAATTGATAAATACTTCGATTATAAGTATGGTGCTCTCGAATGGAGATCGTTAAGATTCGAAGAAGAAATCATTGATAAACCTGATTATCAAGGTAACGCTGTTGTGAACTACACAGAATTTGAAGTTCCTTATACACGTATTGCGGAGCATCAATACTTTGAACCAGGTCAAAAACATAATAAAACAGTCATTACTAAAGAGTACTCCAAAACATGGACTTTAGGGGATGAAGCTTACTATCCTATTAATAATGACCGCAACAGTGTGTTATACTCAAAATATCAAGAACTAGCCAAAGAAAATCCTAATGTTTACTTTGGTGGTCGTCTAGGAACGTACTCCTATTACAACATGGATGTCGTAGTAGAGAAGGCTTTGCAATTAGTAGAGTCATTAATTGATTAATTAACTTGCTTAAATATTCAACTTTACTATAATGTTCTAGGGCTGAGGTCCTGAAAAATCAACAAATTATGAAATACATTACATTTACTGTCCCATGTTACAACTCCCAAGATTACATGCGTCATTGTATTGATAATCTAGTCGCCGCCGGTGAGGAAGTCGAAGTCATCATCGTCAATGATGGTAGCAAGGACGACACAGGAAAAATTGCTGACGAATACGAAAAGAAGTATCCAACTATCGTTAAAGCTATTCAAAAAGAGAATGGTGGACATGGTTCTGGTGTTATGGCGGGTATCCATAACGCCACTGGTATGTTCTTCAAAGTCGTGGATAGTGACGACTGGGTGGAAACTAAAGATGTTTTAGATATGCTCATGTTAATCAAGAGACATATCGAAGAAAAACAAGATATCGATCTTTATATCACAAACTATGTTTACGAACACGCTGCTGACAATTCTCAATTTGTCATGCATTATCGTAAATGCTTACCACCAGAACAAACATTCGCGTGGGAAGATATGAAACGTGTCAAATTAGAAACAGTCTTCTTAATGCACTCATTAATGTATAGAACTGAGAAATTAAGAGAATCCAAAATGGAACTCCCAAATCACACCTTCTATGTTGATGACATTTATGCCTATCAACCATTACCATTCATGAAGAAGATTTTCTACCATGATATTGACTTATATCACTATTTCATCGGTAGAGCGGATCAATCCGTCAACTATGGCACAATGTGCAAACGTTATGAACAACAAATGAGAGTGTTCAAGATTATGTTCTGTGCCTATACATATGATGAAATCTACAAACAACCATATCACTTAAGAAAATATATGATTAAGTGGTTAATGACTATATGTGGTGTCACCTTCATGACAATCGTTGGCACTAAAGAAGATAAGGAAACACGTTGGCAAGCCTTCAAAGAATACTTTAAAGAACTTAAAGCTATCGATAGAAAGTTATATAACAAAATCCGTCACCGTTCCTTAGCGGCGTTCGCCTTCTCTGTTCCTGGCTATAACTTAAAGTCATTCGCTTCTAAGAAAGTCTATGGCGTTTACCAAAAGAAATTAAAGCTTGGTTAATCAAAAACATTAAAAAAATTAAGAAAGAATCACATTTATGTGGTTCTTTTTTCATAAATGTATATAATCAGTAACGTTGGTTTACATCAAATGCAACCGAAAAGTGACATTAAAACAACCGCAAATTGGTTGTTTGTAAACCATGTCAACCAATACAATAAGCGAGAATTATTAAGGAGTACTATTTATGACTACAGGTGAAAAATTATCAAAACTAAGAAAAGACAATAATTATACTCAAGAAGAACTCGCGGAGATCATGGGCGTTTCTCGTCAATCTATTTCTAAATGGGAAAGCGATATTGCCTTTCCAGAAACAGAAAAACTTATTTCCTTATCAAAGCTCTATCATTGCTCAATCGATTATTTATTAAATGAAGAAAACAATGAAAATAATGGTAAGGCTTATAAAAGAGGAAAAGCCCCTTATAACAAGAAAAGACTACCTCTTATTATCTTTACTTTAGCCTTTTATACAATAGCGGAACTAATCTGTCTCTTCTATTGGTTCCCAGTTACTCGTTACATCGGAATAATTAATGGTAGTGGTACATACATCACCACGAAGTTAAATATTTATCAAATGGCCGCCATGGATGACTATACCGGCGCTAACTTCTTCCCACTTATGCTTATTTTTACTGGTATCGTGGCCCAGGGTTTATCAGTTGGATATATTTTTGCAGATTCAAAAGGCTTCAGTATCGCAATCAAAATACTGAACTGCGTTTATTCTGTATTTGCGTTTTCTGTATTTGCATTAGCTACTGTACCAGAAGATACAGTGCTTACCTTTCCACTCTTTTTATTGTTCTTATCAATAACAGCGGTGATCCTTCAATTCGCAGTCACACCAATTAGAAAGACTCGTTAATCTCTTTGATAACAGGAATATCAACCTTGATCTCTCTACGGTCATAGGTCACAAAGCCGTTCATTTCTTCTTCTACATCGCTTAACTGTGTATAAATGAAGCCAGACATGCCTTTGTCCTTCGCAGGTTTGATTTCCTCATTAATAAATCTTATATACTCTTTTTGGAAGTCTTCTTTATTGTTAAAAAGCAAGTAAATGAAGCCTTCCTTTTTCTTTGCTTCTTTTAAACGTTTATCAAGGATATAAGCGCCACATTCTGAGCAAACATATGCTCTACCTTTAAGCTTACGTTTACTAGGCACTTTAACTTTCCATTTATAGATATGCATTGATTTGACATCGCTGCTTCCTTGGTCATGCCAGCCTGAAGCATGGTCATAGATTCTAGTAGGGTCAACAACCTTTAATTTCTCATAGATTTCTTTCGCATCGAATTGTCCCCAAGCCTCATTAAAGATAGTCCAATAAACGATGCATGGAGAGTTATAAAGAAGATCAATTGTATCTAAGAATTCTTGGTAAGCTTCTTTTCTACCTTCTTCATTTTCTCTAAAGAATTTCTTATATCTGTGGTCATTAATTTTATATCTCACAAATAGTGGAACTTGGTTGAGCCAGAAGTCATATTTTGTGCAGCCATTAACGAAGTCTTGCCACACTAATAAACCGAGCCTATCGCAGTGATAATACCACCTCATAGATTCGATCTTAATATGCTTTCTAGAAACGTTAAATCCAAGTGACTTGATGAGGTTAATATCATTGATGTAATCTTGATCGCTATTTGGCGTTAATAAACCATCTTGATAATAGCCTTGATCAAGAACACCTTTCATAAAATAAGGTTTGTTATTAAGCGCGATAACTTTCATACCTTTTTCATTTTGCATTAAAGAAACTTTTCTCATGGCAAAATAGGAAGAGACTTCATCAACATCGTTATAAATTTTGAATTCATAAAGGTAAGGATTTTCTGGAGACCAGAGAATTGGATTTTCAATTGAAATAATGTTTTCTTTATCCGCTTCAATTTCGTAAATTCGATTTTTTAATTTGAGTTTTGCAGACTTATTGGAAGATTTAAAGCTTAATTTGAGCACTTTTTCATCAATATCTGGTGCTATTTTAAGTTTTTCAATATATCCCTCTTTAACACTCTCTAACCAGACTGGCATATAGATACCAGATTGAGGTTTATACCAGATGCCTTCTGGTTTCAAATGTTGCTTTCCTGAGGAGTGATATGAGGCGTTCGTTGTGTCGACCACTCTCACGATAAGTGTGCCTTTTCCTTCCTTAAGATAAGGCTTAATATCCATTTCAAAAGGAAGAAAACCACCAACGTGTTTCATCACAAATTGGTCATTAACAAAGACCTCCGCTATTTGGTCAACCGCTCCAAAGTGTAGTATAACTTTATCTTTTATAAATTCGCTAGGTAAATCGATGTTTAAATGATAGAAAAGATAGTCATCTGGAAGGACCGTTTTATTGACGCCGCTCTTCTCTACTTCAGGAGAAAATGGCACTAAGATTTGACCATCAAATTTATGGGGAATTTTCTCTTCTTTTCTAATCGCATATTCCCAGTATCCGTTAAGACAAATATAGGAATCTCTTTTAAATTGAGGACGAGGATATTCACTTAGAGGCTTCTCTAGATTCATTAATCTTTTTCTCCTTCCTAATCATCAAGATAACTGGGATAATCGCTAAGGCAAAAATCACACCTGTCACGAAGAATAACCATCTATTTGGAGGGTAGACCATAACGCCATACTCGTTCTCATAAGGTTGTCCACCTAATCGACAAATAATCTCGGCAATAACCATTGGTCCGATAATCATTGGAATTAAGACTGTGAAGATCATTCTCACACCTTGGAATAAACCAACTTCTTTCGCTGGTGTATAGTCTCTAACTTTCGCGCCTAAAACAGCGGTGCTAATTAAATAGCCTGACATTAAGATGATACCACCGATAATCAAACCGATTTGTGTACCAATTCCTTGGTTCGCGGGAATTGCAAAGACCACAATGCCACCAATCGCACCAACGATTAACGCTGGAATCATAATCTTATTCTTACCAATCTTATCCATAAATAAACCAAAGACAACGGTGATTAACGAAGCGGTTAATAAAACTGTACCTAAACTAATCGTGAAGTCATTATCTTTAATACCAAGAACGTTTTGAACATAAAGAATGAAGTATGGCATAAAGACTTGTAGACCAATATTGAAAACCATGAAGGCAATTAAAGTGATATATAAAACTGGATTAGCCTTAATGACGCTTGGTCTAAAGCCATAAATAATATTCTTAAAGTAGGATTCTTCTTTATTAGGAGTAACAACATCTTTAGGCGCTAAAAAGATGGAAGCAATACCAATAGCTAAGGTGATACCACCAAAGATATAGAAGAATAAGTCCCAACGTTTAGTGGCGCCATCTCCCACGT
>CADCJP010000047.1 GCA_902801805.1 uncultured Erysipelotrichaceae bacterium | reverse complement strand
TCAGTAACGTTATCTGTGTCATAAGGCAGCGTTGTGGAATTACCAATAGATTTAGGATCCCATTTCTCTAATTCAATATAGTGTGCACCCTTACCTTCAAGCCACTCTTTGAGTGTATAGAAGAATTTACCACAGATGTTCTTAACTTCTTCATCATCTATTTCTAGTCTTCTATAAAGGTCACCAATGGTTTTAATACCAACGCTCTTTAATCTTGGAGCGGTTCTTTTACCAACGCCAAACATTGATTCCACTTTTAGTGGGAATAACATATTAGCGATATCTCTTTTATGAATGATAGTTAAACCCATTGGCTTTTGATAGTCGCTCGCCATCTTCGCTAAGAAACGCGTTGTGGAAACACCGATAGAACATTTAAGACCTGTCTCTTTGAATAAATCGTTTTGTAACTTTCTAAAGAAAGACACGACATCCTTTTGTCCTTTAACCGCGTCAGTAAAATCCGCGAAGCATTCATCAACAGAAGCAGGCTCCACTAACTTGGTATATTGTCTCACAAAGTTAAAGAACTTCTTGCTCATTGCTGAGTAGTAATGATAATCACCAGGAATGATAATGAGGTTTGGACATAACTGCCTTGCCTTAAACATTGGCATTGCACTGGAGACACCATACTTACGCGCTGCATATGAACATGTAGAAACAATGCCACCTCTACCATCATGACCAATAGCGACTGGCTTGTTCTCTAAGGACGGATCTTTAATTTCTTCGCATCTAGCAAAAAATGCGTTCAAGTCAATATGGACAATAACCTTACTCATACCTACATTATATGCGCATATGAAGATTATGTTAACTAAAATTATGAATAAAATAAAATCCTGCTTTCACAGGATAATATTTCTAATGCAAAGCATTATATCTACTAATTAAAAACTAATAAACCACTTATCGATTTATTTGTTTTCAATGACTTTTTCGACCTCTTCTTCGGCTTCTTTGAGGGCCTTTTCCAATTTTTTGACGATCTCTTGACCTTCTTTATAGAGGGCTAAGCATTCGTCTAATGGGAGTTTTTCTGAGGAGATATTCGTGACGATTTCATCAAGTCTTTTCATCTCTTTTTCAAAATCAAATTTCTCTTCCATGTTATTTTTCCTCCGTGTCTATAACTTCACTATTGATGACGCCATCCTTTAGGATAGTCTTAATATGTTGACCTTTTTTGACGGCTTTGATATCACTAACTGGCTTACCTTGTTCATCCACTGTTAAGGAGAAACCACGCTTGATAACGTTATTGGGATTAAGAGCCTCTAATGTGGCTTTCTTTTGACTTAATAACTGTGAATAATGGGCCACTAATTGACGAATTTCTAAATCTAAATCTTCTTTGTAAGAAGATAAGTCATCTTTCATCCCTTGGATTCTTTGCTTCAAGCTCTCTTCCATATCTTGTAAGGCAAATGAAAGCTTTTCTTCGATCTCACGACGGTCGATAGTCGCTAATTCTGCAGCCCCTGTTGGGGTACTGGCTCTTTTATCAGCGACAAAGTCCACTAGTGTCGAATCGATTTCGTGGCCTACACAAGCGATAACAGGCATCTTGCTATTAGCAATCGCCCTCACGAGTTTCTCATCGTTAAAAGCGCTTAAATCCTCACTAGCGCCACCACCACGGCCAATGAGTAAGGTATCCAAAGGATAAGTTTGACTTAATTCAAAGGCTTTGAGTAATTCTTTAGGGGCATTTTCCCCTTGAACAGCGCTATAGAAGACGTAAATATCTGCGATTGGATATCTACGCTTAAGATTAAACAAAATGTCCTTAATTGCCGCACTATTAGGCGCGGTAATGACGCCAATAGCGGTTGGATAAAGATTTATCTTTCTTTTCCTAGATTCATCAAATAAGCCTTCTTCTAGGAGTTTCTTTTTAAGCTTTTCTAATTCTAGAAGCTGAGCGCCCGCTCCCACTTCTTCCATTTGGTAGACGATAATTTGATAAGTGCCTCTACCTGGATAAGCATCAATGGAACCAAAGACCACGACTTCTTGTCCGTTTTCTGGCTTAAAATTACATTTTGAAGCGTAATTAGAAAACATCATCGCTCCGATTAACGACTTATCGTCCTTAAGGGAAAAATAAAAATGACCGTTACTTGCCATTTTAAAATTAGAGATTTCGCCTTTCACATAGATGAGCTTTAAGTTCTCATCATTACTGAGGACGGCTTTGATGTATTGATTAATATCGCTGACGGTGAAGACTGGGCGATCATTATTCATTAGAGCACCTCGTCTAATATCGCGTTAATGAATTTAGCTTGTTTCTCTTCAATGTACTTTTTAGCGAGTTCCACCGCGGTATTAATGACGATGCGCTTATCAATCTTTTCTACATAGTAGAAATGCGCATAACTCATCAATAATACGGATTGGGTTAATAATGGTAATCTTTCCCACTTCCAGTTTCTTAAATGTGGTTGGAAAGCGGAGATGATTGAACCATAGTTATTTAAGACACTAGAAATCATGTTTTGCACATAAGCACTGTGTTCCTTGAATGGACGAGGATCCTCAGTCATTTCAGTGATGATTTCGTCGACATCACGAAAGTTATGCTCCCTGCTAGCCACTTGGTCAGCAATTTCGTCATAAATGACGGTCATGATTATAAAGTTTTCTTGATTACGAGATATTTTTTCCATAAAAAAAGCGTTTTGATTGATTAGATAATTGATATAACATTGACCGCGACATCGAATGGCACTTGTTCAGTGGTCATTAAGAAAGCATTAGTGATTTCTTCTTGGATATTACGAGTGACATCTTGTAAATTGGTGCCTTTAGTGACATCCACAGCGACCCAAACGTGCACGATACCGTGTCTAATAGTTGTTTGGACTGGTCTATTTAAACGAATCTTTTGATTACGCTTCATATGAGCGCTGCTCATAGAAATACCGGAAACATTGCTTAAAGCATTGGTTACCAAGTTGTCGAAGACATTGATGGAGATACCAATTTTTCCTTTGTTTGCGTAGTTTTCAATATAGACGTAGTCTGCCATAAACCTTACCTACTTATAATATATAGTAAATATATTCGTTTAGCAAAGGTAAAAAAAGAAAAGTGGATTTCTCCACTTCTCTATAATTTGTGTTTTGTATCGATGGATTAGAGCTTTTCCACGACGCTTGCGACGTATTCTGGAGTGAAATTGAATTTCTTGAACACGTCTTTAGCAGGAGCACTAGCACCGAATTGATCTATGCCGATATTTGTGTCAGCGTATTTAGCCCAACCAAAGGTTGAAAGCATTTCGATAGAGACACATTTGGCCTTTGGAAGATTGATAACTTCTTTCTTGTAGGCTTCGTCTTGTTTTTCGAAGTAGCTCCAGCATGGCATAGAGACAACACGAACATCGATGCCTTTTTCAAGTAATAATGCTTGAGCGGCAACCGCTAAGGAAACTTCACTACCGGTAGCGATTAAAACGAAGTCAGCTTTCTTTTGTTCTTTAGAAACAACATAAGCACCACGCTTTAAGGCTTCGCCGTCACTATCCTTTAATAAAGGAAGGTTTTGACGGGAAAGGATAATGGCGGTTGGATGATTCTTACTTTGTAAAGCAGCGAACCAAGCACCATATGTTTCTCTTTCATCAGCTGGTCTAATCACATCCATATGTGGGATGCTACGTAACATCGCTAATTGTTCGATTGGTTGGTGTGTTGGACCATCTTCGCCTACGGCGATACTATCGTGAGATAATAAGTAGATGGCTGGAACATGGCTTAATGCGGCCATACGGATGGCTGGTTTCATGTAATCGGAGAAGACGAAGAATGCACCGACGTAGCTACGAACACCACCGTGTAAGAGCATACCATTTTGTGCACTCGCCATTGCGAATTCACGAATACCCCAGTTGATGTTATGACCGGCTCTATTATTGGCGTCAAAGTTTGCACCATTATCAAGCTTTGTCATGACAGAACCAGCAACGTCAGCGGAACCACCAAATAAATTTGGCATGCTGAGCATTAAGTAATTAAGGGCTTTACCAGAAGCGACACGTGTGGAAGTTGCAGAACCTTCGACGAAGTCTGGGTAAACACCTGGTAAATATATATCAACATCAACACCGTTTAAGGAGATGAAGCGATCGTATTCATCTTTGGTCTTCTTATCAGCGGCTAAAGCGGCTAACTTAGCGTTATATTCGTTATAGGCTTTTTCACCACGAGCACCAAAGGTGTTTTTGAATAAATCATAAACTTCTTGTGGGACATAGAAATCTTCATGGTCAAATCCATAGGATAATTTGGCGTTCTTACCATCTTCAGCACCTAATGGGTTACCGTGGACTTTGTTTGTACCTTGTTTAGCGGAACCATAACCGATGACAGTATGAATCATAATCATGGTTGGTTTTTCTTTACTCTTTTTAGCTTTGCTAATTGCAGCGTCAATCGCGTCGACATCATTACCGTCTTCGACTTCGATGACATCCCATTCGCTGGCTAAGAATCTGGCTTTGACTTGTTCGGAGAAAGATAAGTCTAAAGCACCATCGAGTGTGACTTGGTTAGCATCGTATAAAAGGATGAATTTATTGAGTTTTAAGTGACCGGCTAAGGAAATAGCTTCTTGAGAAATGCCTTCTTGTAAGCAGCCATCACCGCATAAAGCGTATGTGTAGTGATTGCACACATCATCGCCAAAGCTATAAAGCTTATTGACCATTTGTTCGGCCATCGCCATACCAACAGCTTGAGAGATACCTTGTCCTAAAGGACCAGATGTGGCATCCACGCCATCAGTCCAACCATATTCTGGGTGACCTGGTGTTAAGGAGTCGATTTGACGGAATTGTTTCATGTCGTCCATGCTAATTTTGTAACCACTTAAGTGGAGCATGGAATAAAGTAAAGCGGAAGCGTGTCCGCTGGAGAGGACGAATCTATCTCTATTGAACCATTTGCTGTCCTTTGGTGTCGCCACTAAATGTTTGGTAAATAAGGTGTAGAGAGCAGGAGCGCTACCTAACGCCATACCAGGGTGACCAGAGTTGGCTTTGTTAATGGTGTCGATACAGAGTGATCTGATTGTCGCAATCGCTAATTGATCATTTTTGTTCATGTTGTTTAAACCTTTCTGCATTAGTAATTATCTAGTAATTAAATAGTTTTTGTATAACTATGTTATAACCTATTTGTCGAATTTGATGCCTAATTCATCAAGTTGCGCTTGTGTAACAGTTGTAGGCGCATTTGTCATTGGGTCGACTGCCGCTAAGTTCTTAGGGAAGGCGATGACGTCACGAATGTTGTCTGTGCCGCCTAAAATCATCGCTAAACGGTCTAAGCCAAAGGCCATACCTGCGTGTGGAGGTGTACCGTATTGTAAGGCATCAACGAAGTAACCAAATCTTTCTTTGATTTCTTCATCACTAAGACCTAAGACCTCAAAGAT
>CADCJP010000046.1 GCA_902801805.1 uncultured Erysipelotrichaceae bacterium | reverse complement strand
CCATTAATTCTTCGTTCCATTGGAAAAGATAAGAATAAAGAGGCTAAAGCACAAGTTAAGGAAGAAAACGAAACTATTTCTGATATTTCACCAAATAAAGCCGCCCCTCAAAAAGTGAGAAACATTGATGTAATTAAAGAAGCATCCAAGATTGATCCAGATAACTATGAAAGTGAAATCATGGGCTTACCAAGAAGAAATAGTTCCATCTCTTCACCAACATTCGTTGAGCAATCAAGTACCGCTGCTAATTTCTCCATTAGTGAAAACGGTTCCTTTAAACCTGCTAAATTCGTTACTGAAAGTAATAAAAACGGACAACAAGAAATTCCTGCTCCAACAGTTTTACCAACTCAACCTTCTTTAGAAGAAGCCACAAAGAGTGAACAATTAGAACTTGATTTCAACGCTGTTCCTGAGCTTAACCAAGAATTAATTCAACAAAAACCAGTCTTTGAAGAACCAAAGACCATTGTTAATAATCCGGTTCCTCCTCAACCTGCTCCTGCTCCAGCGATGGAACAACCAGTGCAAGAGAAACCAAAGCCAAAAGAAAGAGTGAAATGGATTCAACCAAGCTCTGACGTGCTTAATACTTATGAAACAAGTGAAGCGCAAGCTTTAAATGAACGTGTCGCCGATGAAAGAAAAGAACTCATCAACACAGCGTTTAACGATTTCGGTGTTGGTGCCCACGTTGAAGACTATACCATTGGTCCAAGTATTACTCGTTTCAATATTAGATATGACCATAACGTTTCCGCGAGAAGCGTTAATAACATGGTCCAAGATATTCAAATTCGTTTGTCTGGTGTTTCCGCTAGATTTGAATCAATTGTCGAAGGACAATCTTCTTCTGGTTTAGAAATTCCTAATGCTTCCGTGACAACCGTTTCCTTTAAGGACGTCTATGAAGCCCTTCCTGATGTCAAAAAGCATCCATTAGCCGTGGCTTTTGGTAAAAATATTGAAGGTGATGTCATCTACGCTGACTTTGATGAATTCCCACATGCCTTAGTCTCAGGTACTACTGGTTCTGGTAAATCCATCTTTGTTAACTCTGTGATCGTCAGTTTAATCATGCGTAACTCACCAGATGATTTAAAACTCGTTTTAGTGGATCCAAAGAAAGTGGAAATGTCCCGTTATAAAGATATGCCACACTTACTTTGCCCAATCATTACCGAAGCACAAGAAGCAAAGCTTTTAATGGATAAGCTCTGCCAAGAAATGGAAGATAGATACGCTAAATTCGCTGAGAATGGTTGCTCTAACATTAAAGAATTTAATGAAGATGCTCCAGGCTTAGGTTTAGATAGAATGCCATACATCGTTATCTTCTTTGATGAATACGCTGATATGGTTGACCAATGTAAAGAAATCTCCATGCCAGTCGTTTCTATCGCTCAAAAAGCTAGAGCCTGTGGTATTCACCTTTGTATCGCCACACAACGTCCAAGTACTAACGTCGTTACTGGTGTTATTAAAGCTAACTTACCAACTCACGTTGCTTTAATGATGGCAAGTTATACCGACTCCATGACCATCATTGGTGAAGGTGGCGCTGAAAAACTTATTGGTAAGGGCGATATGCTTGTCCAAAGCCCGCTTGTCTCACGTATTGGCTGCGTGCGTTTACAAGGCTGCTTTATCCATCGTCAAGAAATCAGCCGTGTCGTCGGTTATTTAAAAGAACACTATGAAACTCATTATGATGAGAAGTTCCTCAACTTAGAAGAAGAAGCTACTCAAGCGGCTAGTGAATATATGAATACGCCAGAATTCAAAGAACATGGCAATACTGAAGAAGAAAGATATCAATCCATTAAAGAATGGGTTATGACACAAGAATTTATGTCTATTTCACGTATTCAACGTGAATGTGGTGTTGGTTTTAACCGCGCTGGTAGATTCTTCCTCCGCTTACAAAGTGAAGGTGTTGTCGGTAATGAAACCGAAGGTAATAAAGGTTGCCGTGTCATGGTCCAAGATAAATTCGGTAGCGATAATAACGCTGTATCAAGCGATGAACAAACCTATTTCAGGAGCGATGACTAATAATGGTTAGTTACCTAAAAGCCAAGTTAACTGCTTGGAAGAGGATCAACATCGTTTTATTCACCGATATGCCTCGACCAGAGAAGCTATCGATCTCTCTCTTCAAAGAAGAGAAACTCGTTAAAAAACTTACAAATGCTCATTTTACTAGCATCAATAACTTATATATCACTGACCTCTATTTAGAAGAGGATTTTGAGTTAGGCAAAAACTATCGCCTTTTAGTGGGCGATTTAACTTTTACCAATATCGATTTAAGTGATGCAGTTTTCTTTAGTGATTTCGATGATCGTTATTTTTATAACGGTGATGATTTAGGTAATAACTATCATAAAGACTATACAGAGTTTGTTTTATGGGCACCTTTAGCGAATAATGTTCATGTTAAACTCTTAGGTCCGAATGAAGAATTAATTTATCAAGAAATGAAGAGGGAAGATAAAGGTATCTTCCGTTTAAAAGTCAAAGGAAATCTCTTAAACTACAAATACCGCTATGTCATCAATAACTTTGGTGTGGTAACTGAGGCTAAAGACTTATACGCTAAAGAGGTGAGCTTAAATAGTGAGTATTCTGTCGTTATTGATACGGATGCTTTATTAAAAATCCCTAACGTTAGTCCTAAAAGTAAGATTGAGCAAAACGTTGATGCTATTATCTACGAAACACATATTCGTGACCTTAATGAAGGCAACTTTAACGATACCAAGAACAAAGGTAAATACGCTGGTTTCGCTGAGACCTCTAGAAAGAGTGTTGGTGGTCATCCAGCGGGTCTAGATTATATCAAATATTTAGGTGTGACTCATGTCCAATTACAACCAGTTTTAGATTTTGAAAGCAAAGACGATCTAAAGACTAGTGACTGGTATAACTGGGGTTATGACACCTTATCATTTTTCGCTTTAGAAGGTAGCTACGCTCTTCATCCAGAAGTCGCGGCTTCTCGTATTTTAGAATTCAAAGATTTAGTCAATAAATACCATGAAAATGATTTGAGAATTGTTATGGATGTGGTTTATAACCACATATTTGCCTATGAAAACAGTGACTTTGAAAAGACTGTTCCACATTATTATTTCCGTCGAAGAAAGAATCATTATTTATCCAATGCTTCTGGATGCGGCAATGACTTCGCTAGCGAAAGAAAGATGGCTAGCAAAATCATCGTCGATAGTGTGAAATATCTCTTCAAATATCTTGATATCGATGGCTTAAGATTTGACTTAATGGGTTTACTCGATATTAATACCGTTAAGGCCTGTTACGCTGAGGCTAAAAAGATTAAAAAAGACGCCATCATTTATGGTGAAGGTTGGGATATGGGTGAAGAACTTCCAAAAGAAGAAAAAGCCAACAAAAACAACTTCGCTAAACTTAAGGACATCGGTTTCTTTAATGATACTTATCGTGATATCGTTAAGGGTCCTTCCTCTCCTTATTCCTTGCATGAAAAAGGTTATATCTGTGGCAACGTGAGCTACGCCTTTGGCTTAGATTATGCTTTCCATGCTGGTGTTTTACCATTATCCTACCAACCAATGTTTAATAACGCTAATCAAAGTGTTAATTATCTAGAATGTCATGATAACAATACACTTTATGATAAATTGCTCGTTTCTAACGCTTATGAAGATGAAAAAACGCATTTAGATCGTGTATCTTTAGGCAATCAAATTCTTCTTCTCTCTTTTGGTATTCCCTTAATCCACGCTGGTCAAGAAATTGGTCAAAGCAAAGATGGATTAGATAATACCTACAAAACAATTGGGGTTAATAGTCTCAATTACCGTCTTATTGATGAACGTTTTGACATGGTCAATCGTTTCCGCCTTTTCAATATCCTGCGTAAGAAACTAGCTTTTACTCGCTTAACTTCCGCTTCGGACATGAAGGGCTATTTCGAGATATCCCACTGGGATAATGGAGTCTATGTTTTATCTTGCAAAGATAAAAATGTTGTCGCTCACGAAAAGGAATTTGTCATCTTAATTAATCCAACAGGAGAAAAGATTTCCTTTGAATTAGATGACTACTACACGCTCATCGACGGGTCGGATGGTAAAAACAAAATCACGGTTAAAAACGGTTTTCTTCCAGGATCATCATTATTACTTTTCTACAGGTAATAATCTTTTGAGAAAGGAGGAAATCGTTTATGATTTCAACTGTATCCCTATTAGGGCAAGCGGATGATATTATCGAAGAACATCCAACATTTAGACTCATCAATTTAGAAACAATTGATGCGTTTGAAGAAAAGGTTACAGTGAGCAAGATTCCATGCATGTACTGGGATAGAAGCACTTGTAATCCACTTACGAAAATACCTAATGGTCACTTCGTGTGCATTTTTGGTAGAATTGAACACAATCCTGAACTAGGATTATATGTACTAGCACAAGAAGTGCGTCATTTCCCATCAAATTTGAAGGAACACAATAAAGGTCAGTAGTTTATGTTTCATTACTCAAGAGCAGTGTTAAGAGTCGGCGGTCGCCTATTAGGCGCCTGTCTTTTCACGTTTAAGAGATGGTCGAAACATTTAGATAGATATCCATTCCCAATGCGTTACACAAAGTTTAGAAGAATTTCTAAACAAGTTTCTGATGCCTTACAAGTGGATTTAAAGTTCTTTGGTTTAGAAAACTTACCAAAAGACGAAACGTTCTTCTTAGTGTGCAATCACATGTCCGCTTTTGATCCATTACCTTTCTTAGTGACTATTCCAACACCAACAACATTCGTGGGTAAGGAAGAGTTAACTAAAGTCCCTCTTTTAAAAAACGCGATTAAAGCCTTAGATGTTAAGACAATTGAACGCGATAACTTAAGACAATCACTAAAAGTGATGTTGCAAGTAGAAGACGACTTAAAGAAGAAAGAAAGAAACTGGATGATTTTCCCAGAAGGTACAAGAATTCATGACCAACAATTACCAGTTGGTGAATTCCATCATGGTACATTTAGACCAGCGATTAAATCTGGAGTAACAATTCTCCCTGCGGCCATTTGGGGCACATATCGTGTTTTAAAGATGAAACCACAGTTTAGAAGATATCCAGTCTATGTTTCATTCTTAAAACCAATCAGTCAAAAAGAATACGCCCATTTGAATACATCCGACTTAGCGGAACTCACAAGAAAGATGATTCAAAAGGAAATCACTTATCACTTAAGACCTCTTGATCACAAAACGATGAGCGAAGCAAAAGAAAAGAATTATTGCTTCAATCAAATTATCTAATAAAGCTTTTTACGCAACCCTTTTGGTAGACGGTTTTTAATGATGCGTCCATCGCTTTTAGCGATGTCGACATTAATTCCTTCATATCTTAAAAGGACATAACCTTTAGTAAACTGACGATTAATGCTTTCCCCAAGATAGTATTTTTGTAGCTCCTCTTGAGTAATTTCTAAAACATTAGGAAATTCTTTAACAAAGTGGGCGTAGTGGTAATCAAAGCGAATGTCGTTTTTATCAACTTGTCCCACTTTGACAGAGTTCCTGATTATATTTAAATACTTATAATTGAATTCTTTATCAATAAGATAGAGATAGTCTCCATACTTTTGCATGATTGGATAACCATTAGTAGGTATATCAAAGCTGAGTTTATTTTTGTTTGGCTTAGCATTAGCTTCACCTTCTCCTGGAAAGATGGAAGGAAGCAAGTGAATGCCTAATGGTTTACTAGGATTAGCAAAGTATAGTGAGTTAACCTCTATTGGCTTAATAGTGGCATCAGTATTGTTCAATAAATGTTCAACAACTTCTTCATCTTCTTCATAGGAAAATGAACAAGTAGAATAGACCATTTCTCCACCTTCTTTAAGCATAGCGTAGGCAATTAGAATAAGTTCTTTTTGAATCTCAGCATATTTAGTGACTTTAGCGTAAGACCAATCGTCTTTCATTTCACTTTGCTTTCTAAACATGCCACTTCCAGAGCATGGAGCGTCCAAAATAATCTTATCGAAAGTATTTAAATAGTGTTGATAAATACTAGAAAAATCGTTATTGATGATGAGAAGATTTCCTCTTCCCATT
>CADCJP010000045.1 GCA_902801805.1 uncultured Erysipelotrichaceae bacterium | reverse complement strand
CCTCAATCGTAAAGAGGCCAAAGAATTCGTTTTACATGATGGTCCTCCATACGCGAACGGCGATATGCACTGTGGTCATATGCTTAACCGTATTCTTAAAGACTTAGTGGTCAGATATAAGAATATGCAAGGCTATAAGACACCATTTGTCTTTGGTTGGGATACACATGGTCTTCCAATTGAAAACATGGTCACTAAAAGTGGTGTTGATAGAAAAGCTATTCCACTTACTGAATTCCGTAAGAAATGTGAAGAATACGCATTAACACAAGTTGCCAAACAAAAAGAACAAGTCAGACGCTTAGGCTTATTAGGCGATTTTGATCATCCATACTTAACACTTAAAAAAGAGTATGAGGCTAGACAAATTGAAGTCTTCGCTTCCATGGCTCTTCAAGGCTTAATTTATAAAGGCTTAAAACCAGTTTATTGGTCACCAAGTAGTGAATCCGCTTTAGCGGAAGCGGAAATCGAATACGCTGATGTCTTATCACATAGTATTTATGTCGCCTTAGACTCGTCATCTGGACAACCACTCCATGGACATTACCAGCTAACTTAGCGATTTCCGCTCATCCTGACTTCGTTTATGGTGAGTACGATACAAATCTTGGAAAACTTGTTTTCCTTGCTGAATTCGCCGATAAACTTAAAGAAGAACTAGATTTAGAGAAATGTGAACTCATCAAACGCTTCAAAGGTAGTGAATTAGAGTTCGTTGTCTGTAAACACCCATTCTATGATAGAGATTCCTTGGTCATTGTTGGTACACACGTTACCGATGACGCTGGTACTGGCTTAGTTCATACCGCTCCTGGACATGGTGTGGAAGACTATCAAGTCTGCTTAAAATATCCAAATAGAGGATTAGAACCATATTGCCCAGTGGATGAACACGGTAAATTAATGAAAGGTACAGGCGAAAGACTCGAAGGTCTTTTCTATGAAAAAGCTAACGATGTTGTTTTAGAAATCTTAACGGAAAATGGTGCCTTATTAAAGCACACAACATTTACCCATAGCTATCCACATGACTGGAGAACACATAAACCAGTCATCTTCAGAGCCACCAAACAATGGTTCTGCTCAATTGAACCAATTAGAGAAAAACTCTTAAACGAAATCCATAACGTTAAATGGTATCCAGCCTGGGGTGAAACCAGAATGGTGAATATGATTAAAGACCGCGCTGACTGGTGTATTTCCCGTCAAAGAGCGTGGGGTGTCCCAATCCCAATCTTCTACGCTGAAGATGAAACACCAATCATCGATAAAGCAGTATTCGACCATGTCGCTAAACTCTTTAAAGAGTTTGGTAGTAACATTTGGTATGAAAGAGACGCTAAAGACTTATTACCAGAAGGCTATACAAATCCACATTCTCCAAACGGTAAATTCGTCAAAGAAAAAGACATTATGGACGTTTGGTTCGACAGTGGTTCCTCTTGGAATGGTGTCTTAAACGATAGAGGTATCCAATATCCAAGTGATTTATATCTTGAAGGTAGTGACCAATATCGTGGTTGGTTTAACTCCTCACTTATTTTAAGTGTTGCCACTCATGACGTCGCGCCATTTAAGAATGTCGTTTCTCATGGTTGGGTTTTAGACGAACACGGTGAACAAATGCACAAGTCTAAAGGTAACGGCGTTGATCCGACAAAGATTGCTAATGTGTACGGCGCTGATATCTTAAGACTTTGGGTCGCTAGTGTTGATTATCAACAAGACGTCCGTATTGGTGAAAACTTAATCAAACAAGTGGCTGACCAATATCGTAAGATTAGAAATACTCTCAAATTCATTTCTTGGAACTTGGTGGACTTTGATCCTGCCACTAAAGTGAATGAATTTGCCAAACCAGATCAATATATCTTAGAAGCTCTTAACTTATTAGTTAAGAATGTCACAGAAGCTTTTGATAAATATAACTTCGGTGAAGCCACAAGCGACATCATGACATTCATGTCCACAGACTTAAGTAGCTTCTATTTAGACATCAATAAAGATGTGCTTTACTGTGAAGCTAAGGATTCCTTAAGAAGAAGACAAGTGCAAACCGCTTTATACGTAGTCGGTGAAACATTATTAAGACTTCTTAACCCAATCCTTCCATTCACAATGGATGAATTTAACCGTAATATGCCAGGCGAAAGAAAAGCCAATCCTCAATATTACGATTATCCAAAATATCACGAAGTTAACGCTGAACTCTTAAAAGAATACGATAACTTCAAACTCTTAAGAGATGATGTCTTAAAAGCTTTAGAAGAAGCGAGAAATAACAAAGTTATTGGTTCCGCTCAAGAAGCTTATGTCAGCGTGAAATTCAATAATGAAGACTTAAGAAAACTATTTAATAGTTTTGATAAGAAGCTTAGAAACCAATTATTCGTCGTTAGTGAAATTAACGAAGAAGAAAACGATGGTGCTAATTATCAAAATACCCAAGTTAAGGTTATTCATCACCCAGGTCATTTCTGTGAAAGATGCTGGAACTATGAAAGTGATGCAGTCCTTCAAGAAGATGGCACTTACTTATGTAAGAGATGCGCTGAGGTGGTCAAATAATGAAAGAGAAATTATTGAAAGGCCTTAAATGGTTTTATAAATCATATATTTGGCTCGGCGTATTGCTTTTAGCATTAGATATCCTTACTAAACAAGTTATTATGGCTTCCGGTGTTCAAGCACCAGGTTTAGTTGCGGACTGGGGTTTTGTTCATATCTCATATGTTCTAAATCCTAATGCTGCCTTTGGCTTTGGTGCGAGTGATCCAAACCTTAGTAGAACAATTTATTTAATCGTTGCGACCCTTATTTGCAGTGGCCTCATCTTCTATTTAATCTGGAAAAGAAAAGAAATGAAACTCCTTGTTAGAGCCTCTTTGATCCTTGTGGTTACCGGTGCTTTTGGTAACATGATTGACCGTATTTTCTATGGTCCATTACAAGGCGCAAATGGTCTATTTTCTGGCATGGTTGTCGACTGGATTGACTTCTATTGGTTCTGGGGTTATAACTTCAATATTGCTGATAGTTGCATCGTTGTAGCCGCCTTTATTCTCGTGATTTATGTTATCGTTAGTGAGGTTAAAGACTACATGGCGAAGAACAAGAGCGAAGTGAAACCTGTTAACGCTCCTAAAAAGACTCTTTCTAAGAGTGAAAAAGAAAAGCTTGAGATGAATAAACCTCAAGATGAAGAAAGTAAATAATTAGTAGTTATTTAGTAAGACTATGAAATACATCGTTAGTTTTAAGGAAAATGGTGAAAGATTTGATAAGGCTGTTAGTCTCCTTAACAGCGAGCTTTCGCGTTCCTATATTACTAAGCTTATTGAAGAAGGAAAAATCCTAATTAATGGTAAACAAGAAAAGCCTTCTTTTAAGGTTAAAGAAAACGATGAGATTTTCATCGAAGAATTAGTGGATGAAAAAAGTGACATCAAGGAAGAAGATATCCCATTAGATGTCGTTTATGAAGACGATGATATCCTCGTCATTAATAAGCCACAAGGCATGGTTGTCCATCCTGCTAACGGACATTATTCAGGCACACTCGTTAACGCCTTAATGTTTATGGAAGATTCACTCTCTTCAATCAATGGTGTCATCCGTCCTGGTATCGTCCATCGTATTGATAAAGATACATCTGGTTTACTATGCGTCGCTAAAAACGATACCGCTCATCATTTCTTAGCGGATCAACTTAAAGACCATACAATGGCGAGAGAATACATGGCTTTAGTCCGTGGTGTGATTAAAGAAAATAGTGGTACAGTGGAAATGCCTATTGGTAGAGATAAAAATAACCGTCAGAAAATGGCGGTCACTAAAGAAGGTAAACCAGCCATTACTCATTTCTCAGTAGTGGAAAGATTTGCTAACCACACTCTAGTGAAATGCCAATTAGTGTCTGGTCGTACCCATCAAATTCGTGTTCATATGTCCGCGATTGGCTATCCTGTAGAAGGTGACCCATTATACGCTGGTAAGAACTATGATAAGCTATATAAAGATGGACAATTACTCGTCGCTTATAAGTTAAAACTTATCCATCCACAAACAAAAAAGGAAATGGTCTTCGAAATTCCACTTCCTGAGTATTTTGAAAAAGTTTTAGATAGCCTACGGTGAACTTACTCGGCAATTAAATTACCGAGCATCTTGGTCATGAATTGATTTATTGACGTGATCAATTCATCTCCTGTTGGGTAGTTCCTACCCGATATCCCTACATTACCAGCCTTGCCATTCCAATTAACACAATCTTCATTCAAGAACTGGTCTGTGACAGGAATATATTTTTTAGAAGGATTAGATAATCCTACTTTAGGCATTAAGAAATTATCATTATTATTTTGCCTATAAATTCTCATAATGTTATAAGCACCAACTATATCAGCGTTATAAACGTTGCTGTATTCTTTAAATAAGCCTCTATAAACCCTATTGCTTTTATTTGCGAATTCTTTGCAAACATTAAAGCTATTAGGGGAACAAGAAGATGAATAAGCTTCACTAACTTTAATTAATTTAATGCCAACTAGTTTTAACTTATAATCTAGTAGTCTATAAATCTTTGAAAAGTTGATAGCCCTTATATTCTGGTTAAAGCGGTGCTTTTCTTTGTTATTAGTAAACTCTTTATTTGTTTCCAATAATCCCGTTAAATCACCGATTATAACTTTTGAGACATCATGAGATAAACAATAATCAATAATTGTTCTTGTGGCTCTATGTAAAGCCAACTTAATCCTTTTATTCTTCATGTCATATAAATGCTTAATCCTCTTTGTTACCTCTCCTTTCTTATGAGCGGGATAGCATTTATCAAAAAGCGATTGATAATAAGCAATCTTTTTTGAGAAATAGTAATTGGTATTTAAAAGAGAATGACCCGAGACAATAAAAGAAGAACCGTTATTGTCATAAACTGAAAGCAGGTTTTTAACTCCAATATCAATGCTTATATAGTGCTTATTATCTTCAACTTGCTTTTTAATATCTTTTTCATATATCACATAGACCTTATATCTATCTTTATCGAGGTATGAAAACTCAATTTGTTTAATATCATCAAAGTGTCTTTTTAACTTGATGTAGAAGAAGTTATCATTGATTTGATATTTATCATTAAGGTGTTCTTTGAGCTTTTTAGGAATAGAAAAACGAATCTTATCACTAGTAACTTTGAAACCATTTGATAGATAGTTAATGTTCATATGGTAACCATCTTTCTTATAGTAAGGTGGTTGTGGTTCATTTTTGCTATCTTTCATAGGAATGTCTTTATTTTTCTTCTCCCATTTATTATGAAGCATTAAGTATGACTTCCATGAACGATCTAAGATGGCCAATATTTCTTGACTAGTTTGAGAAGGTAATGATTTATACCAAATATCATCTTTCAGTCTTTTCTTTTGGTCATACCAATTTGGCATCATATCAAAGCCAAGGGATTTATATTCTTTTCTTTCATAATTACCAACATTGAACAGTTTAGAAGCAGCGTACGTTAAATGGCCTAGGATAATCCCTAGTTTGTTATTAACTTTAATTTCAAATTGGTAAGTAAGTAACATTTTTATGCCTTTTCTTGATTTTGAATATATCTTTTAATCGCTTCTTTAGAAACAGAGCCTATTGTCTCAACATAATAAGAAGGATTCCATAGTTCACCATTCCATAACTGTTTAGTTATTTCTGGGAACTCCTTTAATAACAATCTTCCTGATATTCCTTTCATCATCTTGGCGATGTAAGAAATTGATATCTTAGGGATGGCTGAAACAAACACATGGACATGGTCTTTTGTGCCTTAATTCTTCCATAGTTTTTCCTACATATAGTATAGCAAAAATATGTAGATTATTCCACATAATATTTTATATTATCTATCTTATTATTTACCTTGCATATAGTAAGTGATAATGACTCTTTTAAACACTTTCATCTCGGCAGTTGAACAACCGAGGATTTCCGTTTAATTTCCTAAATCATTCATTAATTCTTTAAAATTCGCGAAGTGTAACTTGGCGATTTTTTTAAATTCTTCAAGTCCATACTTCTTGATAAACTTCTTGGAGAATTCATTAACTTTAGAAGAAGCGCCGAATGGGAAAGTCATTTTATATTTCTTTTCTAAGGCGTCTTTTTCTAATAAGAAGGCATATCTAGCAATACAACTTGCTAAAGCAACACATGGATAATATGATTCACCTTTGGTTTTATATGTAATGTTAATAATCTTTTGTTCTTTTGGATCATTTAAATAAGCAAAGTATTTAGATTCTGCGACAAATTGATCCACAAAGATGTTTCTAGTGTCAGGGAATTTCTTAAACATATTGAGTAACGCTCTATTGTGCATCTTGGCTTTAATGCTATTTAAGTTTTCACCTTGTTCGATTAATTCATTGTAGTGGTCGTTAGGTAAGCAAAGCTTAGAAACAAAGAATTTCTTTAATATAAGTGGGGCGATTTCTCTAATCTTTTCATCAGTGAGTTTCTTACTATCTTTAACACCAAAAGATTCTAATTCTTTTAAATCTTTGCCCCTCACAAAAGCGGCGACAACAATGACTGGAAGTAGGAAATCGCCAACACCGACTTCATCGCTACCAATTTGGTTATCCTTGCAAAGCCAGCCTTTAGGCTCTTCTTTCTTTTCTTCTTTTACTTCCGCTT
>CADCJP010000044.1:10058-11796 GCA_902801805.1 uncultured Erysipelotrichaceae bacterium | reverse complement strand
TACTTCTTAAGTGGTTTCACAGCGAAACTCGCTGGTACCGAAAGAGGTATTACAGAACCAACACCAACATTCTCCGCTTGCTTCGGTCAAGCTTTCTTGGAATTACATCCAACAAAATATGCCGAAGAATTAGTCAAGAAGATGAAAGTCAGTGGTGCTAAAGCCTACTTAGTCAACACTGGTTGGAATGGTACAGGCAAACGTATTTCCATCAAAGATACCCGTGGTATCATCGATGCTATCTTAGATGGTTCTATCAATAAAGCTCCAACAAAGAAAATTCCTGTCTTTGATTTTGAAGTCCCAACTGAATTACCAGGTGTCGATCCAAAGATCTTAGACCCAAGAGATACATATGCTAACCCAGCCGATTGGGATGCTAAAGCCGCTGATTTAGCTTCTAGATTCGTTAAGAACTTCGTTAAATATGAATCCAACGAAGCTGGCAAAGCCTTAGTCAAAGCTGGTCCAAAAGCTAAATAGGAAACATTATGGGTGTCAAAATTGTTGAAACTGGCCTAAGAGATGGCCACCAATCATTATTTGCCACAAGAATGAACACCGAAGAAGTTCTTTGTGCGCTCAAGGAACTTGACCAAGTTGGTTACCACGCCATTGAAATTTGGGGTGGTGCCACATTTGATGCTTGCTTAAGATTCTTAAACGAAGACCCATGGGAAAGACTTAGACTCGCTAAGAAAGTTTGTAAGAAAACCAAATTACAAATGTTATTCCGTGGTCAAAACATCCTCGGTTATCGTCACTATGCTGACGACGTCGTTGAGAAGTTCGTTGAAAAATCCATCAAGAACGGTATTGATATTATCCGTATCTTCGATGCTTTAAACGATATCCGTAACTTAGAATGTGCGGTCAAAGCCACTAAGAAATATGGTGGGGAATGCCAAATCGCTTTAAGTTATACAACTTCTCCAGTCCATACCGTTGAATACTATGTTAACTTAGCCAAAGAAATCGAAAAGATGGGTGCTGATAGCATTTGTATCAAAGATATGGCCGGTGTTATGATGCCAACTGCCGCTTATGAATTAATCAGTGCGTTAAAGAAAAACACCAAATTACCAATCGAATTACACAGTCACTGCACAGGTGGCTTATGTGAAATGACATATTTAAAAGCCATTGAAGCGGGCGTTGATATTGTCGACTGCGCAATCAGCCCATTGAGTGGTGGTACATCTCAACCATGTACTGAATCTCTCAACTTCGCTCTTCAAGGTACAGAATATGATCCAAAACTTAACGTTGCGATGTTAAATGCTGCCGCTACAAAGTTAGCCCCAGTTAAAGCTAAATACATTGCTAACGGTTTATTAAATCCAAAAGTTTTGTCCGTCAATGCGAACATTATCAAATACCAAGTTCCAGGCGGTATGTTATCTAACTTAATCAATCAACTTAAGCAACAAGATGCTTCTGATAGATTAGATGAAGTTTTAGCGGAAGTTCCTAATGTCCGTAAGGATATGGGTTATCCTCCACTTGTTACTCCATTATCACAAATGGTCGGTACACAAGCCGTTTTAAATGTTCTTTCTGGTGAAAGATATAAGATGGTGCCAAAAGAAATCAACGAATATCTACATGGTAGATATGGTAGATCACCAGCACCAGTTGATGAAGAAATCAGACATAAGATTATTGGTGATGACAAAGTCATCGATTATCGTCCAGCTGATGATCTCAAACCAGAATTTGCGGAATTAAAGAAACAATA
>CADCJP010000044.1:0-10048 GCA_902801805.1 uncultured Erysipelotrichaceae bacterium | reverse complement strand
AAAGATATCGCTAAGAGTGATGAAGACGTCTTATCCATCGCTTTATTCGGTGATGTCGCTATCAAATTTATTGAACAAAGAAATGAAGACGCGATTCCAACCGTCATTCACGTTGAGGCTTAATTATGCTAGCAGTGTGGAGTGATTGGAATTCAATGACCGTGGTCGATGCTTTATTGGTCGCTGTCATTGCTATATTCATCGTCTTCCTTGTTCTCGCTATTATCATTTTCATTACTTGGTCGATGCAAAAAGGTATGGAGAAATTCGATGCCTCCACAAACATCTTACCTAAGGAAGAAAATAAGATTCTTAGTGAAGATCCAAATGCTGTTGTCGCTGCCTTAGTCGCGTCAATGGATTTCTATCGTGAAACAGGGAAAGAAGTACGTATTGTTTCAATTAAAAGAATTGAGGACTAATTTATGAAGATTTATAAAATTAAAGTTAACGGTAAAGCGTACCGTGTTGAACTCGAAGCCATTGAACAAGTGGATACAGTTCCATTAGAAGAAAAGAAGAAACAAGAAACAAATAAAATCGTGAACACCAATGGTGCCAAAGAAGTTCCTTCTCCAATCCAAGGTCAAGTCACAAACGTCAAAGTTAAAGTTGGCGATAAAGTCAAGAAAGGTGACGTTTTAGTGATCATCGAAGCAATGAAACTCGAAAACGAAGTCGTTTCTCCATTCGAAGGTCAAATTGCACAAATCTTAGTGACCAAAGGTCAAAACGTTAAGGCCAAAGAAGTCATTATTACTATCGAATAACGGAAAAGAGAATTATGGAAAAATTTTGGAATACAATTGTCGCGTTTTTCCAAGGTTCCGGTATAGCAGGCTTTTTCCAAAATGGAGGCTGGCTCAATTTAATCATGATTTTAGTGGCGTGTGTCCTTTTGTTCCTCGCCATTAAGAAAGACTTTGAGCCATACTTACTCTTACCAATTGCATTTGGTATGTTACTCGTTAACTTACCAGGTGTCGCTAATGAATTATTTGCGAAAGGCACAACCGTCTACGACGCTAGTATGCTCGCAGGCGCTGTCTCTGGGGTAGATAACGATATTGCTAAGGATATCTTTAGCCTTATTGGCAAAGATCAAGCAACCACTTTTGAATTACATAACTTGGTTATGGATGCAGGATTCATTGGCAAAATGGGAGGCTTAGGCTACTCAGAAAATGTTGCTACTGCAATTGCTAGTAATGTTGACCATTTATATAGTTATGACTACACCGGTATCTTCGGATACTTATATTACGGAGTTAAGTGGGGCATCTACCCATGCTTAATCTTCCTCTGCATTGGTGCGACCACAGACTTTGGTCCATTAATTGCTAACAAGAAAACTATGTTATTAGGTGCCGCTGCTCAAGTCGGTATCTTCATCACCTTCATCGGTGCTATCGCTTTAGGTAAGAATGGCTTAGGCTGGACAGGCTTCACCGCTAGAACAGCTTCTGCCATTGGTATTATCGGTGGTGCGGATGGCCCAACCGCTATCTTAGTTACCACAAAGTTAGCGCCTGAATACTTATCATCCATCGCGATTGTGGCGTACTCATACATGGCTTTAGTGCCTGTGATTCAACCACCAATCATTCGCTTATTAACAACTAAAAAAGAAAGAGCCATCAGAATGGAAACTCCAAGAGAAGTTTCTAAGACTGAAAAGATTCTCTTCCCAATCGTTGTTACCGCGATTACATGTTTACTTGTTCCAAGTGCCGCGCCATTAATTGGTTGCTTAATGCTTGGTAACTTAATTAAAGAATGTAACGTTGTACCAAAGATTAGAGATACATTAGCCAATACATTGATGTATATCATCACCATCTTATTAGGTGTCTGTGTTGGTTGTACCGCTGATGCTCAAACATTCTTAACTGTTGATACAATCTTAATCTTCGTCTTAGGTATCATTGCCTTCTCCGTCGCTACTGCGGCTGGTGTGTTAGGTGGCAAATTAATGTGCGTCTTAACTAAAGGCAAAGTTAACCCAATGATCGGTGCCGCTGGTGTTAGTGCGGTTCCAATGGCGGCTCGTGTCGTTCATAAAGAAGGTTTAAGAGAAGATCCAACCAACTTCTTACTCATGCACGCAATGGGTCCAAACGTTGCTGGTGTTATCGGCTCTGCCGTTGCCGCTGGCGTCTTGCTCCTCTTATTTGCATAATTAGAAAACCCGAAAAACAAAGCTCTTGCGAAAACAAGGGCTTTTTTCTTGGCGTTTTCTTATCTTATATTCGTCTAATTAACAGAAGACAACTTTAGGTTGTTACAGAATAAGAAACATGAGTATGACAAAACTATTTAAACTATTATGCATCATTCCTATTCTTGCTGGCTGTGAGCAAACCACAAGAAAAGAAACACTTGTGATTTTTGGCTGTTCAGAATTCGGTGAAGAGATGCCTAGTGAATACGCTGAAAAACTAAAGGAGCTCAATCCTTTCTATAGTTACAGCAGCCAAAGATATGACGTTACACCAAAAGAGCTTAATGGAGTTTGTAAATTATACGCTTATGATTTATCCATTATTGATGTCTTAGTATATCAAGGTGAAGTATATTCTATCCGTATGGATAATACGCATGGATTTACTAGGTTGGCCTATTATAAAGGCGAATATAAAGAAGCACTTTATTATAGCCGTGATATTGGCAGTGGACGCCACATCTTACAAATTGGCGCTTTTAACTTAAGAGAGAAACAAGATATGGCGGTGGATATAGGCTATAACGAATTACAAAGCAACCACGATTATGCTGGTGTGGTATTTGAAAAATCAAAACCGGGTATAATTGGCTATGATGAAAAAAAGATGCTTGGAGCTCGTGAACTGAAATACAACAAAGGAGAAAATCCAGACGATTCACCATATGCAGTTGGTGACGGCTACTTATATACCGATCTTACAACATATCAACTTGTTAGCTGGGATAAGTTCAAAGCGCAGCAATAAAAAACAGTCTTCGCTTAAAGCGGAGGCTTTTTTGTTTTACAATAAACACATGCAATATCATCAAATTCATTTTCAAGAAATAGATTCTACGAATACATATATAAAAAATACTTATAAGTTATTAAGTAACTTTACTTTTGTGTCCACTGATTATCAAAGTCATGGTAAAGGTAGAAATGATAGAACTTGGTCTAGTGAACCGGGTGAAAACCTCATGTTCTCGTTTTTGATTAAGGATGAGAGTTTATTGAAGCAATCACCAATTATTTCCCTTTTAAGCGCAGTAGAGGTCGCAAAAGCATTAGAGACATATAAAATCAAGCATGTGAGCATAAAATGGCCTAACGACGTCTTAATTAATGATAAGAAGGTATGTGGCATTCTCGCAGAAGGTCAATTACCTGATTATATGGTCGTGGGCATTGGTCTTAACGTTAATCAAAAGAAGTTCCCTGAAGGATTAAGAAGACCGGCGACATCATTATGCTTAGAACATAAGAAAGATATTAATATCGAAGAACTTAAAGAAAAACTATTTCCACAGTTAGTAGGTTCTTTAACTAATTTGGACTTAGAAAAGTCTTTGGACTATTTTAGAAAACATAACTATTTATCAAATAAAAGAGTTAAGGCCGTTGTTAATAATCAAACATTCATTGGTGAAGTAGTGGGAATTGATAATTCTTTTTGTCTTCAAGTCGCCACTCACGGTATGCTTTTACATGTTGATAGCGGTGAAATAGAAATTCTCAAAGTATGAGATTTTTGTTTTAATTAACAGACAACACATTCAAAATGTTAATTATTTCTTCTAAAATAAGCAGATCATAATGATAATAAATACAAAAAAATCTGACTAATTCATAACTTATTTACAATTTTAATTGCACGATTTATACTACCTATAGTTGAACAATTATTATGAAACATTTTAAATCCGCTGTTTGCACTCTTTTTGCGACTTTGTGTCTCGCTACAGGATGTGTTGACAAGAAAAGCACAAGCGAGACAAAACAAAGTGACACTATAGTTCTTACTTTTATACAGCACTCATTTATCAATTTTTCTTTTGACGAAAGCGGAAATGGAAATGGATATTTCTTTATGGATGATGAACTTGCTGTAACAACAAAGGAATATGAAAGAGATTATTATTTAACTTTAAAAGAAATTGAAAATATCAAAGCAGCTTCACTTCACTATACAATTCCAAAATTAAATGGCGACGGTTATTGGTCCTTTACACAATTCGTTGTTGATTTTAACAAGGAAACAGGCTTTGCAACTAATTTTCTAAAATCATCTATTCTTTCAGAAAATCTCACTATTCATTTTGCTATTTACGGGTAGGTAACTTTTATGCGTAGAATCTCTTTTTTGTTTGCCACTATTTTATCTCTGCCTGGAATTAATGCTACTCCACGCAGTTCTTCTGTGAAAAACAATCATTCATATAATTCGTTATTAACTCATCTAAATACAAGTTATGATACTGGTTTGTTCAATTTGACAATGCCAGCTGAAGCAAACGGACTTAATCTAGAGTCTTTTTCATCGTATGACGACATAGAGAATTCGTCAGATTCTCAATTGAATTCTTTTGAAGGCGATTCGTTTGTTCCAAACAAGGATTTCCTCTGGACTTATTTTGCTCACTTGAGTGAAAATTTTCCAAGAAACACCATGGGTGTGTGTGGGTATACAGGTATTTCAATGCTGCTTTCGTATTATGATTCATACTGGAACGACAATTTTATTGATGAAAAGTACGATTCAATAGCAGCATCGATACCAAGCGGATCGTTATATTCTCCTAGTTATTCTTCCTATCAATCTCCAGGTGTTTGGAACAATATTAGCCCTTCAGGACCGTCAATTGATTCAATAAAAAAAGAGATTGAAAAGAAAGGTATAACGAACGAGAATTCTGATGAATTTAAAGAATTACTCGATAGAAGAATAACAGATTTTATTTTAGAACAAATTGATTCTGGGACTTTTTTGGGCAATCTTTTTCAAATCGCCGTTGACAAAGGCATACTTAAATCTCGTTTTATTCCAAATTGTTCAGTTTCTGATGGCGAATATTTGAGTGGAATTGGAGTAAATAATTACATTATGAGCACAGTTCTTTCTGGCGTTATTGATGGGAATTTTCATACAAGAGGCAAAGTATTAATTGTCAAATCGAAAATGGAAGATGATAGTGAATCTGAGAAACAAAGAATTCGATCTGAAATAGTGGAAATAGTTAAAACCGGTCGCCCAGTTTTGATGGGTGGCAATGGGTATACTGACCACAATGGCAATGGTGCACAGGATTCTGAAACAGAACAAACTTTTGGACATATTGCTGTTGCGTATTATTACGACGAAGATGACGACGTCTTGTACGGAAATTTAGGATGGGGGAGTTCCCATACTTGCACGAGTTTAGACAGCTTCTTTAATATTCAAATGTCTGATTATTGGGCTTTGAACTTAACAAACAAACTCAAAAAGAGAAGTAATAATTACATTTTTATTGACAAAAATGCCTATTATTCACCAACCAATGATAGAACATATAACATCATATCGCCTTCAGATTATGGTTTTCCATCTTCTTATGGCAGCCAAAACATTCCAACAGAGCATAGTTTTGTTTTGCCTAATACAAACGAAGTGATTAATACTGAAAGGCTGAGATGTGGTTTTATCGAGAAAGAATGCGTAAATCTTTCACCTAAGAGATATGAAACCGGATTAGCTTATCTTCAACTCGCTTTCACGAGAGAAGTGAAACATATTGAAGTGCTTCTTTCGTGGTGGAGCCCAAACGAAAGAGTCGATCCGAGCGATTCCATTTACACAATTGATTATTTGACTCCTGACAATTATTATACGACGGCAGTAAATTTATGGACTGATGTAAACTTATCAACTGACAGAGCTTACCCAACTCATGTAAATATTGACTTTCCTGCAGATACAAACGATATAGTGTTCTACGCTCAATGCAGAAATCCATTGAACGACCGCAACAAAGGAAGACTATCCATTGGAAAAATGTTGGTAGAATATTGGTAACGCGTTGTAACCAAATATAAACCATCTTAAAAATCATATTACAATAAACTGATAATCATTTTCTCTTCCTGAAAATGGTTGATGGTGATATGCTTTTTCATATTGATAATGGTGAAATAGAAATATTATGAGCGAAGTAAAGAAAAGAAAGATTAGTTCATTACAAATTATCTTGTATGTGATTACAGGAATGCTTTTAATCACCTCTATTGCTTTCTTTAGTACTGGCGCTTTATTTTGGTTTGGTGTTGGCTTTCTTGGTGCGACAGTCATTATGGCTATTCCAACATTGATCCTTGCTTTAGCCCACGAACTTGGTGCGACAGTCATTATGGCTATTCCAACATTGATCCTTGCTTTAGCCCACGAAGTGAAACCAGAACAAAACTATTTAGCAATAAATGGTCGTAGATTTGACGCGGTTATATTTGATATGGATGGAACATTAATTGATTCCACAAGTCTATGGCATGAAATTGATAAAAAGTTCTTCTCTAAAAGAGGAATGGAATTACCAAGTGATTACGCTCAAAATATTGTGCATCTTGGTTTAAAAGAAGCGGCTAAGTTTACTAAGAATACCTATGGTATCAAAGAAAGCGAACAAGAAATCATGGATGAATGGCATCAAATGTCCATTGATATGTACGCAAACGATGTGAAACTAAAAGACTATTCTTTAGCGTTACTCGAATTTTTTAAAAAGAATAATATCCCAATGGCAATCGCTACAGCAAACGACGATACATTATATATGCCATGCATTAAAAGACTTGGCTTAGATAAATACTTCACATATATCGCTGATGTTAACAACGTTAAAGAAGGCAAGCAAAGTTCGAGAATCTATGAATTTCTTGCGGAACAAATGCATGTTGATAAAGAAAGAGTCTTAGTGCTTGAAGATATGCCAACTTGTGTGAGGACTGCTTACAAAGCAGGTTTCTTAACTGTTGCCGTTAATGATAAGGCTAGTGAAAAGTACAATAAAGAAAAGAGGATGAATTCTCACCTCTTTATCAATAACTTTGGCGAATTACTTAATTTATTAAAGTAGATCAACGTTATATTTCTTAAATTCTTTAATATCTTCTTCAGGCCAATAGGAGGATTGCACTTCTCCGATGTGGATCTTTTTTAATAAATACATACAAAGACGAGATTGACCAATACCACCCCCGATAGAAAGTGGGATTTGTTCATTGAGCACTAATTGATGGTATGGAAGATTAACCTTGCTCATTTCACCTTTAGCTTTAAGTTGTTTCATTAATGATTCTTTATTAACTCTGATACCCATGCTGCTTATTTCAAAAGCAATTTGTAGTGGTTCATACCAAAGTAAAATATCTCCGTTTAGTTTCCAATCATCATAGTCCGCGGCTCTACCATCGTGTGGTTTACCGTCTTTTAAGTTACCACCGATTTGCATTAAGAAAACCGCACCATATTCTTTAGCGAGAGCGTTTTCTCTTTCTTTTCTGCTCATCTCTGGATATTTAGCTTCTAATTGTTTTGTGGTCACAAAGGCAATGTCTTTTGGTAAGTTATCGTTAACGAGTTCTGGATAACGTTTCACTAATAAGCGATATGTTTTTAAGAATGATTTATAAATCTTTTTAACTGTGCGTTTTAAAGTCTTAACGTTTCTTTCCTCACTAGTTAATCTTTTTTCCCAGTCCCATTGGTCAACATATAATGAGTGCATATTATCAAGATCTTCAAATCTTCTAATCGCATTCATATCGGTATATAGACCATCGATATCATATTTCTTTAAAGCATATCTTTTCCATTTCGCTAAGGATTGAACGATTTCTAAATCTTGGCTATTTTCATTAACCACGAAACCGACAGGTTGTTCATAACCATTTAAGTTATCGTTTAAACCAGTATTTGGTTCCACGAATAGTGGAGCGCTGACACGAATTAGCTTTAAATCTTTAGCGAGTTCTCTTTCAAAAGTGTCTTTGATTAACTTAATCGCAATCTGTGTATCCACTAAGTTAAGAACGCTTTGATAGTTTTTTGGATAGATGTTGTTTTTCATACTAGATAATTTCTTTCTTGTTCTTGTTTTTATATGTTGTAAATCTGATTTCTAAATCGCCATCCATCACTGGTGTACCTTCATCGATACACTCAAAGTCTGGATTTTCATCTAAATTGACAAAGAAGACTTCCGCTCCTCCATCCGCGTTGACCTTAGTTAAATAGACTTCATCAACGTAAGGAAGAGTTTGTCTATAGATAGAAGCGCCACCAATAACGAATACCGTGTCGCTTGTTTCGTATTCTTTCATCTTTCTTAGGAAGTCTTCAAATGTATGAACATTAATGACTCCTTCATAGTTATGGGTTGGATCTTGTGATAAGACAATATGAGTTCTGTTTTTTAATGGTTGGCTATTTGGGAAAGATAATAAAGTATTTTCACCCATACAAACCACATGCCCTTTAGTGGTCTCTCTAAAGAACTTCATGTCTAAAGGTAAAGAGAAGAGCAAACCGTTTCTTTTACCAATACCAAATTTTTTATCGCAGTTAAGAATGGAAATAATCATATCAGATAGCCACCGGAATCTTCTTATCTAAAGGTTCATATTCATAATCAATTAATTCAAAGTCTTCTAATTTGAAGTCATAGAAGTTTTTGACGTTTGGATTAATTTTTAATTTAGGTGCTTTGTGTTGTGGTTTAGCGATCACTTCTTTAACGATATCAACGTGTCTATCATAAATATGCGCGTCAGCGATAACGTGGACGAGTTCACCCGCTTTTAAGCCAGAGACTTGAGCGAACATCATTAATAAAATCGCGTATTGTAAAACGTTCCAGTTGTTCGCGGTTAACATATCGTTGCTTCTTTGATTTAAGATACCGTTCAATGTATCGCCACTGACATTGAATGTCATGGAATAAGCGCATGGATATAAACCCATTTCATGTAAATCTTCGAAGTTATAGATATTGGTCATAATTCTTCTAGATTGAGGATTATGCTTTAAATCAAATAAAACTCTATCAACTTGATCGAATTCACCTTCTGGATAGATGCTTTTCTTCGCTAATTGGTAACCATAAGCTTTACCAATGGAACCATTTTCATCGGCCCAAGAATCCCAAATGTGAGAGTTTAAATCATGAATGTTATTGGACTTCTTTTGCCAAATCCAAAGTAATTCATCTAAGCAACTCTTAAAAGCAGTTCTTCTAATTGTTAAGATTGGTAATTCTTCTTGAAGATTATAACGGTTCACAATACAGAACTTTTTGACTGTATGTGCAGGAGTGCCATCCTCCCAGTGTGGTCTGACCTTTAATTCGGTGTCCCAAAAACCATTTTCAAGAATGTCTTTCATGTTGTTAACAAAAATTTCATCTGCTTTTGACATAGTATTACCTCACAATGTAAACATTATAAGAAAAAATCCCTTATTCTTAAAGGAAAAGAATAAGAAAATAAGTAGCCGCTTAAAAAAGAACGATGTCATCATGTTTTTAACAGAGTAAACACTTTTAATATTTTTTAAAAAAATAGAAAAAGAGTTTATAATATACGTGTATGCATGAAACATTCTATCCATCCAAAAACATTATCATTATTGTCGCGGATTTTGACTATCAAGCCGCGCTTTTCTTATATAAGAATAAATACCCAGATTTAGATATTAAGATCATTAGTCGTAATGACTTAATCAATAAAGTTTCATATTCCTTTTCTAAAGACCCAATTCCATTTCTCATCAAGGAAGGTATTGGCTATAAGAAAGCCAAGAAGTATTTAGATATCCTTTTAACCGCGGATGTTTTTAAGAATAAGGAACTAACAGATTTATTCAATAAACTTAATGATAATGGTTATCTCACTAAAGATGAGTATGGTCTATATGAATTAAAGGATAGTCATATCTTCTTATTTGAAATGGAACAAGATATCGCTATTCAAGAATTCTTAAAAAGAAACGGACTAGCATATAGTTTTCTTAGACTTGAAGGGCTAGACCTT
>CADCJP010000043.1 GCA_902801805.1 uncultured Erysipelotrichaceae bacterium | reverse complement strand
TTAGAAAATTAAGCTCATTAGCGGCGAAAGAAAACTATATGGCATATGTAAATAACTCTGATTCTCAAAAAGAAGAAGAGAAACATGATGATTATAGTTCCGATGATAATAGTGACTTTAATGGATATAACGAACAAGAAGACCTTGTTGATGATATTAATAGAAAAATTAATGAATCACAACAAAGAGGGGATGACCCATGGAAGAGGTTTTAGTATTGCTAAAGAGTATATTGAATAATAACTAGTATGAAAAAGAAGCTATTACTTTTTACATCGTTAATCATGATAGCTACTTCCTTAGCGGGATGTGGTGAAGTTACAGTGTCCTATAAAGGTATTAGGTCACCTATTTCATCATCCAGATCATCCGTATCATCCAGATCATCCAAATCTATATCCACTTCGGTGGGTGAATATGTTAGTCCATATGTAGAGTATGGTTATGATGAGGCTTACTATATGCCGGATTATAATACTTTTTCGACTGTATGGTCACAAGAGTTCAAAGAGGATTCAAGCATTTATACTTCTGGCCCTATTTATAACGTCACTCCTAGAAGTATCTCTACTTACACTGACAAGATACAAATTATGCACTTTACTTCTAGTACGTACATCTATTTCGTTGACAAGCACCAATCATTTCCCCTTACTTATGACGTAAACTATCAAATCATGCAAATGGGTATTTGTGACTATGACTCAAATGGTATAGATGATATTGTGGTTTGGGCTCAAGACAAGCAAACAAGCGAATATGTTATTAATATATTTGATACGGCTAATAATAGATATTTTACTGTCACAAAACTCTCTTTTGAACATCCTGATGACCTATTATTTTTCATCTACACCTATGGATTCTATGTTAACCAACATAAAGTTTATTATGTAAACGGTCAATTCTATTGCACTGGTGTGTTTGACTATGTTTATCCAACTTATATCTACTAGAGGATTTTATGAAAAAGGTATTGTTATTATTAACATCTTTAGTTGCTTTAACAGGATGTGGTGAAGTCACAGTGTCTTATAAAGGCTCTAGAGGCTCTAGAGTGATTATTTCATCCGAGTCGTCCTCAAAGTCTTCCGTTACGCCAACTGAGTACGTGAGTCCCTATGTAGCGTATGGCTATGATACGTCATATTATCAGCCGGATTATAATTCTTATTCAACTAAGGGTGTAGCACAATTTCTCAATGACAGCCACATTGATTCTCGTGGCTTTCCTACATATAATGTCACTCCAAAGAGTATCTCTAATCTTACTGACGAAATACAGATTATGACCATTAGAGATAATACCTATGCTCTATTTTTGTATCTCCCTTCCCAGAAGAATAGTTTTCCTATGTGTATATTATCGATATATTTGATATGACCAGAAAAGGATTACTTAATGTAGTTAGACTCTCTTTTGAGCATCCTGATGACTTGTTATTTTTCATCTACGAAACAGGATTTTATATTAATCAAAGGAAAGTTTATTATGTTAACGGCCAGTTCTATTGCACAGGTGTTTTTGATTATACATACCCAAGTTATTATTAAAGAAGATAAATAATATTTATATTTGTTTTTAGCCAATCTTTCGTTAAAATGTTTTTGATAAAGGAACCATTGGCTTATGAACAATAAAAAACGACTACTATGCGCGGTTATCCCTTTTTTGACTGCGTCTTTTTTAATTGCGTGTAATAACAATAAAACTAGTCAACCAGATGAAAGCGAAGAACCAAAACCAATTGAGATTGGTGATACAGTCAAGGAATGGACATCTTCAAAGAATAGTGATGTCTTACCTTTAGGTCTCGCGAATGAAAATAGCCATGGTGAAATAGTTAATGATTTCGGTAATACCGATAAGAACTCTCTTAGATACGAAGTAGTGTACAACAGTAAACAAGCTTATTTAGGTAGTGATTTAATAGAACAACCATACTTCATAGAAGATGATGCGAAGAATGGAGATATCATCTCTTTATGCGTATATGTACCAAGTGATGGTAATATCTCATCCTTCCAAATGGAAGTATTCCCTATCTCCATGAATAACTCTTTAAAGAGTAAGTTAGTGACCATTACTGAAGATAGTCTTGATACATGGATTAGACTAGTGGTCTCCTATGACACTTTAGAAACATTAGGGGCTATTAGATTAAACTATAAAGTCACTGATCCAGGCTATACAGGATTATTCTTTGTCGATGATATCAATATCACTCTTGGTGAAGAAACAGTGAAGACGGGATATGTTTATAACGATGAATCACTTTATAGAACATATGAAGATTACTTTAAAGTTGGTACATGTATGAGCGGTCAAATGATGCGTAATACTGAGTATCGTAAAATCTTAAAAGATAACTTCAATAGTGTGACCGCGGAAAACGAAGGTAAACCACAGTACATCCTTGATCAAGAAGGTTGCTTAGAACTCGCGAAGAGTGATGAAACACAAGTGGCAATTAAAACTTCACCATTTGAAAAGATGTATAGCTACTGTGAGGCTAATCATATTAAAGTTAGACACCATACCTTAGTGTGGTTTGATCAAACCCCTCAATGGTTCTTTAGAAAGAACTATTCTGATAAAGGAGCGGTTGTTAGTAAAACAATCATGCTTCAACGTATGGAAAACTTCATTAAAGCGGTCTTTGACACTATTAATAATAGATGGCCAGGACTCGTGTACGCAGTGGACGTCGCTAATGAGGCGGTACAAAACGGACAAATTAGAAAAACCGATAATAATGGTGCGAATCCAAACTATTGGTATCAAACCATTGGTGACGACTTCGTCTATTACGCTTTTAAATACGCAAGACAATATGCCGCAGAAGGACAAGCCTTATACTATAACGACTATGCTTATGATTACGACACTAATAACTGTCGTTTTGCTCTTAATACATTATTAAAGAAAGCCATCGCGGAAAACTTAATTGATGGTGTCGGTATTCAAACTCACTTATCCACAACCGCAAGCGTTGATAACATCATTACTGATGCGAAGTTAATCCATCAAAAAGGTTTAGCGTGTCAACTTACCGAAATCGATGTCACCACAAGTGGTAACACTAAAACAATCTTTAATTCTCAAGGCACATACTATAAGAACTTAGTGACTAGAGTCTTAAAGGCTAATCAAGCTGGACAAACTAATATTGACGCTTTAGTCATGTGGGGCATTACTGATAATGCTTCTTGGAGAAGAGATCAATATCCATTATTATTTGATGGTGAATACGCGAAAAAGCCCGCTTATCATGGTTTCTTAGAAGCCGTTAAAAGCGTCCAACCAGTCGAACAAGTAGAAGGTGAATAACAACATGGAAACACTCAATTATCAATTACCGTCCTCGTTATCTTTTGATACATGCGAATCAACAGAAAAAGAAATTAATGACTTATTAAGCAAGAAAAACTATGACGCAGTAGTGCTTGATGCTGGTAACACAAGATACATCTCTAGTGCGGGTTTACGTGTTGTTTTAGGTATTAAAAAGAAAGTGGATGATACTTCTGTCATTAATGCTTCCACTGAAGTCTATGATATTTTTGAAATGACAGGTTTTACCAAGATTGTTAATGTCCAAAAAGCTTTCCCGGTTGTTTCTGTTGAAGGCTGTCCATTAATTGGTAAAGGCGCTCATGGAGCGGTCTATCGTTTAGCCCCTGATACCATCGTTAAAGTTTATTACGATAAACATACAACATTAGATGATATTAAAAATGAAAGAGAACTTTCTAAGAAAGCCTTTGTGATGGGTTTACCTACCGCGATTGCCTTACAAATCGTTAAGGTGGGGGAAGACTATGGCACAATCTTTGAACTATTAGACGCTAGTTCATGCACTAAATATGTTAATGAAAGCCAAGAAAACACTGATGCCTTTATTAATCAAGCGGTGAAAGTGCTTAAACATATGCATAGTAGAGAAGTCACTGATGGCTCCTTACCAGATATGAAGAAGTTATCATTTGGCTATTTAGAAAAAGTTAAAAGTTTCTTAGATGAGCAAACATATCACACCCTTTATAAATTGATTAATGAAGTTCCAGATTCAAGAACATTAATGCATGGTGATTTCCATCTTAAAAACCAATTAATGGTGGGTAATGACTTAATGCTTATTGATATGGATACTTTATGTATTGGTGATCCAATCTTTGAATTAGCCTCGATTTGTAATTCTTATTATGAATTCAGTTTCTTAGATCCTCGCTCAGTGGAAGACTTCCTCGGTATATCTGTTGATAAAGCTCGATATATTTGGAAAGAACTTTCTAGAAAGTACTATTCTGATTTAAATGATGAAGAATATATTAAGATTTCTAATAAAGCCAGAGTGCTTGGCTGTATGAGAGCGCTTCACTTCTTTAATAAGCGTGGCTATCCAAAAGAAACATTCGATCATTGCCTCAATGATATGAAAGAAGCACTCGCTAAAATAGCATAAATTGGCACCATAGTACCAAAAAGAGAGAAAACGATAATAAATAATGCTATATTATTTGCATTATGAGCAAACGTAAAACTGATTTCTTTCAAAAACCATTCATGAAAGTGCTATTAACATTAGTTAGTACTGTGCTTTCCACTTTAGTTTTAGCGTTCTCCGCATTAACGATTTTACAAATTTACGAAAAGACACCAGAAGAAGCTAGTAAGTTTTTAATTTGGGTCTTTATGGCGACAGCCTTATTAAGTATTGTTTCATTCTTAAAAGACCGCACCAAATTGAACTTCATTAGGTCTTTAATACTTTTTATATTTAACGCTATTTTGGGTATTGTCTCCTTATCTGGCAATACATATAATCCCCAAGTATTCCAAATCACCGCAGGATTATATTGTTTATCCATTGTCATATCTAGAGCATTCTCACTTATTCAAAAGCACGATATACGTAGCATTGTTTTAAATGGTTTAATCATTGCCTTCGCCGTTGTTTTAGCGGTTGGTATATTTATTACTCCAGCGGAAGAAAACGTTGTCACAATTGTGACTTTAGAATGTGTTTTTATCGCTGTGGTATCTTTCGTTGAAGCGGCGATGATTATCTTTGCGACTTTAAAAGTGAAAGTCTTATTTAAGATTATTGTTTCCACATTCTCTTTAGAAATCTTATTTGGTTTATTAACCACGATTATCTGCTTCTCCATTGTTCTTCAAACAGTGGAACCAGGAATCACTAATTTCCCAGATGCCTTATGGTATAGCTTTGCGGTGGTGACTACAATTGGTTTTGGTGATTTCACCGCAGTCACTCCTTTAGGAAGAGTATTAACAGTGATCTTAGGATTATACGGCATTATCGCTGTCGCGGTTATTACTTCTATCATTGTTAACTTCTATAACGAAACATCTGGTAGAAGAGACCAAAAAGAACTAAGAGAAATCAGTAAAGAAGAGAAGGACAAATAAGTTCTTCTTTTTTTAATATAACGAGAATATTATTGTCTTATGAAAAAGAAAATTATCGTCCTTATTATTACTACAGCATTGCTTGTTTTATTAACATTCCTACCAAGTATTTTGCCAATAACAGGAACACCTAAAGCCTATTTAAGATGGGGCGTTTATTTTGCCATGGCGGGTGTTGCTATCGCTAGTATCATCATCACAGGTATTAAGATTGATTTTGATGTAAAGAACTGGAAGCAATATCTAATTGGCTTAGGATTGGCTATAGTCATCTCTTTCTTCGCGGCGTTTTTACCAGCGTTATTGGGTCATTCTATTGTCGGCGAACATCAAGACTTTAATTTGGCAAACTTATTGCTTTCTTTACTTTTCTTCGTCCTATTCGTGGGTCCAGTAGAAGAATTAGTGTTTAGAGTGTATTATCAAGAAACATTCTGTGGTTTCTTTAAAAAGCATAAATGGATAGGTGTCATTATTGCCGCGGCATTATTTGGTATTTGGCACATCATTAACGGTAGTCTATTCCAAGTCTTATTTACCTTTGGCTTTGGTTTAATCTTTGGTTTCGCTAAATACTTCCTTAAGAACTGCAAATACTTAGGCTTAGCTTTAGGCCACGGCATTTATGATTTCTTAAACGTTATTGTTTGCATGTTTGTAATTTAATTGTGTACCTAAAATAGACAAAACATAGTAGTAGAGTACTATAGATTGACAATAATACCTACACAAAGTATAATTTTTTGTGTATGGAAAGAATAATTTATCACGGTAGTGATTGTATTGTTGAAAAACCACAGTTTGGAGCGGGCAATAAGTCTAATGACTACGGACTTGGTTTTTATTGCTGCTCAAATAAAGAATTAGCTAAAGAATGGGCATCAAAGAGAAAGGGCTGTGGCTTTGTTAATAGATATAAAATTAGAGATGATCGATTAAAGATTCTTGATTTGACCAAACCCCCATTCAACAATGTTCTTTATTGGGTTGCCTTATTAGTTCACAATCGTAAATTGCCAGGGGTGTTAAAGGATAAATACCCATTGGAATTAGAATATTTAGAAAAAAGATATCTAATTGATATTTCAAAATATGACATAGTGATAGGCTATCGCGCTGATGATAGCTATTTCCAATTTCCTGAATCGTTCATTAAGGGTGAAATTACATTAGAGTCATTAGAAAGAATTTTTCTATCTGGAGATTTAGGCACGCAGTATGTTCTTATCTCTAAAAGAGCTTTTTCTAATCTCCACTTTTTAGATTTCGAAGAGACTCATGAAATAAGTAGAGAACAATATTATTTAAGGAAAGCAAAAGCGGATGGTATTTATGCTGAATTAGTAAAAAACGACCGCTATATAAAAGGAATACGCTTGAGGGACTTGGTTTTTGAAAATGAATAAATATCTGATTTATGACATAAAAGAAACATTCTGCCGCTATTTCGTTATTGCCATCCATAACAAAATGCACCTGACAGCTTTCACTGATTATCTTGCTAACAGTGATTATGTTAAAAATATCGAAAAAGGATACTTAACTGATATTTCGGACATTTCAGTTGAAGAAGGATATCATTCAATTGTGGGCAACAATATTGCTAAAGACGATAGCTTTGGGATATATAATGATGCTTACTGGTGTGGGTATTGTTACTTTGAACTATTCCTAATGCTACGCAAACCATTTTCATATTTGTTTTTAAAATTACCATTAGAAAAAATGCTAGACCTTTATAATGTTTATCACGAAATGGATATCTCCCAACTAGTGGATTATTTCCACGACAAAGAAAAAGAAGAAACGATATTAAGACTTCTTTGTAAACGTTATAGATGCTCCATTAATAAATTAAGCAAAGCAACAGGTATAAGTGTTAATACCCTAAACAAATATCGTTCTAGTGATCAATCCTTATATAACGCCTCATTTCAAAACATCTATAAAATAAGCGTATTTTTTAAAACACCAATATCTTTATTCGTGGAAGAGCTACATATTTAAATACGTTTTTCTTTTCTATTTTATTTATTGTGATATAGTAGTTAGTGGTGACTAACTCATGTAGTAAATCACCAAAGGAAACTAGTATGAATAAATATATTTTAGGCATTGATGGAATGAAGTGTGGGATGTGCGAAATGCACGTTGAAGACACAGTGAGAAAGAACTTTACCTCTTATAAGAAAATAAAGGCTTCTCATCTTTCTAATTCTCTTACGGTCATCACTCCTTTAGATTTAGATCAAGAAGATTTCGTTAAAGCCTTTTATCCAACAGGTTATAGGATTACTAGTTACTATAAAACACAAGCAGTTAAAAAGTTGTTCTTTTGGAGGTAATCAATATGCAAGACTTTGTCTATCCATTAATTGGTATACCCCTAATATTTATCTGCACAACATTAGGGGCATTATTTGTCTTCTTTATTCGTAAAAAAGAAATCTCACCGAGATTAAATAAAATCTTTACTGGCTTTGCCGCAGGCGTGATGTTCTCCGCTTCATTCTTTTCCCTTATTAAACCGGCCTTAGAAGACGGAAACGTCTCTTATATGCCTAATTGGCTAGTGGTGGTTATTTCCATCGTTCTAGGCGCTGGATTCTTATGGTTAATTGATAAGGTGGTACCACACTTCCATAATCAAGAAAACAAAGAAGAAGGTTTAAGAACTAAAGCGATGTCTAAGACTTCTAAGATGTTTTTAGCGGTCACCATCCATAACGTCCCAGAA
>CADCJP010000042.1 GCA_902801805.1 uncultured Erysipelotrichaceae bacterium | reverse complement strand
AAGGGTTTGGCTGTTCGCCAATTAAAGTGGTACGCGAGCTGGGTTCAAAACGTCGTGAGACAGTTTGGTCCCTATCTGTCGTGGGCGCAGGAAGTTTGATAGGATCTGTCCTTAGTACGAGAGGACCGGGATGGACATAGCAATGGTATATCGGTTGTCACGCCAGTGGCATGGCCGGGTAGCTACCTATGGAATGGATAAACGCTGAAAGCATCTAAGCGTGAAGCCAACCTAAAGATGAGACTTCCCATTCGAAAGAAGTAAGACCCCCTGAAAGTTACAGGGTTGATAGGTTAGAAGTGTAAGCATAGTGATATGTTCAGCTGACTAATACTAATAGGTCGAGGACTTAATTTCTTAAGATTTTTAATCGAATCCCAAAAGTAAAATTTAAAGTTATTTATTAACAAGAAAGCTAACATGTGGTAATATTCAGTTTTGAGAGAATAATTTCTCTTAATAAAAAGTCTGGTGGCGATGGCGCGGTGGACACACCTGTTCCCATCTCGAACACAGAAGTTAAGCACCGTAGTGGCGAAGATATCCGAAAGGACAAAATAGCGAGCCGCCGGGCTTTTTATTTTATAGCGACTATATTAAAATATAGCTAAGTAATATGAACATTAATTTAAAACCAATATATAGCATCCTCCATAAGAAGAACAAAGATCTAGTTAACGAAGACTTACTCTTTATTGATGAAATCAATAATTTCCTCGTTCAAGAAGATCTCTTACTTTTAGAGAACGCTAAAGACGCTTTATTTGACGTCATACTTATTGGTTCAGGTGGTACTGAGAATCTCTTTTTAAAACAAATGAAAGAAGATGATGAGCCAATCGTCATCTTATCAACTTCTCGTAATAATTCTCTTCCAGCCTGTCTAGAAATCAAAACTTATCTAGAGAATCATAACAAACTATGCTTTTTGCTCACTGGAGACGAGAATCATATCGCTAACATGATAAAACACATTGCCACGATTATCAGCGCTTATAAGAGCGTTAAAGACAATCGTTTAGGTTTAATCGGTGGTGCATCATCTTGGCTTATTGCTTCTCCAGTTGAACCAAAAGTCATTTACACAAACTATAAACAAAATATCATCAAGATCAAGATGAGTGAGCTTGAAGAATTGATCGCTCAAGAAGAAAAAGAAATGATTGATTTAAAAGAGATTAATCACTCTTCTGAACTCATCGCTAAAGCGGAAAACCGAGATGATTTAGAAATGGCTCTTGTCATCTATAAAGCCCTTAAACGCTTAGTGGCTAAATATCAATTAAATGGGTTAACAATCCGTTGCTTTGATATTATTAAAAAATACAAAAATACCGCTTGTTTAGCCTTAGCTCTTCTCAATGAAGAAGGCATCACCGCGGGATGTGAAGGCGACATCCATAGCTTAGTGACTATGCATATTGTTAATTCATTAACAAATCGTAGTTCTTTTATGGCAAATCCTTCTAAATTTAATTATGAAGATCAATCTTTGATGTTAGCGCACTGCACAGTGCCTCTTAACATGGTGACTTCATTTAAATTAATGACGCATTTTGAAAGTGGGTTAGGAATCGGCATCAAAGGTGAACTACCAGAAGGTCGTGTCACTCTTTGCAAAATTGCCCCTGATTACACATTAGAAAATACCTTATGTATACCCGCGACTATTAAGGAAAACCTCTCTTTAGCAAATTACTGCAGAACGCAAATATCGGTTGCGCTCAATGAAGATGGTTTACTCGAATTATTAAAAGCCAGTTTTGGCAATCACATCATCGTAGCGTATGGAGATGTCTATCAAGACTTCTTACCATTGCTCTCATTATTAAGACGATAATGTGTCAACTTACGTGACAATGTTTGGATTTTATGCGCGAAGTTTGACAATATGACGTTTACTTTGTAAAATAACCTTACTTTATGGAAAAGAAAACAAATGCGACCCCAGTGGTCTATCATACAGCAGATATCAAAGAAGCAACCCGTAAAGCGGCGCTAGCGTGTTATGGTGTTGCCAGCATCGCTCAACGTGATGAAACCCATCGTGTTGACAAAAGACTTAAGAAAGGAATTATCGAGGATGCGATTTATGTGAAGAAATTCGCAAATCGCACTTTTACCGTTGATGTTTATTTAGTGCTTTCTAACGAAGTTAAGATTACCGAAGCTCTCGTAGAATGCCAAAAAACAATTATGTATCAGCTTAATAAAGCGTTTAGCAATTTATGTACCCGCGTCAACGTCTTTGGTGAAAGATTATCCTCTCACTAATAAATATGAAGACTTTAAACGGACAATCACTCAAACAACTTTTAATATCCGGATCCAATAACTTATACAATCACTATCCAGAAGTGGATGCTTTAAACGTATTCCCAGTCCCAGATGGTGATACCGGTATGAACATGAATTTAACATTAACTTCTGGTAGTAAAGAAATTCAAAACAGAAGTGATGAATCAGCATATGAAATTTCCAAGGTTTTCTCTCGTGGCCTTTTAATGGGCGCTAGAGGTAACTCTGGTGTTATTACTTCTCAAATCTTCCGTGGCTTTTCTAAAGGCTTAGATGGTTTAGAAGAAGTCGACGCTCCAGCCTTCTCCGCTGCTTTCCAAAAAGGTGTTGAAGTTGCTTATAAAGCCGTCGTTAATCCAGTCGAAGGTACAATCCTTACAGTTATCCGTGAATCAAGTCAATTCTTAGCGGACAACGTCAAAGATAACATGAGCATTGAAAAATGCTTAGATCTCATGCTTCAAGAAGCAAGAGAATCCTTAAAGAGAACTCCAGAACTCTTACCAGTCTTAAAAGAAGCTGGTGTTGTGGACTCTGGTGGTACAGGTTTAATTCGCATTTTAGAAGGTATGAGAATTGCCGCTGGTGGTGACTTCGTTGAAAGAAGCCAAGCCACAGCTACAGAAGCTCAATCCTCTGCTGAAGAAGGCGAAGAAGAAGGATATTTGTTAGAATTCATCTTGAAATTATTAAAGGAAAAGAAAGCCTTCAACGAAAATAGATTCTCCAATTTATTAAGCACAAATGGTGATGACTTAGTGGTCAACGTCAAGGATGATAACGTTAAAGTTCACATCCGCGCTCTTAACCCAGGTGACATCTTAAACTATGCTCAACAATTTGGTGAATTCCTTAAAGTCAAATTAGTGAACTTAAAAGTTGGTGATTCTTCCGAAGAATTAGACTTCGAAGAGGAAGAAGAAAATAAAGAGAAAACCGAATATGCAATGATTAGTGTTTCCGCTGGTCAAGGCATTGAAGACTTCTTGAAAGAAATTGGTGTTTCCGTCGTTGTTAAAGGCGGTCAAACCATGAACCCAAGTAGTGAAGACTTTGTCTCAGCGATTAAGAAAGCTAACGCTCATAACGTCTTCATCTTCCCAAATAACTCCAACATCGTGATGGCTGCTTCTCAAGCTTGCGAAATGGTGGAAGACGCTGATACAAACGTTTACGTCATTCCAAGTAAAACCATTCCTCAAGGCATTAGCTCTGCGATTATGTTTAATCCAGAAGCTGATCCAGAAGAAAACTTCCGCAGCATGAAAGCCGCTCTTAAGAACGTCAAATCTGGTGAAGTGACATTCGCTATTAGAGATACAGAAATCGGTGGCGTAAAAGTCAAAAAGAATGATTTCATCGGTATTTTTGAAAAAGATATCGTCGTCGATAACCCAGATAAAATCGCCACACTCATGACCTTACTTGAAAAGATGGTCGATGATGAATCCAGCATTATCACAATCTTAGTGGGTGAAGATGTGAACGAAGAAGAAATGAATAAAGTCAGCGATATGATTAGTGAAAAATTCTCTGATCTCGACCTCGACATTAGACAAGGTAATCAACCAGTTTATTCCTTCTTAATCGGCGTTGAATAATAAACAAATTAAAGAAATGATAAAGACCACTAAACCGTGGTCTTTTTTAATTGTTTTCCTCTTTATTACAATATGTAATCGTGTCATAATAAAGACAGTTTGAAAGAAGGAAAATACTATGAAAAATAACGTAAAGGCTTTTGCGGTGTCTTTAGTGGCTCTTGTTTCTTTATGTGCATGTTCACAAACAAAGTATGCTGAAGAAACCGATGAAGCAATTATTAATCAATTACAAATCGTCAATCGTGAAGATGGCGTTTATGGAAATATCTATCTTCCAACTGAGATTGAAGGCGCAACAGTCACTTGGAAAAGCGCTGATAAGAAAGTTATCGATGTCCAAGGCGATGAACAAACAGCTCCAGGTATTGTCTCTAGACAAGCTGAAGATAAAACTGTTAAATTAACTGCGATTATTGATAAGGATGGCGCTAAGACACAATACGAACAAGAAGTCTTAGTTAAAGCCGCTCCTCAAGAGATTAAAGACGAAGACTATAAAGCGTATTTATTTGGTCACTTCGTTGGTGAAGGACATGGTAAAACCGTCAGCGGTAAAAAAGTTGCTGTCGGTGAACAAATGTATTTCGCTTTAGCAGATGTTGGTCAAGGTTTAAAATTCAAAGACATGAATGGCTCAAAGATGCCAGTTCAAAACCAATCAAAAACTATCGATAATCTGAAGCCAGTTTTAGAAAGTCATATTGGTGAAAGAGGTGTGAGAGACCCATATATTTGCCGTTCACCTGAAGGCGATACATTCTATTTAATTGCTACTGACCTCAGTATTTATACTAGAGGTGGTTGGGGTATAGATAACGCTGGCGCTGCCACTAAAACAGGTAGCCACTCCATTATTATTTGGGAATCGCACGATTTAGTTAATTGGTCAGAAGAAAGATTGATTGAAGTTGCTGCTCCTAATGCTGGTATGGCTTGGGCTCCTGAAATGATATATTGTGAAGAAACTGGTGAATACTTAATCTTCTTCTCTTCCACAATCTTAGATGACGTTTCTAAAGGCACAAACGCAAAGATTTTAGAAAGAGACTGTGTTTATTACACAACCACAAGAGACTTCCATCACTTTGGTGAAACCAATAAGTTCATTCCTAACGTTAAATACCCAGATGGTTATACAAATAAGGAAGAAACAGACCAATACGCAATTAACAACGATTATCGTAAAGTTATCGATGGTTCTGTCATGAAGATTGGTGATTGGTACTACAGTGCCTGTAAAGACGGTGGTAACAATGAAAACCATGGTGGTATCAGAATTCAAAAAACACAAAACTTATATGATGCCGAATGGGAATTCGTCCAAAACTTAGCAGATGTCGGTTTCAAAGCTGAAGGCAGAAACGCTGATAATAAGTGCTTAGAAGGCCCAGAATGGTTCTATTTAAACCAAGCGGACAGAACTGATCCAAACGTTCCTGAAATCGGCTTAATGGCAGACTTCTATGCCAATACAAGTATTGGTTATATCCCATGGGCCACCACAAACGTTGAAGATATCAACAATGCCGGTGGTAGTTGGAGACAATTAAAGAAGAATACTGAATTCAGTTGGGATGCCCAAACCAAACGTCATGGTACAATCCTCAGAATCACTGAAGAAGAAGCCAATAGACTTAAAGAAGCATATCCAATTGCGTAATTATCAAAGCAAATGATTAGAGGCTCTAAAAAGCCTCTTTTCTTTATATTTATAATTATTCATAATTAAATCATGGAAAAGCTTACCAAATCACCAAGACTTAATTACCTCCTTGGAGGTATGGGTATTTTTAATCAATACGATGTGATTAATCATTTACCGCACCGTTATGATGATTATTCTTATACCGCTGAAAAGAGTATCACTGATAAACAAAGAGTGGTCCTTTTAGGTAAGGCTATTTCCGTTCCTAAAGTCATTCCTTCTAAAGGTGTCAGTGTTGTCACCTTTGATTTCATGTCTCAATCTAGGAAGTATTATAAAGTTGTTTTCTTTAATCAACAGTACTTAGCGAAGATGATTAAAATCGATGAAGAATACTCCATCATTGGCACCTTCAACATGAAGAGAAATGAAATAGATGGACAAAAGATTATTAAAGGGCAAGTTCCACCTGAAGAGAGGTTAAAGCCTGTTTACTCACTTCCACGTGATTTCCAAAACCATTTATTCGCTAATATGGCCTTAAGAAGTCTAAAGGAATTAGAAGGCAAAATCTTCTCTTTAGTACCTTATGATTATTTAAATAAATATCGTCTCGTCAATAAAGAAGTCGCTCTTAACTGGGCGCATCACCCTAAAGACTATAAAGAAGTGACTCAAGCTTTACGTCATCTTAAGTATGAAGAGGCTTTATTATTCTCTTTAAAGAACCAACTAATTAGAGAAAGTAACAAATCACTATCTAAAATCAGAAAAGAACCAATTGATCTAGATATTTGTGCGCCTTTCCTTGATTCTCTTCCATATAAATTAACCGAAGATCAAGAGAACGCAGCGAAAGAAATCATCGAAGATATGAACCAAAGCGGTTTGATGTACCGTTTACTTCAAGGTGATGTTGGTACAGGTAAAACTTTAGTGTGCTTTGTAGCGCTTTTCGCTAACTTTTTAAGAGGCGATCAAGGGGCTCTAATGGCCCCAACAGATGCCTTAGCAAGACAACATTACGCTAATGCATTAAAACTATTTAAAGACACAAAAGTGAAAGTCGCTTTGCTTTTAGGTTCAACTCCTGCTAGCGAGAAAAAACAAATCAAAGCGGATTTAAAAGAAGGTTATATAGATTTAATCATTGGCACTCATGCTTTGTTCACTAAAGACACAACTTATTCTTCTCTTGGTTTAGTGGTTATTGACGAGCAACATAGATTCGGTGTTAACCAAAGAATTGCTTTAGCGAGTAAGGGCGAACACGCTGACTTACTAATGATGTCCGCGACACCAATTCCTCGTTCCTTAGCGTTAACTCTTTATGGCGATTTAGATATCTCCAC
>CADCJP010000041.1 GCA_902801805.1 uncultured Erysipelotrichaceae bacterium | reverse complement strand
AGGAAATGATGCGGTCGTCATTGACTTTTTTCATCACTTCAGCCGCTCCATTGATTTCAATTTCTAGTAGAACGTGCTTCCCTTGATTTCTTAGTTCTTCCACTTTATCTTTTGGGGTGCCGTATCGGTTACCAACAAATTCTTCCCATTCTAAGAAGTTGTCTTCTTTGATATTGCGATCAAATTCTTCATTAGAGACGAAATAATAGTCGACTCCGTCAACTTCTTTATCTCTTTGTGGCCTGGTGGTCATAGAGATAGAATAGGATAATTTTAATTTGTAATTATCCGTGATATATCTTCTGATTGTCCCTTTGCCGACTCCAGAAGGTCCAGATAAAATAATAAGCAATCCCTTTTTCATTTTCTCTTATTATAAATATCTATTTATCTTTTATCAAACAATTGATTATGAAATAATTTAAATATGCTAACGATTAATTTAGAAGGCATCTACCAAATATGTGACGACTTGAATAAAAATGTATCACATAGTTTTATTACAAATATTGTCGTCGTAAATTTTTCAGATTTACTTCTCTCTTTTTCATTTTATAGTAAAGAAAAGCTCTTAATTTCGTTAAATCATCAACGTCCTTTCTTGGGATTTGTCGATAAATCATATTCCCCTCATACAGTCTTAGGTGGTTTAAATGATCACTTAAGAAAATATATCAAAGGTTCATATATCGAAAGCGTTGAAGTTTTAAATGACGACCGTATTTTAAAATTTAATTTATATAAATCTGATGAATTTTATGAAAAGAAAAGTTATTCGCTTATTTTAGAATTGATTCCCACGATTAATAATTTAATTTTATTAAATTCAAATGATGAAATAATTTTTGCAAAACACTATTCAGATTTAACTGCCTCTAGACCAATCATCAAAGGCTTTAAATATCAACCAATCGAAAAGAACGCCCTATTATCTAGAGGAGAATTCGATTATGAAAAATACTGTCAAGAAGTAAAAGATTATATAGTTGAATCAGACCACAAAAAGCAAAAAGAACAGGTTCTTCCTTTATATAATCATTTAAAGCAAAAAGAGAAGTCTTTAAAAAAGAAAATTAAAGTCTTAGAGGAAGAATATGAGGCTGCGAAAAAGAATTTAATCTATAAAGAATATGGCGAATATATCCTAACTTACGCTAGTAGTGAGGAATTTAACGATTATAAAGAGACAATTAAAGACATTTATGATGATTCTTTAACTTATGAAAAAAACGCAGAATTATTTTTTAATAAATATAAAAAGGCAAAACGCACGATTGAGAATGTAAGTCGCGAAATTGAAAAAGCGAAATTAGATTTAGTTGAGATTAATCACTATTTAGAGACATTTGATTATTTAGCAAATGAAGAAATACAAGCCTTATCAGCAAGATATTTACCTCAAAAATCTAATATTAAAAAGCCAGTTACTATCGATGCGAGTAAACCATATTATATTTATAATAAGGATATAAGGATTGGCTTTGGTAAGAATAAAGAGCAAAACAATTATCTAACTTTCAAGCTCGCAAATAAGAGCGATACATTTGTTCACTTAAAAGATAGTCACGCAAGTCACGTCGTCATTTTTAAAGAAAATCCTGATAACGATACCTTGCTTCTCGCTTCTGAAATAGCTTTATTACTTGCAGGAAAACTCGAAGGAGTACTTTAAGAAGCGTGAGAAACGAAACGAAAATGCTTCGTAAGTCTCAAAAGAGATTTAATTAAGCTTCTTCTTTTAGAAGAAAATCTTCCCCTTTTATCGCTTCATGAGTGGATAAATTCGGGAATTTTTGTTGTCTAAGAACTTCATAGACCACGATTGCAACTGAGTTAGATAGATTTAAACTTCTTGCTTCTGGGACCATCGGAATTCTTAATAATCGATCAAGATGATTTCTTAAAATTTCATGCGGAATACCGGTTGATTCTCTTCCAAACATTAAGAAAATGTCGTGAGTGATATTCGTAAAATCAAAAGATGAATAAGTATCTTTAGAATATCTAGTAACGTAATAAGTATCCGCATGAGGATATTCTTTTAAATAATCTTCATAACTTGGGAAATATTGATATTTTAAAGAATCAATATAATCCATACCCGCTCGCTTGAGAGATTTTTCATCTAAAGAAAAAGATAAGGGACCAATAATGTCAAGTTTCGCATTAATTGCGACACAAGTACGCATTATGTTCCCTGTATTTTGTGGCTTTTCTGGTTGATATAAGACAATATGAATCATTAGCCTCTTGCTCTTCTTTCAGCAAGGTATTTTGGTTCGATTGTGGTTTTATAAGCTTTAATACAATCAGCGATAATTTGTTTTGCAACACTAGCATCTTTGACTTCGTCAATAGCGGTGTCTTTTCCTTCTAAAGTCTTATAAACTGCAAAGAAGTGTTTAATTTCATCCATGATGTGACTTGGGATGTTAATGATATCATCGTAAGGAGAATAGAAAGGATCATTTAGTGGCACAGCGATAATCTTTTCATCGAATAAACCATTATCTGTCATAATCAAGACACCAATTGGCTTACATTCAACAAAGCTCATTGGAATAATCGATTCACTGCAAAGCACTAAAACATCAAGTGGGTCATAGTCTCTAGCGTAAGTTCTTGGAATAAATCCATAATTTTGTGGATAGTGAGTAGATGTGAATAAAACACGGTCTAAGATTAAATGACCAGTTTCTTTATCTAATTCATATTTATTCTTACTTGCCTTTGAAATTTCAATTAAAGCTAAGAATTTATCTGGAGTCACGCGACTCGCTCTAACATCGTGCCATGGGTGCATAACTACTCTCCTTTTTTATAATTATAAACTAATCTTTATAGATTGAGATACGATTAAGTGCCCTACTTAAGGCTGCTTGGGCTCGCTTCACATCGATTTCTTCGTTAACTCTAGCTAATCTTTCTTCAGCCCGCTTTTGAGCTTCTTTAGCACGATTAATATCAATCTCATCGCTGCGTTCAATCGAATCTAATAATAAGACTGCTGAATGGTCTTTTTTGATATGTAAAACTCCACCACCAATTGCGTAATCTAATTCTCTAGAATTAATTTTGATGGTTAGTTTACATATTTCCAAGGTGGTAATTATTGGAGCGTGATCTGGAAGAATACCTAAAACTGCGACACTACTAGTGACACTTAGAAATTCCACATCTCCACTAAAATATTTGCCAGTTGGAGTAAATATTTCGACCTTAAAACTACTTGCCATTATTTAAGAGACTCCGCTTTTGCTCGAGCTTCTTCGATTGTGCCGACATATAAGAAAGCAACTTCTGGAAGATCATCAGCCTCTCCATTAAGGATAGCCTTGAAGCTTCTCACTGTGTCGCTAACTTTCACATAAATTCCCGGGATGCCGTTAAAGTGAGAGGCCACATGGAATGGTTGAGAGAGGAAGTTTCTAATTCTTCTTGCTCTTTCGACAATTTTCTTATCTTCATCGGATAATTCATCCATACCAAGAATAGCGATGATATCGCTTAATTCTTTATATCTTTCAAGGATTTCAATGACTCCACGAGCAACTTTATAATGCTCTTCACCAACAATCGCTGGATCTAATGCATTAGAGCTACTATTGAGTGGGTCAACTGCTGGATAAATTCCTAAGGCTGCGGTAGAACGGTCTAAAACTGTTTTTGCGTCTAAGTGTGAGAAGGCTGTTGCTGGAGCAGGGTCAGTTAAGTCATCTGCAGGAACATAAATTGCCTGAACCGAAGTAATTGAGCCATCTTTTGTGGAAGTAATTCTTTCTTGAAGTTGGCCCATTTCGGTCGCTAAAGTTGGTTGATAACCAACTGCGGAAGGCATTCTGCCTAATAAGGCAGAGACTTCACTACCAGCTTGGGTAAATCTAAAGATATTGTCAATGAATAAAAGAACATCGCTATGCTCATAATCACGGAAATATTCCGCCATAGTGAGTCCAGATAAGCCCACTCTCATTCTTGCTCCTGGTGGTTCGTTCATTTGTCCAAAGATCAATGCAGTTTTACTTAAAACTCCACTTTCTTTCATTTCATAATAAAGGTCATTACCTTCTCTACTTCTTTCACCAACGCCAGCGAAAACGGAAATACCACCTTTTTCGTTAGCGATATTATTCATTAATTCTTGAATTAAAACGGTTTTACCAACACCGGCGCCACCGAATAAACCAATTTTTCCACCACGAACATAAGGGCAGAGCAAATCGATAACTTTAATTCCAGTTTCAAAGATTTCTGTTTTCACAGATTGGTCTTTAAATTTTGGAGGATTGCGATGAATTGACATTCTTTTAGCGTCTTTAACTTCGCCTAAATCAAGTCCATCAATTGGTTCTCCAAGAACATTGAACATTCTTCCAAGTGTCGCTCTTCCAACTGGAACTTCAATTGGTTTTTCTAAAGAAATGACATCCATTCCTCTCACTAAACCTTCGGTTGGCCCCATGGCGACGGCTCTAACGACATCGTCACCAATATGTTGAGCAACCTCGACAATTAAAGATTTATCTTTATCGATATCAATTCTTAAAGCGGTGAGAAGTTCGGGTAGATGCTGATTTTTAAATTCGACATCGACAATTGGTCCAACAGCTTGAACAATTCTTCCTTTGACTACTTGTTTTTCTTTCATATTCAGTAATCCTCCTTTATACAGCTCTGCTAGCAGAAACGATTTCAATGATTTCTTGAGTGATCGCTCCTTGTCTAGCTTTGTTAAATTCAATTTTTAATTCATCTAACAAGTCTTTGGCGTTGTTGGTGGCGTTTTCCATTGCATTGCTACGTGCGCCTTGTTCACAAACCGCGCTTTCTAAGAACTTGCTGTAGATATTTGTTTTGATATAAAACGGAATTAATTCTTCCACTAAAACTTTGGCGTTAGGTTCCATGATTGGTGGATAATCATTACTTTCTTCGACTTCGTATTTAAATGGAAGAAGTTGATAATCTTTGGCTAGGAAGATCAAAGAATTCTTATATTCAGAATAGATGATGTGGATTTCTGAATAAGTTTTCTTTGAATATTCATCTAGGATGAATTTTGAGATTTTATCCACTAGTTTTTTATCAACTAAAGATGAACAATCTTCAAATCCTTCAATGATTTTAAATTCTCCGTTTTGATAGTGAGTTGCCCCTTTTCCTCCGAGAATAATCGCCTCGTCGTTTTCTTTAATTTCGGCATCACTCACTTTGAAAATATTATTGTTATAGCTACCGCATAAGCCAAGAGTAGAAGAAATAACGATATATAGTTTCTTATTTGTTTCTAAATTTGGCTCCATAAAACTCGATTTCACTTTATTTTGCGAAAGTAAAAGAATCTCCACAACTTCGGAAAGTTCTTGGTTATAGTCCTTATTGGCGAGCATTTTATTTCTCCATTGTTTAAGTTTTACTGTGGAGACAAGTTTCATCGCTGATGTCACTTTATAAGCGCCAGTAACGGATTTAATTCGAGTTTTAATTTTGGTAACGTTTTGAGACATAAATGTTATTTATTAAATTCTTCCTGATAAAGCTCGTTAAATTTATTAATGAGTTCTAATAATCTATTCTCCACTTCTGGAAGAATTTCTTTTTTGCTTTGAATGCTTTCTAATACTGAATTATCAGTGTTACTCACATATTCATAAGCTTTGATTAAATAAGTTGAGACGTCTTCTTTCTTTAAATTATCTAAGAATTTATTCTTCGCTAAGAAAAGATAGAAAATTTCTTTATTTAATGGATATGGGTTATATTGGGTTTGCTTTAAAACCTCTAATAAAGCTTCGCCGTGTTTTAATATCGATAAAGTTGAAGCATCCAAATCACTACCAAATTGGGAGAATGATTTCATTTCTTCAAAGCTTGCTAAATCGATTTTTAAACTTCTTGCGACTTGTTTCATCGCTTTTGTTTGCGCCGCTCCACCAACACGAGAGACACTAAGACCTGCATCGATTGCTGGTCTTTGACCAGCGTTAAACAAATCAGTCACTAAGAAGATTTGTCCATCTGTGATAGAAATGACATTTGTAGGAATATAAGCGGAAATATCACCAGATTGTGTTTCAACAATTGGTAAAGCCGTAATTGAGCCTCCACCATATTCTGGAGCGAGCTTACATGCTCTTTCTAAGAGTCTACTATGTAGATAGAAGACATCACCAGGATATGCTTCTCTTCCTGGAGAACGTTTCAATAAAAGTGATAAAGCGCGATAAGCAACCGCATGTTTACTTAAATCATCGTAAACGATGAGGACATCTTTTCCTTGGTGCATCCACTCTTCTGCCATCGCGACACCAGCATAAGGAGCAACATATAGCATTGGGGCAGGTTCACTTGCAGTTGCAGAAACTATAACTGTATAAGATAAGGCATCAAATGTTTTTAATTTATCGACGATTTGGGCCACAGTTGAATTCTTTTGTCCGATTGCTACATAAATACAAAGAACATCTTTTCCTTTTTGATTGATAATTGTATCAATAGCAATTGCGGTTTTACCGGTTTGTCGATCACCGATAATTAATTCTCTTTGGCCTCTTCCAATTGGAGTAATCGCATCAATTGCAGTTATACCAGTCTCTAAAGGAGTGTCGACACTTTTACGAGTAATAACTCCAGGAGCAATGACTTCGATTGGTCGAGTTTTATGAGTTTCCACTGGGCCAAGCCCATCGATTGGTTGACCTAAAGCGTTAACTACTCTACCAAGTAAAGCATCTCCAACAGGGACTTCCATGACGCGCTTGGTGCGTTTGACTTCGTCACCTTCTCTAATTAAAGAATCATCACCTAAAAGAACTGCACCGACATGGTCGGCTTCTAAGTTCATCACTAAGCCATAGATATCATTTGGGAATAATAATAATTCACCAAGCATAGCTTGACTTAAGCCGTACACTAAAGCAATGCCGTCTCCAACAGTAATTACAGTACCGACGTCACTACTATCGACTTCGTGTTTGTAGTTCTTAATTTGTTCTTTAATTAAAGCACTAATTTCGTTAGCGTTAATTTTCATATTTGAGCCCTCCTATTTAAGTAAGGATAGTTTCATGTTGTCAATATGATGTTTGATTGAACCATCATAGATATGGTCGTTAATAACGACCTTGACCCCACCGATAAGGCTAGGATCGATAATATTTATTAGTTCAGTTGGCATTTTTTCCACTTCACTAATTTTGGAGTTGAGTTTTTTGAGTGCATCTTCTGAAAGCGGTTCAGTTGAATACACTAAGCCTTCTTTTACTCCACGATATTCGTTTACCAAAGAATTAAATTCCATGAAGATTTCCGTGAGATACATCGCACGATGGTTTCTAGTCACAATCTTGATGAAGTTTCTTGTTTCTTCATCCAAAGACTTAAAGACTTGATCAATAATCGCTTCTTTCTCATTGAATTCTTTATAAGAAGAATCTAAAAGCGTGAGGAAATCAGGGTTTTCTTTTAAAACCTTAATTAACTCTTTAATCTCTATTTGAGATTCTAAGAGTTTGCCTTCATCTCTTTTTAAAGAGAATAAAGCAGTCGAATAACGTGATGTAAGTTCTTTCATAGTTATTTCTTGATATCCTCAATAAATTCTTCGAGCAAACGGGTATTGTCTTTAGAAGAGACTTCTCTTCCAAGTAACTCTTTTGAAGCATCTAAAGCGACATTCACAATTTCTTTTTTAATTTGTTCCTGAGCTTCGAGTTCCATACGAGCTATATCGTTTTCAGCGTCTTTTTTCATTCTTTCGACTTCAAGTGCGGTATCGGAAAGGATTTTGTTTCTTTCAATTTCCGCATTCGCTTTTGCTTCGGCAACGATATCCGCCGCCGTCCTGTTGCTAGCAAGGACAGTTTCTTTTGATTTCAGTTCATTTTCTTGCCATGTAGCTTTGCTTTGTTCAGCATCTTTAATTTGACTTTCAATATAGTTTTGTCTTTTAGTGACAATCTTTTTAATTGGCTTATAACCAAAGATAATCACCACCAAAATAAGGACGAGCAAAGCACCTAACTGTGCGACAAAAGAAATCCAGTTAGGGATTAATTTGCCAATAAAAGCTTCACTATTTAATTCTCCAGATACATCGCATCCAGTGAGCAAAACTAATATTGGTAGCAAGAAAATAAATTTTCTTTTTTTCATATGCTCCTCCTTACTCAGCGACGAAAATAATTAAAATAGCGGTTAATAATGCATAAATAGCGGTTGTTTCAACAAGCGCACAAGCAAGAATCATGTTGGTTCTAAGTTTTCCATACATTTGTGGATTGCGGCTCATTCCATCAACGGTTTTGGCACAAACCCATGCTTCACCAAGTGCGGATGGCATAACAGCTAAAATTGCAATTGCAGCAGCTAAAGCATTACCCATAGATTAATTTCCTCCTTTCTCTGCAAGTTCATATATATCTTCTTCATCATCTGGTCCTTCGTTAGCGATGAAAATCATCGATAAGAAAAGGAAGACGACGGTTTGAATTAAGCCTGAGAATAAATCAAAATAGGCATGTAAAATCGGAGTGATAAATGGCGGGAGTATCGCTGCTCCATAGCCTTGTGGAACAGCAGAGAATAATTTCGCTGAAACACTTTGTAATGCCGTATATAAAAGCGTCATTAACGTCCAACCCGCTAAAGCGTTACCGAATAAACGCATCGTTAAGCTTAATAAAGGAGCCCACATTGAGATTAAATTAATTGGTAAA
>CADCJP010000040.1:751-7969 GCA_902801805.1 uncultured Erysipelotrichaceae bacterium | reverse complement strand
ACTTTGCCATCTAAAGCAAAAGCTAATGATTGTTTCTCGCCTGTTGCTTCAGCGTGGAAATCAACGATGTGGATAGTTGCAGGTTCTTCTTCCTCACTTAATAAATTAAGGACGGAATAATAAGGGGCGTTTACTTCCTCATTCATAAAGGCACTACCTAATAAGTTAGTGACTCTAATAGAAACACCATTAACTTCAAAGACAACACTACCTTCACCAGGGAATTCCTTTAAAAGATTGTATGGTCTCACTAAACGATCAACTTGATTGATATAGCGGAGTATTTCGCTTTTACTCATATAGTGGTTACCAAGAGTAATCGCGTCCACTCCTGCATCAAGAAGTTCAAAGTATTGATTTCTAGTTAAGCCTTTACCATGCGAAGCATTCTCGCCATTGGCAATAACAAAATCAATCTCGTATTTCTCTACATAATAAGGAATTCTTTCCTTAAGTAAGCGGCGGCCAACACGGCCCACCACATCACCGATAAATAAGATTTTCAAATTGTATTCTTTCTATGAAATAGGGCTACTATTTCGCGGTTTCTATCGCACGATATTCACGAATGACAGAAACTTTAATTTGACCTGGATAGGTCATTTCGTTTTCAATACGTTCTTTGATGTCTCTTGCTAATTTGAAGGCACCGACATCATCGATCTTTTCTGGAATAACCATGACACGTAATTCACGGCCAGATTGCATCGCGTATGATTGATAAACGCCATCGTAGGACTTGCAGATTTCTTCAAGTTGTTCGATACGTTTGATGTAGTTTTCTAAGATTTCACTTCTAGCCCCTGGTCTAGCAGCACTTAATGTATCAGCGGCTTGGACTAAGTTAGCGATGATGTATTTAGCAGGAACGTCACCATGGTGAGATTCAATGGAGTTAATAACAACATCACCTTCACCATATTTCTTGGCAAGTCTAGCACCGATTTCAACGTGGCTACCATCCATTTCAAAGTCAGCAGCTTTACCGACATCGTGTAATAAGCCCGCTCTCTTAGCGAGGTTTTGATCTAAACCAAGTTCAGCTGCCATAATGCCACATAAGTAAGCAACTTCAACAGAGTGGTCTAAAGCGTTTTGACCATATGAGGTACGATATTTTAATCTACCGACATAGTCGAGTAATTCTTTGTTGATTCTTGGTAAACCAAGTTTGAAGGCGACTTCTTGGCCCGCTTTATGGATGCTTTCATCGACTTCTTTCTTTGTCTTTTCAACGATTTCTTCAATTCTACCTGGTTGGATACGGCCGTCTTTAATGAGGGCTTCAAGAGATAATCTAGCAATTTCTCTTCTGATAGGATTGAAGCAAGAAACAGTAATAACTTCTGGAGTATCATCAATGATTAAGTCAACACCTAATAATTGTTCTAAGGAACGGATGTTACGACCTTCACGACCGATGATTCTACCTTTCATTTCATCACTTGGTAAAGCGACGACTGAAACTGTTCTTTCACTGGTGACGTCTTGAGCATAACGAGTTAAGGCTAAGCCTAAGAGCTCTTTAGCTTTAGTGTCACATTCTTCTTTCGCTTCTTCTTCTTTTTGCTTAATGAAGGCAGCGATTTCTTTACTGACTTTACTTTCTACACGGTTGAATAATTCATCACGTGCTTCTTGTGTGGACATTTGCGCAACCTTTTCAAGTTCAACGATAATGCTATCAATCTTTTCTTGAAGAGCGGCGTCTTTCTTGTCCAATTCTTTTAAACGTCTTGTTAATGTTTCGTTCTTTTCATCTAAAGCGTTTTCTTTAGAAAGAAGAGCGGCATCACGACGATCAATGTTTTGTTCTCTTTGATTAAGAGATCTTTCTTGCGCTTGTAATTCTTGTTTTCTTTCGTGGATTTCTTTACTGGCTTCTTGTTTCATTTCATTGATAGCTTGCTTACCATCAATTTGTGCATTTTTAGTAATGTGTTCTGCTTTGATTTCTGCGTCACGAATGATTTTTTTAGATGTGTTTTTAGCAAAATTGTTTCTCACAAATGGGATTAAGAAAGCAACTGCGGCACCCGCAATTAAACAAAGAACACCAATAAGAATACCTAACCAAATTGGCATCATAATTATGTTTCCTTTCTATTATAGAAATAAGTTAGTCTACAAGTAGACTTTACCTAAAATGCCCCCTATAAAGGATAGAGATTAACATTTTTTATAACTAACAGGTAAAACCCGATAATAAAGTTCTCAGATGAGAATATATAGGTAAGTATCTTTCGAGGATACAAAATTATTATAGTCTCACAAATAAATAATGTCATTATTTTTTGTAGGGTAGATACAATTGTAACAATTAAAAAAGACAGAGATTTAAGTTCATTTTTCTCTGTCTATTTCTAGATTTTTTAGTAAATCGATTATTCAGCGACAACGCCTGTTTTGATTTTTTCTAAGAGTTCGTTAGCGACATCTTCGTTTTCTTTGATGTACGCTTTAGCGGAATCACGGCCTTGGGCAATCTTTTGACCATTATATTCAAACCAAGAACCAGCTTTCTTGATTAAGCCCATTTCCACAGCACGATCAAGAATTTCACCTTCTTTAGAAATGCCTTGTCCATAGATAATATCAATTTCGCATTGTTTGAATGGCGCGCTGACTTTGTTTTTAACAATCTTCACGCGGCAGGTGTTACCAATGATATCGGAGCCTTGTTTAATTGCTTCGGTACGACGAATGTCAATACGGACGGAAGCATAGAACTTCAAGGCACGACCACCAGAAGTGGTTTCAGGGTTACCATACATCACACCAACCTTTTCACGTAATTGGTTGATGAAGATAACTGCGCATTCTTTCTTATTAAGAACGCCCGCAATTTTACGCATTGCTTTAGACATTAATCTAGCTTGTAAACCGACAGAGCTATCGCCCATTTCCCCATCTAATTCCGCTTGTGGGACTAAGGCGGCAACACTATCGACAACGATTAAGTTAATGGAACCAGAACCAGCAAGCATCTCGACGATTTCTAATGCTTGTTCACCATTGTCTGGTTGAGAAAGAATTAATTCGTTAATATCAACACCTAAATTTTTCGCATAGAGTGGATCAATCGCGTGTTCAGCATCAATAAAGGCTGCGCGACCACCTTGCTTTTGGCATTCAGCAATAGCGTGCAACGCTAATGTGGTTTTACCACTGCTTTCAGGTCCGAAGATTTCAATAATTCTACCTTTTGGATAACCACCGACACCGATGGCTTGGTCAATGAGTAATGAACCGGTTGGAATGGCATCAACATCGACTGTTTCTCTATCGCCTAAACGCATGACAGCGCCTTTGCCATAGAGCTTTTCAATTTGTTTCAACGTCTCGTCTAACGTATCGTTTTTTAAGTTCTCTTTTTCTTTTGCCATATGAGATCTCCTTCTACTTAATAAATAGGTGTGATTTTTGATTTTTTTCCTAAAAAATTATTATTTTCTTAAAGCGTTTTCCAGTAGCGTAAACGCTAAAATTATTGCCTTTTCTTGTATTTTATTACGCTCTCCCTCTAATTGATAGGGAAATGCTTCAACTTTTTCTGGTGTGGCTAAGCCGATATAGACTTCACCAACTGGTTTACCTTCCATTGCTTCTGGACCAGCATTACCAGTAAAGGAAACACAGTAATCAACATTAAGTTTCTTTCTACCGAGTTCCGCCATTTGAAGAGCGATTTCTTTACTAACAACACCAAACTCGTCAACAAGAGCTTGTTTAATTCCAAGTAATGCCACCTTTTCTTCTGTTGCGTAAGTAACTAGGCCACCTTTATAAAACTTAGAAGCGCCTGGAACAGCGGTAATCTCTCTAGCGAATAATCCGCCAGTGAATGATTCAACTGAGCCAAGAGTGAAGCCTTTTTCACGGAACAAAGAATTGATGTCTTGGGAATTCATTTTATTTTCCTTCTTTGAAGACGTGCTTGTTTTGAATGACGTAAATGACACCAGAAATAAATGAAGCGGCTGTTGCTAAGTAGACTAAGAAGTCTGCGATGTGTAAGCCGGCTGGCCAATTAGCGTCAAAATATCTGAATGGGAAACCATTGAGTAAAACTGCTCCAATGGCCACCATTTCTAAAACTGTTTTTAATTTGCCGAAGATGTTCGCGGCAATGACTGTGCCTTTGCTAGCGGCGATAAATCTTAAAGCGTCAACGACAATGTCACGAGCGACCAAGATAATAACGCACCAGACATTGAAGGAAATAACACTATCACCGTTTGGGACATAACGCGCAAAAACCGCAGGAGCGGCTAAGAAGATAACAAGAGAGTTAACTAATAATTTATCGGCCACTGGATCAAGGAACTTACCTAAATCTGTGACTTGATTATTCTTTCTTGCAAGGTAACCATCGAGATGGTCTGTATAACTAGCAATAACAAAGAAAGCAAATAAGATTAAGAAGACTAAATTAATACCCGTGTTGCCTAATTCAAATGTTTGCCAGCCATTAAATGCGTTAATAATGTTTAACACAAATAAGCCGATTATCATGAGCACAATCATGATGATTCTAGTGAATGTAATTTTTGTTGGTAAATTCATTTTGTCTCCTTAGTGAGTATCCGGTCCTATAAGCCATGTTCTGTTTTGACAACCATTTATCTAGGCAATGCCTACAAGGATTAATTCAGTTCTCTTTCCTTGTCTCCCCTACCAAATTTGGGTTTCTCGCTTGTGGGGTTTACCGCGTTCCACTTTATTGTTTCCAATAAACTACGTCACTGTGGCACTTTCAGGGATTCGACCATGGTTTCCTTTAGGTATCCTCCCGCCGTTACGTACTCCTACGTACCTAGCGTTATTTGTTCCGCTAGCGCAATCACTACGAGCATCACAGCTCGTGCGAGCATGGACTTTCCTCTACCGAAGCAGCGATTGTCCAGACCGGAATTTTAAGATGTTATTTGATTGTGTCAGGATTGAATCCATGATTCCAAAGGAATTTCTCTAGAGCATTGATCTTTCTGACTAACTCGATATTGTCTGTGGTGACATTATCACTGGATTTAATATTGGTGAAGCGAGCTTTGTATCTTTCTAGTTCCACTTCTAGTTTTCTCTTATCACTTTCGAGTACTTTGTTTTTCTGCTTTAGTGATTCGTATTCAGTAACAGGAATGACGACACTAGCTTCAACAAGTTTGTAATCTTGAATGACCATATCTAAGAAGCGATCGACTTCCTCAGCGTCATAAGCATTCTTATGGGTAATGGGGAATGTATGATTCAAGATTGTTTGTGAATTAAGAAAAAGCTTTACTGCCATATTTGCTCCATTTCTTATATAATATAAGAGATAATTTTATAATTCAATCTTTTCTCTTTTGAAAAAAGAGGAAATAGTGATATACTATCAAAGAAATTTATGAAGAAATTCGAAAAGTTATTAAAAGGTCATAAGTCATTAGTCTTCTTAGACTTCGAAGGAACACAGTTCTCTCACGAGATGATTGCTATCGGCGCTATGCAAGTAGTGATTGACCGTCATGGCTACATTAAGAAAAGTAAAAAGCCTTTTAGGGCTTATGTTAAAGCACACAATAGAGTGGGTAAAATCGTTACTGATTTAACCGGCATCACAGAAGATATGCTCAAACAACAAGGTGTGAGTTTCTACACTGCGATGAGTGAACTTAAGAAATACTGTGGTATCTCTTTTAAGAAATCCTCATTCATTACCTTTGGTAATCATGATATGAAGATTCTATCTTCCTCTATTTCCTATAGCTTTGATTTCCCAAAAGAAATTGTCCAATGCATTCAACAAAACTATATTGATTTCAGCGCTTTCATTTCTGAATTTATGAGAGATGATAAGGGCAATCCACTATCACTAATTAGATACTGCGATGCCTTTGGTGTGAAACAAGCTGGTCCCGCTCATGATCCAGCAGTTGATGCTGAAAACTTAGCGTGGTTATATGACGCTACAATGAGAAAGAGTTCATTACTCGTTGAAGAATATAAGAAAGTTTTAAAAACATTTAATCATTTCCCAGTTCCTGTTGCTAATACTCTTAAGAAATTGGCGAACAATGAGAACGTGACATATCAAGAGTTCGAAGAAGAGATTAAAAAATATATAGCGTAATGAGATATCCAAACGGTAAGACATATCAAAAGAAGGAAAACATAGAACAGAATAAAACTTCTGCTCATAGAACCCTTTTGAGCGCTGCAAACCGTGGTATGTCTTTAGAAGAAGATATCAATCTTTCTAATGATTATTATCGTGATGCTGGTATTGCGTTAATTAACAAAAGACCAACACCAATCAATATTGTCAAAGTCGATTATTCAAAAGGTGCGAGAATTACTGATGCCTATTTTGAAAAGCAATCCACGACTGACTATAACGGTGTTTATAAAGGAAGATATATTGACTTTGAAGCTAAGAACACTAAATCCACTACTTCATTCCCTTTAAGCAATATTAGTGAGCATCAAATCGTCCATTTAAAAAACGTCCTTAAGCACGGAGGCATTGCGTTCTTTATTATTTCTTTCCAAGTGAAAGATGAAATCTACTTATTAGATGCTTCTTTCGTGATTGATTTCTATGAACATGGAAAAAGAAAATCCATTCCTTACGAAGTATTCACTAAAGAAGGTTTATTAATTAAACAAGATTACGCTCCTAGACTACATTATCTAGATGCTGTCGACGCTTTATATTTTAAGTAATTACTTGCGCTTATTAGTGCACATGTCGCTTATTTTGCAGTTTTCACACTGTGGATTTCGCGCGGTGCAGAAATAGCGGCCAAAGTGAATTAATTGATGATGAGACTTAATCCATCTTTCTTCTGGAATAAGTTTTTTAAGTTTCCTTTCAACATCAATTGGTTCATCTTCCTTTTTAGCAAGGTTTAATCTTTTACTAATCCTTAATATATGAGTGTCCACGGGTAAGTCAGGTATTTGAAATATCTCAGCGCGTATCACGCCCGCTGTTTTATTTCCCACTCCTGGAAGAGTTATAAGTTCATCTTCATTAGAAGGGACTTTACCGTTAAATCTTTCTAATAAGTCTTTAACGATACCTTTTAAGTTTTTAGCTTTGTTTTTATATAAACCAATTGGTTTTAAGATTTCTTCAATATCACTTAATGGTGCTTTATTAAGTTCTTCTAGAGAAGGATACTTATCAAACAATATCGGTGTCACTGCATTAACTGATCTATCAGTTGTTTG
>CADCJP010000040.1:0-715 GCA_902801805.1 uncultured Erysipelotrichaceae bacterium | reverse complement strand
TAATCTTTAGAATAAAAAAGTTCACATCTTGCGGATGGGAACATTTCATCTAGATAGTTAAGTAATGGATTGATATTAGTCTTCATCATCCTCATCAAGCCATGGGGTTTTCGCGATACGAATAGTTTCTTCTAAGTTCTTGGTCCAATCATCATCAATTGATGTTTTACCTTCCGCTTCAAGATCATCTCTTTTCGCCCATGTTAATAAAATCTTATCAACAGACTTAATAGACTTCTTACCTTGATTAATGGCTTCTTTTAAAGCGTCAATAATGACTTCGTCAGTATAACCCATAGAAACCCATTCTCTAATGGTGCTCACTTCAATTGGGGATAATGAACGTCCTAATTCGTTTTGGAATTGTTCAAAGACATTATTTAATTGGTTAGAAATAGTTTCACTATTCTTAGCTTCGTTTTCTTTAGAAACACTGATTTGGAACTCACGATAAAGCTTTTCATTTAATGGTTTTAATGATGTCACGGTTTTACCGTTTACAGTCGCATATTCCATTAAACCACGCGTTAACAAATCAGCGAGTAATCTATCGATTTCTTTGATATCTAAAGACATCTTTAATGATAAAAGATCCGCGGTAATGAATGGGTTACCGTGTTCAATTAAGTGATCAATCATCATAATGATCGCTAATTGGTTTTCACTGATTTTAAGTTTTTTGTAGTTTTCTAAAAGAAGAAAACGGAAATCAATT
>CADCJP010000039.1 GCA_902801805.1 uncultured Erysipelotrichaceae bacterium | reverse complement strand
AAGCACTTACAAATCAGCTACCAAACAAAATTATTTTGATAATTTTATCTTAAATAGCCAAATTAATTGAACAAGAATTATCTTGTTCTTTTATTTTAGATTTTATCTATATAAAAATATTGAATTACTTATGTAATTAGGGTATATTAGACAATGACGTCGCTTTGCGAGCGAATGCATACACACGTATTAGGAGGAATAAATATGCGTAGATTATGGTCACATATTATCATAGCGGCTACTTCGCTATTGATGGTTGGGGCAACATTTGCCACCGTAGTTACAAATATAAACAGTAATATCGAGTTCGAAAAAGGTCGTGAATTAACTTTCCGTGTTGAAGCTAAAGACGCGGATGGTAATCCAGATAAAGAATATGTCTTTGCCGATACTACCGCTGTTAAAGAAACCGCAAAAATCATGGAAAAGAGATTAGCCGCTGCTAATATCTCCAGTTATAGAGTTGAGACACAAGATGTCGATACCATCAAAGTCACATTTGTGCAAGATACTGAACAACAATATGAAATCATTCAAAACTATCTTTCATTCAATGCGACATTAGCCATTTCTAACTCTAAAGAAACTTATGCTTTGGCCACTGAATTCCTCGATCCAAACAAAAAAGCTTATTTAGAGACAACCCCAGAAGGTTATCCAGGTATCATTATCCCAATTAAGAAAGATAATGAATTATTCCAAGCCGTTTATACCGAAGCTAAGGAAATGAGTGATAACAACACTGGTGAAGTGGAAGAAGAACAAGAACACCAAGAGGGTGAAGAAGAGGAAGAAAAGAAAACACACGCTTACTTATACCTCTGGTACGACTATGTCGTTGACTATTATTCATACGATAAAATCAAACAAGGCGCTGAAACATTCGATCAAACAATCGCCAACAAAGTCTTAATGACATTTGATGCCGCCAATCCATTCCTCGATGACGATCAAGATGAATTAAGAGCATATGTCCATCCAAGTGGCGATGAAGAAAATGCTGAAGTAACTCCAGAAGGCTTAAGAGAAGCTTATGAAAACGCCCGTTACTACGTTAACTTACTTAACGCTGGTGAAATGGAATATCACGTTGACTTCTTATTCTCTAAGAGAGCTAATTACTTCGTTGAAGGTTTAGTCGCTTTAGATGCTCATGAAACAGTCGCTTGGAGCAGAACATTCATTGCGACACTTTGTGCAATCGTTGTGGTCTCCTTATTACTCGTCTATTTCTTCAGATTAGGCGCTAGTGGTGTAGCTGTCACATCCATCGTCTCTACATTCTTTGGTTTATTATTTGTCGTCTTATTAGGCGCTGAATATAACGTTGCAGGCTTAGTTGGTTTAATTGCCTTAGCCTTTGTAAGCGTTGCCTCTGGTGTTATTTATTTATCTAAGTTAAAAGAAGAATGCTACCGTGGTAGAACACTTAAGAAAGCTAATGCTGAAGCTGCTAAAAAAGCTTTATTACCAACAGTCGACTTACACGTCGTCTTAATCGCGATTGGCGTTGCCTGCTACTTACTAGGTGGCGTTGTGATGAAATCATTCGCTGTCGTCTCCATCTTAGGTGGCATTGCTTCCTTATTATTAAATCTTCTCGGTTTACGTGGCTTAGAATGGCTCGTGACAAACGAACAATCCTTCGCTGGCCGTTATGATTTATTCGATGTCAGTGCTGATCAAGTTGCTGATGGTTTAGATGAAAGCAAAGCCAAATACGAAGGTCCTAACGCTGATAAAGACTTCACCAAACGTCGTAAACCAGTTGCTATTTGTGCTGCTGCCTTATTAGTGGCTAGTGTTACTACATTAATCATCTTTGGTATCAAAGATAAAGGCGCAGTTTATAGCTCCACATCTCCATACGCTAATAGCCAAGTTTATGTGGAATACAAATCCGAAACAAGCAATAACACAGCACTAACTGCTGATGTTAAAGAAAAAGTTGATGATATCTTAAACAAAGCCACATTAGGTAAAGATGCGTTTAAGAATATCGTTGAAGTTGAAACATTTGACTATGTCACAAAGATTGATACCACCAAATCTGGTAACGTCACTGCTTACTATGCTTATTATCGTTTAACATTCGATAGACCATTAACTGGTGAAGAAGAAGTGACATATGATGGTACAAAGATGACCGTCGCTAGATTCTTCTCTGATGAAGGTTTATCTGATGCTAGCATCACCTTACCAAATAACGTTGATATCTCTTTAAAGAATAGTGTAAGAGTCAGCGCTGACCAACCAGCCTTTGGTCCAATCGCCTTAGCAACTGCTGTCGGTATCGCCATCTCCGCTGTCTATCTCTTATTAAGATATAGATTAAGCCGTGGCTTAGCTAACTTAATCGTTGCCACTGGTGCAACTGCTATCTCCGCTGGCTTATTAAGTATGGCGCACTTCATTCAAGCAACATCTTATGTTTCTGTGGCGGTGCCATTTGTCGCTATCTTCACATTAACAATTGCTATTATCTTAATGAATAGAGAAAGAGATCTCGTTCTTGAAGATCGTAGCAAAGATAATTCTGTTGAAAACAGAAAAGCACTCATGGTTAAAGCTACAGCGTTAGCTTCTACACCAATTACCATTACATTTATTATCGCCTTATATCTCGGCGTTAACTTCTTCGGCTTCATGATGACACCAATTAGTTGGATCTTCTTAGTCATCTTCTTAGGCGCGATTGTCTCAACCGCCATTGTCCTTGTGACATTTGGTCCATTAGCCCAAGTCTTCTACAAGTTATTCTCTGGTGTGAAGATTATTAAGCCAAAAGCCAAGAAAAAGAAAGCACGTCCAGTTCGTGCTAATAAATCTGCAGAACCAGAAGAAGCAATCTTTATTGGTATTAACGATTAATTTATAAGGCTGCTTTAAAAAGCGGCCTTTATTTTATAAAATTTATTTATGGAACAATTATTTAAACGTCTCTTAGAATACTATCAAATCACGGAAGAAGATTATCAAAATCTTATCGCTCCAGTCGATGAGAATAATTTCATGGTGGGTCATAGTTTTAAAGATATCGATAAATGTGTCGAAGTGGTGAAAAACGCTATCGCACAAAATAAGAAAATATTTATCTATGGTGACTATGACTGTGATGGCATCATGTCCATCTCCATCTTAGTCAAAATGTTTAGCTATATTAACTATCCTGTCGATTACCATGTTCCAAGCCGTTATTTAGATGGTTATGGCTTAACCCTCAAATACGCTGAAGAATTAGTGAACGAAGGATATGGCTTACTCATTACCGTCGATAATGGTATTACCGCTTTTGAAGGCATTGAATACGCTAAAAAACATGGCTTAGATGTCTTAATCTTTGATCACCATCAAGCGGATGAAACTTTACCAGTTGCTGATTATATTCTTCATCCAGTCGTTTCCAATTTCGGTGAAGTTGCCACTAGTGCCGGTTTTGTGACATTCATGTTCGCTAAAGAATTCTTAGGTCATTACGATAAGTATCTAGCAACGCTAGCGGCTATTTCTGTGGTCTCTGATATGATGCCACTTAGAGAATATAACCGTAATCTTCTTAGACTTGTCATTGGTGAGTATGAAGATGGTGAGTTCTTCAATATCGACTTATTAAAAGAAAAAGAACCATTCACAGAAACCGCGATTGGCATGAAAATCGCCCCAAAAGTCAACGCTGTTGGACGTTTGATTGAAGATGAGGATTCTCTTAAGAAGACTGTCGAATTCTTCACCAAAGACGATAAAAACCTTCTTTTAAACTACAATGAGTGGATTAATTCCGTGAACAATGAGCGTAAAGACCTCACTAAGATTGCGGTAGAAAACGCTAAAGACATTGATACTTCTAAAGATTCCATCATCGCGGTGATTAATGAAAAGGAAGGTGTCATCGGTTTAATCGCTAATTACTTTGCCAAAAAGTATCATAAGCCAACCATCATCTTTGCCTTAGATCAAAGTGGTGATGTTTATAAAGGCTCATGTAGAGCGCCTAAAGGCTTTAATGTCGTTGACGCTTTTAACGCATTAGAGAGATTTATGCTGACCGCTGGTGGACACGCTTCCGCGGGTGGTTGCTCTGTTAAAAAAGAGCTCTTCGAAGAATTCAAAGTGGCCTTTGATGAACTAGCCAAGAACGCTGTCATTGATGAAGGCGAAGAAGAAACAATCCCAATGTTTATTAACGACATTAACCGTGAAAACTACGATTTAGTGCAATCGTTTTCTCCTTTTGGAGAAACATGGCCTGCTCCTCGCTTTAAACTTTCACGTATTAGAACCCAATCCTTAATGTATTCACGTGATACTCAACATATCTTAACTAGTATCGGTCAAACCTCACGTTTAACTGGCTTCTACTTCCCAAAAGATAAAGTCTCTTTATATCAATACGTGGATATGATTGGTACCTTGCGTTTATCTACCTACTACACAAAGACAACAGTGGAATTCCTCATCAGTGATATTTCTATGAGCGAAAAATAGCAAACTGTGTCATAATGTTTCTATGAAAAATTATCGTTTGTTAGTCATTCCTATGGTTTTTATGCTTGCTGGTTGTCAACAAGTCGATTTTGGTTACACCCAAGCCTCTCACGATAAAGGCTGGGAGTATTCTAGTGACATGACTAGCCAACCAAAAACCGCTGATTCGTATTCATATCGTCAAAATGATACGTTAGATAATTCTGGCTTAACCGCTGCTAACTTAACTTTTGTAGGAATTACAACTTCAGAAACAAACGTTCAAGACATTGAAAAAATCAAATCTTTTATCAATATTGATAAAGAGATCTTAGAAAATATTGAAAACCCACTTTATTTCAGCACTAAGCAAGATGGTTTCGCTTTCTTAGGCGCTGATTCAAGTTATGTCGACGGGGAGATTACCTTAATCTTTACTCAAGACATCAAAAATATCGAAATTACCGCTAAACCATATAACTATGTTAAATCATCATTCGAAGAGACGTTCATCGTTGATGAGAATATCGCTTTAAGCGTTAATGATTCTGGTTACATTAAACTAGAGAGAAACATTAATGAAGAAGCACAAACTGTTGATTCATCAACATGTTCCTTCCATCTTGCCACTCCTAGTAAGTCCATTCGTATAAAAGCTGGACCAGATCGCGCTATTTTAGAAAAAATTGTCCTATATTATTAAATATTTGGACAACATCTTAAAATAAAAACGCTTTTCAGTGTTGTTTTAACATTTTTACATGTTAATATTTATTGCAACGAGAACCTACTATGCTATTCGGAAAGTACATTAATCGTTATTATCTCAAATACGCACCGTTATTCATCATCGGCATCATTGCCTTGATAGCGGTGGATTTTGTGCAGCTTTACATTCCACAGTATTTAGGCGAAGTCGTTGATATCTTACAAAATAATGGTGATACCGGAAAGATTGGCATCTTGGCTTTAAAGGTATTAGGCGTTGCCGGAATCATGTTCATCGGTCGATTCATTTGGCGTGTCACTTTGATTAACGCTGGTTTTAAAATCGAAGCCGATCTCCGTCATAAAATGTTCTTAAAAGCCGAGGCTTTACCAAGAGAGTATTATCATGATAATAAAGTTGGCTCAATCATGAGTTGGTTCACTAATGACTTAGAAACTATTTCTGAGTGTATGCAGTGGGGCATAATCATGATTTTTGATGCCTTATTCTTAAGTACAATTACCATTATCCAAATGCTCAGATTAGACGTCGCGATGTCTTTAATCTGCTTCGTACCGATTGTCTTAATCATCATTTGGGGCGCAATTACTGAAAAATTCATGACTATCAAATGGGATCAAAGACAAAAAGCCTATGACTCCTTATACGATTTCGCACAAGAAAACTTTACTGGCATTCGTGTCATTAAAGCCTTTGTTAAAGAAACAAAAGAAATCCATGCGTTCGCTAAAGTGGCAAGAAAGAACGCTGATGTGAATATCTCATTTGCGCGGATTTCCGTTATTTTCGATGTCTTCATTGAAGTCATTATCGTTTTGATTATTTCCATCACCATGCTCTTTGGTGGCTGGTTTGTCTATAGCTTTGTAAGAAATGAACCAATTATCATGTTTGGGGGAGCGATTGAATTAACCGCTGCTAAATTAACAACATTTATTGGTTACATTGATATTTTGATTTGGCCAATGATCGCCATGGGTCAAATCGTCAGCATGCTCTCTAGAAGCAAAGCTTCTTTAAAACGTATTAGCGCTTTCCTTGATACTGAAATACGCGTTAAATCACCGATAAACGCGATTAAACTCGATCGTGTGAGAGGTGACATTACTTATCGTAACTTCAATTTCCAATATCCAAACTACGAAGCAATTAACTTAAAAAATATCAATCTTGAAATCAAAGCCGGTGAAAGAATCGGTATTGTTGGTAAGATTGGTGGTGGTAAGACCACTTTAGTTAATCTTCTCTTAATGCTTTATAATGTCGAACCTGGCACTTTATTTATCGATGGCTATGACATTATGTCTTTAGACATCCATTCATTAAGAGAACAAATTGCTTATGTCCCACAAGACAATTTCCTTTTCTCTGATTCCATTGAACACAATATCAACTTTGGTATTGAAGGTGGTACAGAAGAAACTGCAAGAATGGGCGCTGTATTCGCTGGTATTGATGAAGACGTTAAGGGCTTCAAGACTGGTTATCAAACAGTGTCAGGAGAGAGAGGTGTTACTCTTTCAGGTGGTCAAAAGCAAAGAATTAGTATCGCTAGAGCTTATGTTAAAGATGCACCAATTTTAATCATGGATGACTCTGTGAGCGCTGTTGATACCAAAACCGAAGAAACAATTCTACGTAATATTAGTGAAGAGAGAAAAGGCAAAACCACTTTAGTGGTTGCCTCACGTGTTTCTACTGTTCAACACTTAGATAAAATCATTGTTTTAAATGATGGTGAAGTAGAAGCATTTGATACACCAAAGAACTTATTAAAGATTTCACCAACCTATCAAAAAATGGTGACCTTGCAAGAATTAGAAAGAGAAGTGGAAGGAGGTAAACCTGATGGCGGAAGATAATGAAAAGCTTTTTGGCGACCATAAGATTCCCACAAAAGTGATGTTTAAGCGTTTACTTCGTTACATTCGTCCAGAATGGAAGGCTTTCCTATTCTCTTTCCTTTTGATCATCCTCAATGTTGGTTTTGAAGTCATTACTCCTTTATTTATTAAAGAATTCACTAACGCGATTGCGGATACTAGTGTGACTTTAGCCTAGATCGTGGGCTTATGGTAAGCTTTGTTTCACAAATCATGATTTATTTTGAAAGCATGCTCTTACAAAAGGCTGGTCAAAGAATCGTCTATAAACTCCGTATGGAAGTCTTTGAACATATTGAAAACATGTCACAAAATCAGTTCAATATGATGCCAGTTGGCTCTTTAGTTACTAGAGTGGCTAATTACACAACCGCATTAAGTGATTTATTCACTAATGTCTTAGTCTTATTACTACGTAATATTTTGACTGTTATTGGTGTTTATGCAGTGATGTTATTCCTCTCATGGAAGTTATCATTAATCCTCTTTGGATTTGTGATTTTAGTCTTTGCCGCATCTTTAATCTTTAGAAATATCATCACCAAGATTTATCGTAAGGAAAGACAACTCACTTCTGACCTTAATACGTTCTTAAATGAGAACCTTTCAGGTATGAAGATTATTCAAATCTTTAACCAAGAGAAACGTAAGGAAAATGAGTTTAACGAAAAGAATGAGGCTTTAAGAAAGACCAAGTTCAATGCGATATTAGCACACGCTGTTTATAGACCAGCGATTAACTTCTTATACTATTCCGCATTAGCGGTAACCTTTGTCGTAGGCTTATGGCTCAAGTTAGACGCTGGTGAAATAGTGGCCTTCTATCTCTTCTTATCGAGATTCTTTAACCCAGTACAAACAATTGCCGATCAAATCAATCAAATTCAAAAAGCCACAACTTCTAGCGAGAGATTATTTAACCTTCTTGACGTACCACCAGAAGTTGTTGACAAACCACATCCAATCAAGATGGAAACATTTAATGGCAAGATTGAATTCCGCAATGTTTGGTTTGCTTATGAAGGTGAAGATTGGATCCTTAAGAACGTCTCATTTGTTATCGAACCACGTCAAACTGTAGCCTTTGTTGGCGCGACTGGCGCTGGTAAAACCACAATTCTATCTTTAATAGTGAGAAATTACACCGTTCAAAGAGGTCAAATATTGATTGATGATGTCGATATTAACGATATTGAGATTAAATCATTAAGAAAAGCGGTTGGACAAATGCTCCAAGATGTTTTCCTCTTCACTGGCACAATCAAGAGCAATATTACCCTTCATGACGATAACTATAGTGATGAAGAAATTAATAGAGTATGCGAATATGTAAACGCTGATAAGTTCATTAATAAATTAGAAAAAGGCATCGATACCGAAGTCTTAGAAAAGGGTGATAATTTCTCTCAAGGTCAAAGACAACTTCTTTCATTTGCGAGAACTGTTTTACATAAACCTCAAATTCTCATTCTTGATGAAGCCACCGCGAATATCGATACAGAGACTGAAAAACTCATCCAAGATTCTTTAGAAAAGATTAAAAACATCGGCACAATGCTTGTCGTGGCCCATAGATTATCAACCATTCAAAACGCTGATCAGATTATTGTTTTGCAACACGGTGAAGTCATTGAAAAAGGCACGCATCAATCACTTTTAAAACAAAAAGGTTATTACCACAAACTCTATCTTTTGCAGTTCACAAATGACTAGTTTGATACCCCTTTATTAATATAATCTCTTTAATTTTCTTGAGAAAAGTAAAGAAAAAGGGTTAAGATATAGGGTATGGAAAATAACAAAGCGCCAATCAATGGTGGATACCCTCTACATACCTTTCAAGAAGTCGAAGACATCTACATGGTTTATATCTCCTCCAAGGAAGATAGAGCGAGAATCGAAGATGCCTATCATTTCATTTTGGAAAAACATGAAGGACAAACCAGAAAAAGTGGTGAACCATATTATCATCACCTCATTGAAGTCGCTTATATCTTAGCCTCCTTACAGTGTGGTCCTAATACGATTATCGCTGGTCTTTTACATGACGTTGTTGAAGACACTGATACATCTGTGGAAGATATTAAGAAGAGATGGGGCGAAGAAGTCAGCCGTATCGTTGACGCTTTAACCAAGATTCAACGTTTAAAATTATCAAAGATTACTGCGGAAGAGTTTGAAGCAGAAGATCACCGCAAGATTTTCCTTGGCATGGCCAAAGATATTCGTGTCATTTTAATTAAGCTTGCTGATAGATTACATAACCTTAGAACTTTAGGAGCCCTTTCTCGTGAAAGACAAATCGCTATTTGTAAGGAAACAATGGAAGTCTTCTCACCAATCGCTGAACGTTTAGGTTTAGATATCATCAAGAGCGAAATGGAAGACCTCTGCATCAAATACCTTGAACCAGAGAAATACGCGAATATTAAGAAACTCTTATCCAAAAAGACCGCACTCTTAGTGAAATCTCTTGATGGTTTGAAAAAGAGAATCGCTGATGTCTTATTTGAAAAAAAGATTCCATTCGAAATCTCCTCTCGTGTTAAATCTATTAATTCTATCTATAGAAAGATGTACATTAAAGGCCATCCATTTGAAGAAATCTATGATATTCTGGCCTTAAGAATTATTACTGAAACTGAAATCCAATGTTATGAAATACTTGGTTTAATCCATCAGATGTATAAGCCAGTTCCTGGTAGATTTAAAGATTACATCGCGATGCCTAAACCAAACATGTATCAATCCTTACATACCACAGTCGTCGGTGGTGATGGTAACTTCTATGAAGTCCAAATCAGAACTAAAGAAATGGACAACATCGCTGAAACCGGCATCGCTGCGCACTGGGCGTACAAAGAAGGCGGCTATAACTCACAAGTCGAACAAAAAGAAATTGAAAATAAATTACACTGGTTTAGAGAATTCGTTTCCTTATCCAGTGAATCCGAAAACGAAGGTGCATCCGAATACATGGATAACCTTAACCGTGATATCTTCGAATCTCACGTCTATGTCTTTACACCTAAGGGTAAGGTTGTGGAACTTCCTAGTGAATCAACACCTGTTGACTTCGCCTATAGAGTGCACACAAAAGTGGGCGACCAATGCGTAGGCGCTCTCGTTAACGGTGTGATGGTGCCACTTAATACCGTCCTTAAAACTGGTGACATGGTGGAAATCAAAACAAGTAGAACTTCCCCAGGTCCAAGCGAAGGTTGGTTAGACTTTGTCGCCTCTTCTAACGCTAAATCGGCAATTAGAAAGTTTATCGCTAAGAAAAACGCCGAAATCATGCGTGAAGACCGCATCATTAAAGGTAAACAAAGCTGTATTGACGCTTTCCACGAACGTGGCATTGAAGAAGCAGAAATGGTGAAGATGCTTAACACTGATAAGGTGCTAAATGAGTATCGCGTTCCTGATCTTGATTCCTTATATGTCGCTGTATTTGGTAGAAAACCAACGGCAAACGCTATCGTGGAATTCTTAAAGATTAAAAGACCAGTCAATCTTTCGCTCAATCTCACCAAGAGAAGAAATGCGAAGTATGATGGCTGTCCAGTATACTGCAAAGGCGCTGGTAAGATTGCTATCGCCTTAGCTAACTGCTGTACCCCAGTTCCAGGTGATGATATCGTTGGATACATTACTCGTGGCAAGGGTATTACAGTTCATAGAAGAAATTGTCCAAATGTCGTCAATGAAACCGAAAGACTTCTTGAAGTCTTCTGGAGAGACGATATTGAATTTGCCACTTATCCAGTCGATATTGTGATTGAAGCAAGTGATAGAAATAACTTGCTCATGGATGTGATGGCCGTTCTTTCTAACGCGAAGGTGGGTGTGAACAATTTACACGCTCGCAGTAATACGCAAAACTTGTCCGCAACGATCAGTGCGACAATCTTAGTTTCTGACGCTAAACGCTTACATGATATCTTCATTCTTTTGAAAGGTATCACTGGTGTTTACCGCGTCGATCGAGTCATTCATTAAAGGAGAAATTATGTCAGTTATTAACGTTAAAGGCACACACGACATCATTGGTGAAGAAGCCAATGCATTTGCCTACATTGAAAATCTCTTAAAACAAATATGTGATTTATTTGCATATAACGAAGTTAGACCTCCAGTCATCGAACATAGCGAACTCTTTGTTCGTGGTGTGGGTGAAGGTAGTGATATTGTCCGTAAGGAAATGTACACATTCCTTGATAAAGGTGAACGTTCTATCACATTACGTCCAGAATTCACCGCGGGCATTATGCGCTTAATCGTGCAAAACAAATTGTTAGCCACTAACGAATTACCTTATAAGGTTTATTACTGTGGTCCAGTCTTCCGTTATGAAAGACCACAACTTGGTAGATATCGTCAGTTCAACCAATTCGGTGTGGAAGCCGTTGGTAACAATTCTCCAGAAATCGATGTTGAGACAATTACCTTAGCCTATACAATCTTAAGTTCTTTGAACTTAGAAGGCGTCACAATCAGCATTAACACCTTAGGTGATGATGAATCTAGAAACGC
>CADCJP010000038.1 GCA_902801805.1 uncultured Erysipelotrichaceae bacterium | reverse complement strand
ATACAGGAATAAGGATTTATCATAGCAAAACCTATAAGGGTATCTTCATCATACAATAGATATGCTGTTCTTTTCGGATCCGAAAAATACTCCTCAAAGTGTCCGTAATGATAGTTCCCGTGCTCATCCATAGTATCATCATAGTAATTAGTCATCTCATACAGATATTTCTGATTGATATTCCATAGTAAATCTCTGTCTTTTTCAATGGCAGTAACCAGTCTGACCATTTTTCTTCAACCCCCATATTTCTATTTATCTGCCTTAATGATACCAGAAAAACAATTGTTTGTCCATAAACCTCTTCCGAAAAAAAGAAAAAGCCGAACGGTCTTTACAACCACTCGGCATTTTACAATTGCTTGTTTTCTCATCTCAACGAGCACTTTACCGCGTCGTCGTTTTCACTGAAACCGATGACGATCGCAGTTACCATGTCACCTTCTCTGACTCTGGTTCTGAGAAGCGCCTTATTGAAAAACATCGCGCCTCGGCAGCCGTTGGGCATCCTGAGATGGTACACTCCGCGGTAAATATGGATCACCTCGGCAAGCACGACCGAACCGTAGCGGTATTCATGTACCTTCTGAAAGATATTGATCCTCGCTCCCTGCGCGCCGATGAGACTGATACCCGTATCGCTTACGCCGGTCACTATAACGGGAAAATTATCGCCAGGCTTGAAAATCTCCGGCAAAACAACTGCCATCGGCGTTACCTGACGCACCGTCATCGCGACCTCGTAGCCCGACGCTTCCACCACCAGCGCGTTATCCGACACACGAAGCACCCTGGATAAGATATTTTCTCCCTTTACATACCTCGCGCGCTCCCTGCCTCTTTGCGGCGTAAAGTTGGCGCGCATACGCTCCATCGCCCTTTCGCGGTTGCCGACAACGGTATTTGCATCCTCTACGATGTCCTCCGTCACGAAATCAATCTTGGCACCGAGCATTTTTCTGAGAAAACGGAACTGATAATTTCTCACCTGTGTTTCAAACATTTCTTCAGACGGATGAAGCCCGATCCTTTCATTACGCTCTTTAATACCTCTGCGGATCAAATCCATCCGCAAGCCCATTTTGTCTGCGTTGATTTTGACGGTGACGCCGTTGAGGTGATTAAGGGTTCCGTCATTTTTATTGTAGCTGACATTGGCGACTATCCCGAGCGGGATACGCTCAACGCCCGTCAGCCTTCCTGTCAGAACAGTTCCCGCATATTGTGCGCCGTTGAACAGTGTCAGCATCTCATGGGTCATTCCTTGGGAGGATTCACCGCTTTAAAGGTGGCGTCACTTAGAAAAGAAATCACCAAGGTGGTGGTTATGTCACCAATTGTGACTATAAGACCAATGATCTATAACGCCTCTAAAAGTAAATTCATTACGCACTTCATTTTGAAATACGAAAGAAAAGTGGAAAAAGAATACGATAAGATTGATTTACCTAAATACTTAGGTAGTACAGAAGATAGTATCCTATTTATCCAATCCACGATTGATTTACCTAAGTATTTAGGTAGTACAGAAGATAGTATCCTATTTATCCAATCCACTGATGATCCAATGGTGCCTTATGAGACTTCCCTTAAAGTCGCAGAAGAAACACATAATCCTCATATCCAAACTATCAAGTTTAATAACCGTAAACACAATCCGAACTATACTGAATCTGCGATTTCTTATATGAACGAAGTCTTTGGCGCCTTTACACGTCAGTTAAACGATAAAAAGATTAGTAATGACGAAGAAAGAATAGCTTATTTTAAGGATGTTTCCATTGACCGATTAACAGAACAAGACGATAAATTATTTGCTCAAATTCAACATTTTATTGATGAATAGGTCATAGAATGGGCTTTCATAATGGCGATTTGCGTATAAAAACAAAGCGCTAAGAAAGTTTCTAGGAGAAAAAACAAAACAATATTACAAATTACAATATGTAATATGGTTTTTTGTGCTATAATCAATAACGATTTTGTAAGTGAGGCTCTTTATGGAAAATGAAAAATTATTAAATCTAAAGAACGCCGCTCTTAAGGAAGTAGAAGAAGCAAGCAGTGTTGATTCTTTAAATGCTGTGCGTAATACCTACTTATCAAAAAAGAGCGAACTTTCTTCATTAACTTCACAAATCGGTCAATTACCACCAGAAGAAAGAAAAGCTTTTGGTGCAGCCCTTACTGAAGTGAGAGTGGCAATTACTACCGCGATTGAAGAAAAGATGACTTATTTGAAAAATAAGGAATTAAAAGAAAAATTAGAAAAAGAACAAATTGATATCTCTTTACCAGGAACAAATTATGAAGTCGGTGGTCGTAACCCATTCTATGTCATTCGTGATGAAATGATTGATATCTTCTTAGGCATGGGTTTTGAAGTCGCTGATGGTCCAGAAGTGGAAAAAGATTTATACAACTTTGAACTTTTAAATATCCCTAAAGATCACCCAGCTAGAGATATGCAAGACACCTTCTATATTAATGATAGTGAGTTATTAAGAACTCATACTTCCCCAGTTCAAGCCAGAACCATGGAAGCGAAAAAAGGTGCACCAATTAGAATTATCTGCCCAGGCAAAACATACCGTAGAGACGATGATGATGCAACTCACTCACATCAATTCGCTCAAATCGAAGGTTTAGTTATTGATAAGGGTATTAATATCGGTCACTTAAAAGCGACCTTAGAATTATTCGCCAAAAAGATGTTTGGTGAAAAACGTGAAATTAGATTAAGAAGTTCTTACTTCCCATTCACTGAACCAAGTGTTGAAGTCGATATCACCTGCGCTAACTGTGGTGGTAAAGGCTGCAATATGTGCAAAGGTACAGGCTATATTGAAATCTTAGGCGCTGGTATGGTTCATCCAAACGTTCTTAAGATGAATGGCTATGATCCAGAACAATATAGTGGTTTCGCCTTTGGCGTTGGTATCGAACGTGTCGCGGTCTTAAGATACGGCATTGACGATATCCGTAAAATCTATCAAAACGATGTCAGATTCTTAAAGCAATTCAAGAAAATGAGCTAATGGTGGGAGGTCAATAAAGATGTTAGTCAGTTTAAAAAACGTTAATCAATATGTCTCTTTAGAAGGCTTATCACCAGAAGAAATCGCCAAGAAATTAACATTTGCTGGTGTTGAAGTCGAAGAGATTAAACGCTTAGCCAGTGGCACAAATCTCGTCATTGGTGAAGTTAAAGAATGTGTCGCTCACCCAAATAGTGACCATCTCCATGTCTTACAAGTTAATCTTGGTGAAAAGTATGGAACAACACAAATTGTGTGTGGTGCCCCTAACGCACGTGCGGGTTTAAAAGTTATTGTTGCGCGTGTAGGCGCTAAGCTCCCAGAAATCGAAATCAAAAAAGGCGTTATCCGTGGTGAAGAAAGTAACGGCATGTGCTGTAGCTTACTCGAACTCGGTGTCGACGCTAAATATTTAAGCGATTACCAAAAAGCCGGTATCGAAGAATTACCAGCCGACGCTCCTGTTGGTGAAGAAAATGTCTTAGGCTATTTAGGCTTAGACGATGTGGTCTTAAACTTAAACGTTTTAGCCAACCGTCCAGACTTATTAAGCATTTTCAACGTTGCCCGTGAACTCGGTGCTTTATTTGAAAGAAAAGTCACTTTACCAACTGTTAAAACAAAAGAAGATTTCCAAACTAAATTAGTAGTGGGATCTAAAACCAATAGATGTACACAATTCGCTGGTAAAGAAATTAGAAATATTGTCACAAAACCATCCCCAGCGTGGATGAGCCAATACCTCATGGCGATGGGTGTTCGTAGCATCAACAATATCGTTGATATTGGTAACTATGTCATGCTCATGACTGGTCAACCATTACATATGTATGATGCCGATAAGCTTCCAAAAGCGGAACTCTACGCTCAAGATGACTATGAAGGTGACTTCGTCGCTCTTGATGAAAAGACCTATAAAATCATTAAAGGCGATATCGTCATTTGCTCCGATAATAAGCCAATGTGCTTAGGTGGTGTGATGGGCTCCTTAGCCTGCGCTGTTGATGAAAACACTAAGAACATTTATATTGAAGCCGCTTCATTCGATGGTGCTTCTATTCGTCATACATCTAACCGTTTAGGTTTAGTGAGCGAATCTTCCCAAAGATTCGTGAAGGGCACAAATCACTTCCAAAGTGCCTTTGTCTTAGACTACGCTGCTTCCTTAATTAACGAATTATGCGACGCTAAAGAAAATAGCAACGCTGTTAACTATTTAAACGAAAAACCAAACGCAGAAAAGATTAAGACTTCTATTAAGAAGATTAACGACCGTTTAGGTACAGAATTCTCTAAAGAACAAATCGTTAATGTCTTAACAAGACTCAACTTCGGTTTAGAATTTGTTGATGACAATGAATTCTTAGTCACTGTTCCTATGTATCGTTTAGACGTCACTTGTGACGCTGACTTAAGTGAAGAAGTTATCCGTTTATTAGGCTTAGAAAACGTGAAGAGCATCTTACCATGCTTAGACACTAAAGTTGGTATGTTAACTGTGAGACAAAGACGCTTACAAAACATCCGTTCATTCTTACTCTCTCAAGGTTTAGATGAATGTGTGACCTATTCTTTAGTTTCCAAGAAGAGAAAAGATGAATTCTCTTTATTAAATAAAGAAGAACACTATGTGATCTTGAATCCATTAACCGATGAAAGAGAAGTGTTCAGAACCCATATCTTAGGTTCCTTATTAAGCGCGGCTAGCTATAACGTGGCTAGACAAAATAAAAACTTAGCCTTATTTGAAACTGCAAATATGATTAGCAAAGTTTCAAGAAGTGAACACTTAGCTATCGTCTTAGTTGGTCAAGATATTAGACAGGGTCTTTTAAGAAAAGAAAACTATACATTCTTCCATATGAAAGGCTTAGTGGAAGGTTTATTCACTGTCTTAGGCATTGAACCAACCCGTTATAGATTCGACCGTTTCGTTGATGAAGGTGATGAACTCCATCCAGGTAAAGCCGCTTCCGTCATTTTCCAAAACAAGAAGATCGGTGTTTTAGGTGAACTTCATCCAAACCAAATCGAAAAATTCGATTTAGGTAAAACAAACGCTGTCGTTTTAGAACTTGATTTAGAAGCTTTACTCGAAGCTAAAGTCAGTGAAACAAAGATGACCCAAATCTCCAGATTCCCAAGTGTCTCTAGAGACTTAGCCTTTGTGCTTGACGCTAATATTGCCGCTGGTGATATCACAAGAGCGGTGAAAAAAGTCGGTGGCTCTTACGTTGTTGGCTGTGAAGTCTTCGATATCTATCAAGGTACAGGCATTGCTGAAGGTAAGAAGTCCATGGCTATCTCTGTGACATATCGTAAAGATGAAGGCACATTAACCGAAAAAGAAGTTAATGATGCTGAAGAAAAGATTAAGTTCGAATTATCTCGTAACTTCAAAGCGGAGATTCGTGGTTAATGAAATTAAATAGAGCGATTTTACCAGATAGCAAAGCGGAAACTTTTGAAGAAGAAGTCGATTTTTCAAAGTACCCATTTGATGAGAATCACGTAAAAAGAATTGATTCTTGTTCTGTCAAAGTAACCGCCACTGAATTTGGTGATGTCCTGCAATGTCAAATCTCTGGTAAAGCTAGTGTCATTGCTTCTTGCTCATACACTCTTGAAGATGTACCAATGGAAGTAAAGTTCCGTGATTCATTCTATTTCAGTGATGATAGTGAGGCAGAAAGCGAAGATTGCTACTATGAACCAGGTGTGGAAATTGATTTAGATCCATATATCCTCGCTCTCATCTTAGCGGAAGTACCACACACCATTACCAAAAAGGGTGCGGAATTACCAAAAAGTGGTGAAGGTTACCGTGTGATGAGTGAGGAAGAATTGCTCAAAGAAAAAAGCACCAAGAAAAACAACGCATTTGATATCTTAGATTCGATTGAATTTGACGAAGATAAGTAATATAACTTCTAAAAGAAGTTAAAGTATAAATCCCATCCTAAAAATGGGATTTTTTCTTTATCTTAATATTTCTTTAAATATGTGTTGCAATTGTTAATTCACCGTGAAATAATATAGGTACCAGTGGTAATACAGTGGGAGAAAGTGGGAAATAATGTATTTCGGAAGTTTTGCTCATAATCTTGACGAAAAAGGCCGTTTAATGATACCTCGCAAAATGCGTGAGGAATTAGGTTATAAGGTCTACATTATGAAGGGATTTGAAGGTTCCCTCTCTTTATACAATGAAGAAAGATACCAAAAACTTGTCGAAGAATTCTCTAGACTCTCATTCAACCAATCGAAGGTTCGTGACTATTTACGTCTCCAATTCGCTTCAACTTACGAAATGGAAGTCGATAAATTAGGCAGAGTCCAAATTCCAACCGCTCTACTTACCAAATACAACATCTCTAAAGAAGTTCTCGTTCTCGGTATCGGCGATCACATCGAAGTATGGGATAAAGCTAAATACGAAGAATACGAAAACGGCATTAAAGATGAATTCGAAAGCATTGCTGAAAACATCGATGCTAAGAAGGAATAGGGTATGGCTGAACATATCCCCGTCCTTCTAAACGAAACTATCCAAGGACTAAACATCAACCCATCTGGCACATACGTCGACCTCACTGTCGGAAGAGGTGGCCATAGTAGTGAAATATTGGCTCGCTTAAAAGACGGTCGTCTCATCTGTGTTGACCAAGACGAGGAAGCAATCGTCGCTTCCACCGCCAGACTTAGTAAAATTTCAAACAAGTTTGAAATGGTGAGAGCTAATTTCTCTGAATTAGAAACAATTCTCGCTAATCTAGGTATTCAAGAAGTTGATGGCATCCTCATGGATCTCGGTGTCTCTTCTCCACAATTTGATAAAGGAGAAAGAGGATTCTCTTATAAAGAAGACGCTCGACTTGATATGCGTATGGATCAAAGACAAGAACTTACCGCATATCAAATCATTAATACTTATGCTTTAGAAGATTTAACAAAAATCTTTCAAATATACGGAGAAGAGAAATATTCTTACTCCATCGCTAAAAACATCATTAAAGCTCGTGAGGCTAAACCAATCGAAACAACATTAGAGTTAGTGGAGATCATTAAAAGAAGTAAGCCAATGAAAGAGCTGAAGAAAGTGGGTCATCCCGCTAAACAAGTATTCCAAGCATTAAGAATCGCAGTCAACGATGAACTTAATGTCCTTGAAAAGGCATTAACAGCCGCCTTAAAACATTTAAAACCAGGTGGAAGATTAGCCGTTATCACCTTCCACAGTGGTGAAGATAGAATAGTGAAAAACTATTTCAAAGAAGCGGCAATTAGCGAAGGTAACCGTATCGACGGTCCAATGCTAGAAAAAGAAAAAGAATTCGACCTTATTAATCGTAAACCGATTGTCGCTAGTGAAAGTGAACTAGAAATGAATCACAGAAGCGCTAGTGCCAAGCTCAGGATTATTGCAAGGAAAGAAAGGAGGCAACAATCATGGTTATGAAAGACAAATTAGTCAAATTCAATCACAAGGGTTTATATTACCAATTCAGAAAATTAGGTTTTATCTTCCTCGCTGTTATTTCTATTGGAACGATTGTTGCTGTTCCAACCTACATAACAATGCGTGAAATCGCTTCACAAGCCCAACACGCTGAGGCCGAAGAACCCGAGTTATTAGAAGAAGATAGTGTTGATCTATCCTCTTATTAATAAAAATTTCTCCTTATTTGTCCATTTCCCCATGGACTGAAGTCGTAGTGAATCCTATGACTTCTTTTTTATGTTTAGTCGTTTTTCAGTACATAATTAGTAAAAAGTAAGTTAAATATTATCGCAAAAGTAACTTTCTTAACTAATATATAGTTAATTTATTGTAATCAGAAAAAAACTTATTTAGAATATAGTAAAGTTGGACTTTTATTATGGATAAACCTATTGCCGCAATTGAGCTTGGAAGCAAGAAATTAAAATTAGTGGTCGGTTATGAAATCGACGGACAAGTATATGTTTTATATACCTTAACAAAACCTTATGGGTTCTGTATTGAAGGTGGAAACTTTGTGGATGCGAATAAAGTCGCAGAAACAATCAAAAGCATCCGTGAATTCACTGACCCAAGTGCTAAGTTAAAACTTAATATTAGTGACGTTTTACTTTGCTTACCTCCATATGGCTTAGGCATTTATCAAACTAGACAAGTCACAACCGTTGTTACTGAAGATAGTAAAATCAGTAATCTCGATATTAAGAATATCTATGCTTTAATTAGAAATAGTGCATATCCACTTAATGATAAGGCTTTAGTCGATGTCGTTCCTGAAAGTTTCACACTTGATCATGGACGTATCTTTGCTCGCCCTCCTATGGGTGAATCATCAAGCACATTAACCGTGAGCGCGAAAGTGCAAACACTTCCAAGCGTGCTCGTGGATAATTATCAAACAGTGCTCGCTAACGGGGGAATGGTTTCTAAGAGAAACGTTATCTCTAGCTTAGCGGCTACTGAATTAGTCTGTTCTTATCCAAATATGCCATCCAGTTTCATCCTCGTGGATATCGGTAGTAACATTACAACCGTTTCCTTCGTCGGTAATGGGGCATTATATGGCTCAACATTCTTTGAATGGGGTGGTGACAACATCACTGAACGCATTATTGAAAAATTCAATATCAATGAAGCGGATGCAGAAAAATATAAGATCATGTATGGTATTGATTACCGTGAAATGAACTTCAAAGCCCCAATCTGCACGACTGATGATGGTTCAGGACATGATGTTCACCATTATAACGATGAACTTAATACCATTATTAAAAGCGAACTTGATATCTTCGTTGAACAACTTAACGATTCCATTAATGAAATCGTCGCTCAACATGATAAATCATACCGTAGCTTCCCAATGATGCTCGTTGGTGGAGGCGCGGAATTAAATGGCTTGGTCCAATATATAACACCTAAGGTGATGAGTGAAACCGTGGAAGTGGTTAAACCTAAGACATTAGGCGCACGTAATGCGACATTCACCAACTGCTTAGGCGCGATTCTTACTTATAGTAAGTATCCAAACTTAAATGATGAATCACATCCTCGTGTCGGTGTCTTAAGCCGAAATCCTACTAATAAATAAAGGAGAGAATAGATATGCAAAATT
>CADCJP010000037.1 GCA_902801805.1 uncultured Erysipelotrichaceae bacterium | reverse complement strand
TTCAAAAGCGGAAATCTTTCCACTTTCATAATGGATGAGATTCATAATGCATTTTAAAGTTGTGGTTTTACCCGCACCATTACGGCCAATAAAACCCATTATTTGTCCAGGTTTAACTTCAAAAGAAACGTCTTTTAATGTAAAAGAAGGATATGTTTTTCTAACATTTTCTAATCTTAATATGTCGCTCATTTGATTTGGTCCTCCGCGATACGATAGAAGGCATCAGCTTTTAATATAGCGATACCCTTTTGTTTATCACCTAAAACCATTAATGTTTCGCCTTCTTTGATATCAAACATTTCTCTAGCTTCTTTTGGTATTGTGATTTGACCTTTAGGTCCCACTTTCACACTGACAATGAAACGGTCTTGATTATTATTGTTCATATTCTTACTTTTCTTACCTTTCTTACTTAATCATAGCCATTACGCTGTAAAAGTCAATAAAAAACAGTACCGATTTCTCGATACTGTAGTTATCATCTGGTTGCGGAGGGTGGACTTGAACACACCGACCTCCAGGTTATGGGCCTGACGAGCTACCACTGCTCTACTCCGCGATCTCGCCCGGAGTTTAGTCCAGGCAATTAATTACTTGCGATTTTTGCGACGAGCGTTTTCGCTTTTCACTTTTCTCTTAAGAGATTTCTTTAAGAAAAATTCTCTCTTACGGGCTTCTTGGATAGTGCCAGCTTTATTAACTTGTCTTTTGAATCTACGAAGAGCATCATCTAATGTTTCGTTTTCACGAACTGAAGTCTTTGGCATGTCTATTCACCTCCTTGAAGCTTTTCGCAACGTGTCTATTATTACAAAGTAGTCTAACTATTGCAAGTATTATTGTTAAATAATTTTCGCACCACTGGATGTGCCGATGCGGTTAGCACCCGCTTCAACCATGGCAATTAAGTCTTCGTGTGTACGAACACCACCACTGGCTTTAACACCCATTTCTGGACCAACCGTTTCTCTCATGAGTTTAACTGCTTCAACAGTTGCACCACCTGTGGAGAAACCTGTGCTTGTCTTAACGAAGTCAGCGCCTGCTTCTTTTGCGGCTTTACATGCACGAACGATTTCATCGTTATTTAATAAGCATGTTTCAATAATGACTTTTAAGATAATGTTATGACCAACAGCTTGTTTAATTTCTCTGATTTCTTCTCTCACATAGTCATCGTGACCGGCTTTAAGCATGCCAACGTTGATAACCATATCAACTTCTTGAGCGCCTTCTTTAACGGTTAAAACGGCTTCTTCAACTTTAGTCTTTGTTAAGTTCATGCCGAGAGGGAAACCAATAACGGTACAGACTTTAACGTCACTACCTTTTAAACATTCCGCGGCTAATGGGACATAAGCAGGATTAACACAGACAGACATGAAATCAAATTGTTTGGCTTCTTCACAAAGTTTAACGATTTGTTCTGGAGAGGCATCTTGCTTAAGTAAAGTATGATCAATGAGTTTATTGTAATTCATCTTATTTGCTCCTTTGTAAGCATTTTATTATAACAAATATAGAAACAATAAAAAAGACGAGTTTCCTCGCCTTTTATCAATAAAAGATTATTTTAGAAAATTACTTTTCTTCTTTTTTAGCGGCTTTTTTAGCTGGAGCCTTTTTGGCTGGAGCTTTCTTAGCAGCAGCTGGTTTTTCTTCTTTAACGAGTTTGCCATCTAAGATAACGGCTTTACCAGCATAGTAACCACACTTTGGACAAACGTGGTGAGCTTTGATCATGGCACCACAGTGTGGGCATGTCACTAAACCTGTAACGTTTAATTTGAAATGTGTTCTTCTTAATCTTTTTCTTGTTTTGCTAATTCTTCTTTGTGGGACGGCCATGTTTGTCTTCCTCCTTAAGCAACGTGAATTATTATATTAATAAGTACCTATTTAGTCAATCCATTTTTAGACATCTTCTAAATAATCGTAAATTATCTCGATTATATCATACTTTTTTGTAACTTAATTACCTTAAACTCTCCGACCTTAGATTCTTTTAGAATCTTCACCTCTAAATAATTAGATGTATGACCAATAAATGCTTGTTGTTTTTCATCATATTTTTCGATTAAAACAGTGACTTCTTGACCAATAAATCTATTCGCGTAGCTTTGGTATAATCTATCGCTTAACTCTAAGAGTTTCTTGCTTCTTTCTTTCTTCACTTCTGGAGAGATTTGTCCATCCATTCTCGCCGCGGCAGTGCCTGGGCGCATGCTATATGGGAAGACATGAAGCATATCAAAGCATTCTTCACAAAGTGAATAGCTATCCATAAAGTCTTGTTCTGTTTCTTGAGGGAAGCCCACGATGACATCACCAGAGATCATCACATCAGGAACTAGTTTCTTGATTTGCTTAATACGAGCGATAAATTGTTCGCGTGTGTATTTACGTCCCATCATCTTTAAGACATGGTTAGAACCACTTTGAAGAGGGATGTGTAGATGTTTAGCGAGATTGTCTTTCTTTTGTATGAGTTCGATTAATTTATCATCAATTTCACTTTCTTCAATAGAAGAGATTCTTAAACTCTTTAATCCATCGATATTGGATAATTCTTCCACGAGTGAAGAGAAGGAACAATCTTCTAAGTCTTGACCATATCCTCCAACATGGATACCAGAAATTTCTTGATAGCCTTGTTCGACGAGATATTTCGCTTCATTAATGACATTCTCTTTTTTACGGGAACGCATCTTACCACGTCTATATGGGACGATGCAGTATGTACAGAAGTTATTACAGCCATCTTGAATCTTAAGGAACGCTCTCACGTTTTCTGTATAAGAAGTGATACCTAATTCTTCATATTCAAAGTCTCTAGTTTTCTCTTCAATGAGAGTGTAGTTTTCTTTATTCGCTAAAGCCTTTTTAACGAGATCCACGACGTCTCTTCTATGAGAAGTACCCAAAAGAATTGTAGGTTTAATTTCTTCTTCGATGAATTTATAGTTTCCTTGTGAATAACAACCCATCACTGCGATAACAGCGTTAGGGAATAATTTTTGCATTTTACGGATGTGTTGACGGCTTTTTTGATCCGCGGTCGCGGTCACTGAACAGGTGTTAATAATCACGACATCTGGATTAGTGTTATCTTCAATAAAGCCTTCTTTTAAAAGCAAAGATGAAATCGCGCTTAGTTCATAAGCATTCACTTTGCAGCCAAGATTGTAAGTGGTAAATGTTTTCATAGTTTAGCCCAATCGTGGAATTGAATTAAGTGCACTAAACGTAAGGAAATAAAGCCGTTATTATATAAGGCATTAATAAATCCTTCACGGTCAAAATTGAAATAAGCTTCCACGACTGGCTTAATTCTTTCTAACATATGGGAATAGTTTGGGTGACGTAAGTACTTATCAAAAAGTACGACCGCACCATCGAGTCTTCCTTGTTCATTAACGAAATAGATTGTATTTGTGTCGTAATGGAAGAAGGCTGTTTCTTTATCAACGTTTAAGACTTTGACAAGTCTAGAGAAATGTGAGTTATAAATCTCACTACCATAGGTATCAAATGGATCAATGACTGTATCTTGGAATTTATCTTTCAAGTCAGCATAAGGAGAGGTTAACATTTTCTCTGGTTCGTCAAAGTAGATTTGATTTAAAGAACGAGAGAAAAATGGGATATAAATCTTGTTCTTTCCTTCTTGATAATATGGTTGCTCGGAGATGATTTCATGATATGACTTCACAAAGTTAGCGCGGTTACTTTTACTAGTGCCACTGATGTAGCTTTTTAAGTTAATGATTTCCGCTTCCATGGTCATCTTGTTGATGTAGGAATATAAAATCACATTCGCACGGATAACGTTGAATGGTTCATCTCCTGGTTCATAGAAATCACTGAACTTAGGAAGTCTAGTTAAGTAATGACGGTTATCTAAAAAGAATTGGAACTCTTCGCTTTGTTCGAAGGTTGTTCTCTTTTTCGCTTTGCTAGCAATGTACTTTAGTAATCTTTTCATCTCTCTAACAAATATCCTATCACACTTAAAGCATATATGGCCGCGGTTTCCGCGCGTAATATGCGCTTGCCTAAGGAAGTTCTAATAAATCCTTGTTTGGTTAAGCTTTCAATTTCGTTTTCTGAGAAACCACCTTCAGGACCAATGAGAATGGTAATTGATTTCTTTTTATCAAAGTTAGCAAACATGCCACTCACATCACTAGCGTCTTTTTCATAACCAACGTAGTTAAGATCACTGAATACTTCTTTTGGTAGTTTCTTTAAATTAAAGATGCCCATCATTTCAGGAACGACTAAACGATGTGATTGTTCACTCGCTTCTTTCATAATCTTTTGATAGCGGGCACACTTCTTAGTGATATCTTTTTCTTCGTATCTCACCACTGTTCTTTCGCTTTGGATGAGAGCCACTTTTTTAACTCCTAATTCAGTGGCTTTTTGCACCACTAAATCAGTTCTATCACCTTTGGTGAGAGCAAATAATAAAGTGACATCAACATTAAGTTCGACATCAGTCTCGATTTCATGAACAGCGTAAATTGTTAAAGGATTCGTACTACCAATATTGCATAAGTAAAGAACACCATTAGCGACCACTTCGATTTCATCGCCTTGTCTCATGCGCATGACATGCAAAAGATGATGTTCATCTTCTGGTTCTAATTTGACGTGTTCTGAATCAATAAGAGTGGCAAAATAGCGTTGCATTAGACAATAAACTCTCCTTCACCATCTTTGATGTTTGGTAAGAAATTATAAACAACACCGACAATAATATTGGTCACATAGGCCACTAAGATTGGCACAATAATAGCGACCGCTAAGTTTTTCACGGTGAAATAGAATAAAGCGAATAAACCACCCATCACTACTAAATTACAAATAAGCCAAATTAAACCCATCATCGCTTTTTTAATGTAAAAGAAAGCAGCGCCAGTGAAACCAATGACGTAGAACAAAAGAGTTAACACCTTGCGACGGCGTTTCACTTGTTGACCTTCCTTCATTTGACTTAAATCAATTTGGGAAGTGATTTCGACAGTTTCACTACTAATTCCTTCTAATGGATTTTTGATACCACAGACAGGGCATAAGTCGGTATCAAACTTACTTAAGCGGGCCCCACAATTACGACAATTTGGCATATTTATTCTCTCTTTTTTATTAAATCTTATTTTCTAAATAAACGGGTGTTTTTTAGTGTTGTGTAATTATTGTACGCGTAAAACAAATAATTCCTCAACAACATTATTAATTTTTTTAATTCTTTTTATTGCGAAGTGAAAACGTTTTCTATATAATTAAAACTCGCTTACTAGGTAAGCAAAAAAGTTATGGCTGGATAGCTCAGCTGGCTAGAGCAATCGGTTCATACCCGGTCGGTCGACGGTTCGAATCCGCCTCCAGCTACCATACTGATTAATACAGTTCCTCGATTGGAACTGTTTTTTATTATTTTGTTTGCATCTCACTAAATTACTTCTTATGTTTTATTTAAGGTTTTAATATTAAATTAACAGTGATATTGATTTTAAAGGAGCAAGTTTATGAAACTATCCAATAAAAAATTAGTTTTGTTATTAGCCATTCCTTCTTTAATCGTGGGATGCGCTAAACCAGGAACAATTAGTTCTAATAACAATCAAACAAGTAATCAAGTAAGTGAATCAAGTTCGAAGAATTCGCAAAATTCACAAAGTGAAATCACTAGTGTGGCGCCTCAATCTAGTGCACCTATTAGTGTGACCTCAGTGAACTATAATCCTCATGATTGCACTAATCATCAATTGAGTGAAGAAATTAAAACTCCTGCTACTCTTTTAGAAAAGGGTGTTAAACATTATCACTGTAATAACTGTGGAGCGGATTTTGATGCTGACTACTACAAGATGGATGAATTCGTCTTTGAAGATATGTCATTTATGTATGATGGTAATGATCACAAAGTCCAAATCGAAGGCGTTTTACCATACGGTGTTTCTGTGATTTATGAGAACAATTCTCGTAAAGAAATTGGTGAACAAGAAGCAACCGCTAAATTCGTTGATTCTAATAACAATCTTCTCTTAGAGAAGAAAGCTAAGATTAATATCATGGAAAACATTGGTCTTCCTAATGTTAAAATTGTCACTACTGATGGTGATGATCCAGACTGGTCAACAAGAGAATATGAATCCATGAAAGTCTCCATTGATAACTGTGAAAGCCAATATATTAAAACTAATGTTACAGGCACGATTAAAGTCAGAGGCAACAGCACTAACCAAAGAGAAGTGACTAAAAGAGCCTGGAGATTAAAACTAGATGGTAAGACTAATTTATTAGGTCTTAATAACGGCATTAAAGAAAAGAGCTGGGTCTTATTAGCGGATTTCTTTGATCAATCAATGTTTAGAAATGAATCAGCCTTCTCCATGGGTAATGATTTATTCAATTATTCCGGATTCTATTCTTCAGACTTTAAACACGTTAATGTCTATATGAATGGAGAAAATAGAGGTGTCTACCTCTTAGCGGAACAACAACAAGCTAAAAAAGAACGTATTCCAATCCACGAAGCAGAGGAAGGCGAAACCACTCCTAAGACTGGTTACTTAATTGAAATTGATGGACTTGTTACTCAACAAGGTCATGTTGATAGTCAAACACACATTGGTGAATTAGAAGGCGATCCATGCTTCACCACTGGCACCGGTTCAGGCGGTGGCATGTGGGGTGGCTGGGGAGGCTGGGGAGGCCAAGGCGGCTCCGACTCCATTAACGGTGTAAACATCCAAGATAAAGGTTATGCGGTTAAGACTGATGTTTATGGCGATGAACAAGTCCCATTCATTAGAGACTACATGAATAACGCTTTGAAAGTGTTTAAAGGCGTTTTAAAGGGTGAAAAGCATCAAATCATTGATGAAAATGGTGAACTCCAAGATTCTCCTTACACCACTCAATATGAAACATTAAATGCCTCATTTGATTTAGATTCATTCTTTAGAATGTATCTCTTACAAGAGTTTATGAAAAACTTCGATGTCGGTTGGGGTAGCTTCTACCTTTATATCGATTTCTCAGTCGCGAGCAAAGTTAAACGTTTAACTCTTGCCGCACCTTGGGACTTCGACTTAGGTGGAGGCAATAAAACAAGCGGTAATATCACTAAGACAAACGATAACTTCTTAAATAACAGTGAGTATGCGAATGGTATGACCACCGCTAACCCATGGTTATATATGTTGAGTCAATGTGATTTCTTCCCAACCATGTTTAAGAAATACTATTCCATCTTCTGTAACTCAGGTATCTATGAACAAATGATGGATAGAATCAACTATGAAAGCAAAGCTTTCGCTAGTGCATTCGATTACACATACACTAAATATAATTTAAAGAGCGCACCTGACTGTGGCATGAGTTGTCGAAAATATAGCGCTCATAATGATGCGGTAAATTATCTCACCAAATGGTATCAAGATAGAAAAACTTACCTAGATCAAACCTGGGGAAAGTAAAAACATAAAAGGGAATCTTTGAGATTCTCTTTTTCTTTGAGCACAATTGTTGCATTTAATTATATTAAGTTTATAATTTTTGGCATGCTCAAGAAAATTACTAGCATTTTCAAACCTAGAGATATGACCGGCGGCAACCTCTTTGCCAAGATTATTCTTTTAGCTATTCCAGCAATGCTCGCCACAATGATGCAGCTCCTATACACCACAATTGATTTAGCCACAGTAAGTGCTGGGGACGGAGCGGAATCAATGGGCGCTATTGCTTCTAACACTGCATTAATTAATTTGATTATTGTGGTCTTCACTGGTACGGCCTTAGGGGCTAATGTTGTTTTATCTGAAGCAAAAGGTGCTGGTAATAAAGAAAAAGCCCACAAAGTAGTACATAGCTCGCTTCTTTTTGCTCTAATCAGTGGTATTTTTGTTGGTGTTTTAGGCTTTTTTATTAGTGATAATTTATTAGAATTGATGGGTACTGAAAGCCACTACTTGGCTAAGGCTACTTTATATTTAAAAATCTATTTCTGTGGTTTACCATTCTTAATGATTTTTAACTATGCTGCGCAGTTATTAAGAGCGCAAGGTGATTCGTTATCACAGTTTATAGCGTTAACGATTTCTGGCCTTATTAATGTTGGTTTTGACTTGTTATTTGTCTTCCCACTACATATGGGCGTAGCAGGTGTTGCTTTAGCCACGATCATCGCTGAAGCTATATCCGCATTTATTTGTGTTTTATTTTTAATAAAAGGTAAGAAGAATTACGTTAATCTTTCTTTAAAGAAATTAAGAATTGATTCCGCGACGATTTTGGAAATATTAAAAATCGGTTTACCAGCGGGCTTACAAGGTTTTTTCTTTTCTTTGCCTAATGTTTTCATTCAATCATCCTTATATACGATTGATCCAGGTAACGTAAATCTAGAAAACGGAGCCACTGCTTCTGGTAACATCGAAGGCTATTTCTATGCAATATGTGACGCGATTGCGGTCTCGACGATGACCTTTATTGCCGCGAATATCGGGGCTAAAAAGAAAGAAAATATTAAAAAGTGTGCCTTTTATGGTTTGATTTGGGGTGCGGTTTTTTGTGTGATTATTGCTTTAGTAATTTTATTGTTCCATCGCCCAATACTTTCTTTATTTGTTAAAGAAGAGGAAGCGATTAAGGCTGGATATACGAGATTATCCATTATGGCGTATCTCTATTTCTTTGATTTCACAATGGCGTATACCGCTGCAGTCCTTAGAGGTTTAAAAAGATCAACATATCCAATGTTCACCACTTTGATATGCTGCACTGTTTTAAGAATTGTTTTAATTATCACTGTCTTTAATAATGTTAATTATTTCCATACCGTCTTCTGGTTATATATGTTGTTCCCAATTACTTGGGTAATCGCCACAACATGTAACGTCGTAGCGTTAGCAATCTTCTTACCAAAAGATTTAAAGAAATTAGAATTATCTAGAGAAGAAAACTAAAGAGGTAAGTAATGGGAAACCACTACCCAAACCGCAAGTAAGATAAGGATAATACCACCAACAATACCGGCGATTTCGTATTTGCCTTTAAGTAATCTCATGATTTGTTTTCCAAGGAATAAACCAATGAGAGAAATGATAAATGTTAAGCAAAGAATAATACTAACGTGTAACCACACAGTGGAAGTTGTGGATAATCCAGCGTGAAGGACGACACCAGCGGCAAGTGCATCCACTGCGGTGGCAAAGCCATAGAACAAGACTTCTTTAATAGAGAACTTTCTTTCACATTTTTCTTCAAGAGGTTTCTTCATTTCTTTAATGGATTCCACTAACATCTTGATTCCGAGATAGAGTAAAAGGACAAAGGCTAACCAAACCACCACTAAAGAGGCGATTTGACCGGCTTTTTCGCCAGCAACGTTTCCTGCTATAGTTTCGATTAATTCGACAAGCCAGAAGCCAGTTAAAGGCATTAAAGCTTGCATGACACCAAAGGTGCCCGCAATAAAGAATGATCTCTTTTTATTAATATCGACATATGTTAGTCCGTCAGTAAGCGCTACAGAAAACGCATCCATTGATAGACCAATGCCTAGAAAGAATATCGAAAGTAAAATACTCAAAGTCATAAATAAAATAATACCCCTTATCTCAAAAAAGTTAAGGGGTATTTGTTTAATTAGTTAAACACTATAGGCTGTAAGGGCCACCTTCAACGATGTTTTCAGCGTAAGGGGCTATGGCTTCTTTTGTCAATGTCAAGTCGGTAACTGTGTTGCCTCTCTTCCATTCATTGTTGCCGTTTCCAGAGACACCATACTCTAATTGGTATGTAATGCTACTATCAGTTAAAAATCTAGCATCAAATGTGAAATTAAAGATTACCGATTTCCAAGATTTAGAGGCGACACTGATTTTGAAAACTTGTATGTCACCGTTGAATACATCGTTCTTTCTCGTCCTGAATGCCATCCACTCCCAGCCATCTGTTTGTTCGTAGACATCCATTTTGATTCTAGCTTGAACGTATTTGTAACCACCTTTGATAGCATCTGCTACTTCGCTGGTCTTGAATCCTGATGCGAAAGCTTTGCTTTCACCTTTCCAGAGACCATTCCAATCGCCTTCATCATTACCTTTAGATTTGTAAGTATTATCCGCACCATTTTCGTGGTTAGTGACTGAATGAGCTGGATCAGACCAATGAGCAAATAATGTCATGTTTTGTTCGGCTTTTTTCACTACTTTCATATTTGCGTCAATGTAGCAATCGCCTTGACCTAATTCACGTTGTGAGAAATAGCCAAGGAAGACTTTATCGCCTTTTACTGGAACATTAGGTCTTGTTCCCATGTAGGCACCTTTATAATCAAGATAGATGTTGATGAGGGCATCAGTACCGTTTTGGTTATAATTCTAGGTTCGAGTTAATTTCATAATTAAATTCGCCGTCAGTGTTGTCGGATTCTTCAAGAATCATATTTTGTGTTGCTGAATCCAACAATGTTTCGTAGAAATAAGAATACTTATCTTCTTCAAAGTCATAGACTAGAACACCATAGCATCTAACAGTTTCAAAGAACGAAACACGATATGAATATCCACGTTTAAAGCCTTTTTCCTCTGACAAATCGATGGTAAAGTCATAACCTTTGCCATATGACTTTGTGTATGACCTTTCATTACTTTCTGATTTTTCTACGGATGTGGTATCTTCGTGAGTCCAATGGAAATCACCTGATCCTGCTTTGATAGAAATACCGAACACTCCTACTTCAGGTTCAATGGTAAAACCTTTGGTATCTGAGCTTGTATGAATAGTTTGTGTTGCAGTAGACATCGACTCTGTCAATGTTTCGGAAGTGAATTCTTCAAAATGGAATGTCACACCAAAGTCAATATTTAAATAAGTTATGGAGTTTGAAGAATAAATAGGTGTCGTTTTAACTACGCCTAAGTCGAAGAAATAAGCGTAATATTTATCTTCAAATATACCAGCGAATGCAAGATCCATGCCGTTGGCATTTTGAACAGCCTGATATCCTTGTACAGCCATGCTTGGATTTTCAGGAATGGATGGTTCTGCTTTCTTAATGGCGTTGTATTGAGCGTAAACTGCTAAATCAGAATAAATCGCGGATAGATTCTTATCCCATCCGATAAATTCATATTTGTATTCATCAGTTTCTGGTCTGGTAGGAGTTTGTCCGCCATAAATAGCTGGTTTTCCTCTTTTGATGTTTGTTGCCTCATAGAGGAGTGTGT
>CADCJP010000036.1:7880-9219 GCA_902801805.1 uncultured Erysipelotrichaceae bacterium | reverse complement strand
GCAGAATAATGTTTCACTGGTTGGTCTAATGATTAATGGGTCATCAATCTTTTGACCACCACCGATATCAGCAATTAAACATTCTGGGGCAAAGCCTTCAATGTGATCTTTTTCTTTTTGTAATAAAGATTCTGGGATAACAGTTGGCATATAGACGTTTTGATGTCCTGTTTCCTTAAATCTTTTATTTAAATAGTTTTGGATTTCTTCCCAAATAGCGTAGCCATAAGGACGATAAATGATAAATCCTTTAACGGAAGAATAATCCATTAATTCTGCCTTACGACAGACATCAGTATACCACTGGGCAAAATCGTCTTCTTGACGAGTAATTGCATCATTTTTAACTTGGTTATTTTGAGCCATAATTTTATCCTCTCTGATGATTTGAATCATCCATAGTTATAAGTTTTTCAATCTTCTTCTTTTCTAATGGTAAGAGCATATCGTTACTGGAAGAGATTGTTTCAGAAGAAACGATACTCACACCTGATTTAATAATCAGTTCTATTGATTGCCAACCTTCTAAATCGGTGGCGATAATAGGTCGATGGTACTTAAGCAATGATTCGATAAGAGAGTGAATGGATAATCGTACACGATTATTCTTCTTAATTTCACCAATCATCATCGAACCAGCGACGAAGTAGTCAAAGTTGTAATAAACACTTGGATCTAAGAGCAAGTTTTTATCCTTCATTAACATCGCAAGTTCAAAGTGGCCGCTTCTTAATTTCTTTAATGAATCATTAAGTAATTCAAGGTTAGAAGCGTTCTCGTTAATTTCTTGCTCGTTGAACACTAAGACTAAGTGAATTAATTTTGATTGAGGGATTTGTGAAAGAATCTCGTACATATGTTCAATGTCTTGTAAGGAGACAAGCATGAATAGTCTTAAGTCATCAGATTGCTTTTCACTGGCGAACTTAGGAATGACATAACGAGAAATCATCGCAAAGAACTGTTTATTCATATCCACCTTTGCCGCATATTTACTCATTTCTGCAAATGAGGCAAATGGGGAATCATAAGCTTTAATGTATTCGAAGTAACCGATAGTCTTACGTTTATTGACATCAAAGATTGGTCTAAATAAGTAACGCAAGCTGTTTGGTTTCATGAGGTTTTCCACCTCTTCACGATAGCGATCAAGTTCAATAAGTGGCGCAGCTTGCTTTTGGTAAAGCAAAATTTCTTGTCCGTTATGTTGCGCGGACATACAAGCTTCTTGAGCTTTGACCACCATAGAATCAAAGTCTTGATAGTATTGAGCGTTTTCTACAACACCAATGGAGAAGTTAATTGAATCAGAGAAACCGTTAACACCAATACACTTTTT
>CADCJP010000036.1:0-7823 GCA_902801805.1 uncultured Erysipelotrichaceae bacterium | reverse complement strand
AATAATTCGTTTTCACCACCATCAATGATTTGACGAGACACTCTTGGATTAGAGGCATATGGATAAATGACATTCTTTAATGTCACGATCATATAGCGTTCAATCTTATCATTTGATAAGAATTTTTGTCTAATATAATAGAAACGGATAGCGAAAGTGAAACCCTTTAAGCTCTTTTCTTTAAGGATTAAGGATTCCATTGTGCTTCTTTTAACCACACCGATAAATGGAGATTTTTTCTTCTTTTTAGAGGTGGAGTTATTTGGAGTGATGTATTTAAGAATGAAGGATTCTAAGTGGATGATACCTTCATTTGGATCGTACTTTTGTAGTTTTAATAAAGAGAAATATGTACTACGTCCATGGTTAATAACCACGTCTGCTTCTAAATAGTTATCAGCGTTTTTGTAGTCAGTACAAATACTGAAGACCCAGGATTTGATTTTATCAACATCATTAACGTGGAAGTGAGAATAGAAAGCGGTCATGTCTATTTCTTTCTTGCCCTTTAAATCAGAACGATTGAAATAGGTAACTTTGTTATTCTTTACATCAATGATGTAAATTCTTAGTGTTGTGGATTCCGCTTTGATGCGTTTATCATAGCTTTGATCCCTTCTGCCAAAAAGTATATAAGTGAGCACTAAAAATGTGATAAATAAAAGCACCAACATCATTATGATGAAGAAGGCTTTAAATGGTGTGTTGTTAAAATTGAACCATTCCATACCAGTCTATTATACTTTGTCCGCATGAATTTGACTAGATGTCCAAATTCAATTTAATAAAGTTCCAATTAGCCGAATAAATGCTATAATAACTTGCACGGAGGAATACCCAAGTGGTTGAAGGGGGCGGTTTCGAAAACCGTTAGAAGGTGCAAGCCTTGCCAGGGTTCGAATCCCTGTTCTTCCGCCAGAAGCAAACAAAAAAGCCTAGCGAACTGACTAGGCTTTTATCTTTTTTGAGGTTAATTATTCAAGTGGCTTGATATAGAAGTTACCATACACTTGCTTTAACGAAGTAACACCGATGAAGACGTGTTCATCAACCTTCTTAGCGACGTTAACAACTTTACGCACTTCAGAAGAGGAGACCGCCATCCAAAGAATAATCTTATCAGCGCCAGAATAAGCACCATGTCCATTAATTATTGTTGCAGAGTGTGGGAAGTTAGCAATAATGATTTCTGGCATATGGACTTTGCTAGTAATGATTTGGACAAGCATTTTCTTATTTCTTAAGTTGATTGCATCAATAATGAGGCCGACTTCAAATAAATAAATAATAGAGAAGATAATAGAATATAAGGAATAAATAAAGTTGAAATTGTTATCAACAGCTTTTAAGAAACCGTAGGTTATAACAATCACACCATTAATCATCACGCCATATCTACCGATTTGTGTGGATTTTCTCGCACCAATATAGCACGCGATAACATCAATACCACCGCAAGAAATACCGCCTAAAAATGCGAACGCACTGGCAAGGCCTGTGGTAATACCTCCGAATACGACACGCACAATCACAGGTTCGAGTGGTTGAGCGCCATCTGGGAAAGTAAAATTTGCAACTTGTTCACCTACGTGTGCGGTAGAGAATAAAGAGATAAACACTGATGAAAGTACAACATTAACTAATGTGAAGATGGTAAAACGTTTACCAAGTTTGAAAAAGCTAAAGATTAGTAATGGGACATTCAATAATGTGTAACCAATAGATTGAATTAAGTTGTTACCAACTGGTTCACCACGTATTGTTTCAATAATCCATGCGATGATTTGAGAAACACCAGATACACCACCAGTGGCTAAAACAAAGCCACCTTTTGTAGAAGGTGAAATAAAGCATGAGAAACCAAAAGCGAACACTACTGCGGCAATAGCGGCAATAAAGAAACCACGTATGTACTCAAGTACAGTTTTGATAATGTAATGATCGAACAAGAAGTTGTCGATTTGTTTTTTAAAACGAGTCCACTTAGATTTAATCACGGCATTATTGTATACCTTGTTTTACAAAAAACAACAAAATATGATTGTTTAGAAGTTTTTTTCTAGTATAATGAGAAACGTTGCTCGTCTCGGATGGGCGTATGTAAGATACAATTGGTACAATTGTTATTGAATTTAAAATTTTCAAGTGGTAAGATTATCACGCTATATGTAAATATAGGAGGCTTAAAACATGGTAGTATTAAGAGCAATCGGTGGATTTTTTGCGAGAATCGGCCGTTGGATTAAAGAAACAGCATGGATTCAACCTTTGTTGATCGTCGGTGCTATCTTCGCAGTTATCTTTGCTATCCCACACATCATTGATGGTGTTAAGGGTTGGTTCGATTCCAGCGATGACGCAAATAAATATTTCGCTAAGAGTCAATTAAGTTTAAAGAACGCTAATAAATTCGATTCCAATAATGCTGGTTCCGAAGTTGACAAGTTCTTCACATATATCGAAAACGGCGATGTTGAAAAACTCAAAGCCGATAAGAGAGGCGAAAGATTCTTCGTTGCCTTCGTTAAAGATGACAGCAGCTGCAACGATTTATATGGCGGCTTAAAGACATTCCAAGAAAAATGGAAAAACAACGATAAAGAATTCGTTGGTGATAAGAAAGATGCTTTAGCAGGTGACTTCAAACTCTGGACTATCTACACAGATACAAAAGAAACAATCGATAACGAAGAAGTCAACTTATTCGATAAGGTTTGGTTAAACCACTACAGTTTATTTGAAAACTTAGTTGATGGTACATACTTACCAAAAACCTACTACGCTATGAACAAGAACTACAGCGTCAGCAACTATGAAAGCAATTTCACATCTGATAGCTTAGATACTTGCCCAATCAACACACCATTACTTATGTACTTCGACTTCACTGCTGATTGCGAAAAGAACGGTATCGCTCTTGCCAATCAAAAAGTTAAAGGCTTAAGTGATGTCATCTTCACAGTCGATGGTTCTTCCGATTTAGAAAGAGCCCGTACATTGAAGAAATGTTGGTCACACACCGATTTATTCGGTAAAGTGCTTAAGAACTAACCGCTGATGCGGTTTTTTCTTTTCTCTGATATCATTAATGTATGTATATTAGTTTTCCTCTTAGTCAAAAATGTTTAAGCATTACCACCACTACTAAATTAGGTAATCTTGCATATCAAGTAGATAACGGTGAAGGTGTTAAAGAAAGACGCTTACATTTAGCGAGTCTTCTTAATCAACCTATCGAACGCTTTACTTATGTCCATCAACATCATAGTGATAAAGTGATGTATGTTTCTTTAAAAGAAATGGGTAAAGGTAAAGATAGCTTTGAAGATGGTTTAGACTGCGATGCCTTATATACATATGAAAGAAATATTCCTTTATGCATTTTCCATGCTGATTGTGTCCCTATCTTCTTTATTAATGAAAAAGTAAATCTCGTCGGTATTATTCACGCAGGATTTAAGGGCACAATGAAGCACGTTGCTTATAAAGTTATTAATGAAATTCTTAATAAAGAACAATTAGATATTAAAGATTTTAAATTCTATATTGGTCCGTTCCGTCAAAAAGAGTCTTTTAAGATTGATGAAGAAACTAGACAAACCATCTTAGAGGCAGGCTTTAAAGACGCGATTAAAGATGAAGAATTTGATAATGGCTACGCCAATAGAATGGATCTCTATTCTTTAGGTGCAGATGATTCACAAATCAAAGACGATCGTCTAGATACATTTACTGACGAGAGATTTTATTCAGCCTATAAGAAAACACCAGTGGGAAGACTGGTGTCATTAATCTACTTAAAATAAACTATTTTAATCTTTTGATAACAGACGCTGGAACAAGGCTAGAAACATCCACACCACTTTGATATAGTTCCATAATCATCGAGGAATTGATGAAGGACTTTTCCGCTTTGCTCATTAAGAAGACCGTATCAATTGATGAATCAATGAAATCATTAGCGGACGCTAAGGAGAATTCATATTCAAAATCAGTCACCGCTCTTAGACCACGGATTAAGTGTTGTGCGTTATGGCTTTTTGCATATTCAACGGTCAAACCGTCATAGCTGTCAACCGTAACACGTGAATCACCTTCAACGGCTTCCTTAATCATCGCTACTCTTTCTTCGACTGAAAAGCGTGATTTCTTAGCGTCGTTAACAGCGACAAGCATAATCACTTTATCAAAGATATTAAGCGCTCTTTTTAAGATTTCTAAGTGTCCGTTGGTAATTGGATCGAAGCTTCCTGGGTAGATGGCGATTTTCATTTGTTACCTCCAATAGATGAAGACTTTGATTTCTCCATAATGGTAGTCTTTCTTCTTTATATATTCAATATTTTCTAAGTTCACATCACGGTTGGCCTCAATAACGATAACCGCATGTTCGTTTAATAATTCTTTACTAATTAATAAATCAACGATTTGTTGATATTGACCTTGTTCATAAGGTGGATCAAGGAAAACTAAATCAAACTTTTCATTAAGAGTTTTGAATCTCTCTAACGCGTTTATATCTTTATCCTTAATTAATATATATTGTTCTGGAGTAATCTTAAGATTATCAAGATTGCCTTTTGTGGTTTTAATGGCGATTGGAGAAACATCGACGAAGGCACATTTATTAGCTCCTCTTGAAAGTGCTTCTAAGCCCATTGCCCCACTTCCAGCGTATAAATCTAAAGTATGAAAATCAGTGATATCGCCTAACGCAGAAAAGATGGCTTCTCTAATCCTATCTTTCGTTGGTCTAGTATGTTCCATATCATCGGGATAAGTGATTAAACGATGACGGTATTTTCCTCCGACGATACGCATTATTTGTGCCCCTTTTCTTTTAAATGTAAAGACAAGTCTTTAAATAGTATCTCATTAAGCTCAAACATTAAGTCACGAACTTCACTATAAGCTTTAAGATAAGACCTCACTAATGGATGGTTGTCTAAGGCTTCTTTTTTGAGGTGTAATTCACGTTGATATTTCTTTAATTCTTCACTATCTTTTGCGTAGTGATTTAAAGCGTCGCTATAAGAAGAAACAGCGACATCTTTTTGATAGGAAAGGGCCATCACTTCTTCGTTATTATTGAGTTCTTTTTCGAGTTTATTTAAAAGGATAATTCTTTCGTCATTATCCAGCATTTCTTTTAATTCACTAGCGAGATAATAAATGTCATTTGCCATGCTTTGATTATACACAATTTTTCATTTGACATAAACTTTATTTATGTCGATAAATGTGATAGTATATGCTCATGAAGCTCAGAATTGTTAAAGACAGCAACCCAATTATGAAGAAAAAGTCTCTCCCAGTAGAGCTTCCATTAAGTAAGGAAGATAAAGAGACTTTAGATGCGATGCTTGAATACTTAAAGTTATCGCAAGATGAAGAATACGCGACTAAGCATAATATCAGAGCTGGTATTGGTTTAGCGGCTATTCAAATCGGATTACTCAAAAGAATGTTTGTTATTTATTATGGAGAAGGTGAAGATCTTGTCCAATATCAATTAGTGAATCCAAAGATTATTGAGTACTCCGTTCGTAAGTGTGCTTTAAAAGACGGGGAAGGCTGTTTATCCGTGGACGAAGAACATAAAGGCTACGCCCACCGCTACTACAAGATCAAAATGCAGGCTTATGACGCTCTTAGAGATAAGGATGTCGTTATCACTGCTAGAGGCTTCGATGCCATCGTATTACAACATGAGTATGACCATTTAGATGGTCTCTTCTTCTATGACCGTATTGATAAAAATAAACCAAATACGCAGCTCATGAATGAAGAACTTATATAATTTATTAATTTTTGCTATAATTAATAAAGAATTCTCACATAAATAATGAAAGGAGACACTATGGCTAATACACTTTCTATGCCCATTTCTGTTTATGCCCTCGGTGGTTTAGGCGAGGTTGGTAAAAACATGTACTGCATCGAAAACGAAGAAACAATCGTCATCATTGACTGTGGCGTACGTTTTCCTGGTGTTGAATTTCCTGGTATCGACTATGTCGTCCCAGATTTTACACATTTAAAAAATAACCGTAATAAAGTAAAGGCTTTATTTATCACACATGGTCACGAAGACCATATCGGTGGTATTCCTTTCTTAATCCAAAGTTTAAATATTCCAGTGATTTACGCACCTAGACTAGCAGCGGCTTTAATCAGAAACAAAATGGAAGAAAACCGCATGTCTGATCGTTCACCACTTATTGAATATACTGACGATACAGTCGTTAAAGTCGATTCATTCAAGATTAGCTTCTTTAGAGTGACCCACTCCATCCCAGATTCCTTTGGTGTGGTTGTTGATACTCCTGAAGGTAGAATCGTTTCCACTGGTGACTTTAAAGTGGACTTAACACCAATTGGTCCAGATATTAACTTAACCAAAATGGCAAAATTAGGCCAAGAGGGTGTTGATTTATTGCTTAGTGACTCCACTAACGCGGAAAACGAAGGCTATACACCAAGTGAAAAGAACGTTTTAGACGCTATCGATGATGTTTTCTCTAAAGCCGCTGGTCGATTAATCGTTTCCACATTCTCTTCCAATATTTCTCGTATTCAACAAATCTGCGAAGTCGCGGCTAAATATGAACGTAAAATCGTCATTATTGGTCGTTCCATGGAGAAAGCCATGGATATCTCACGTGGATATGGTTATATCAAGATTAAAGATGACATGATTATTAATCCTGAAGAAATTAAGAACTTCAAGAGTAATCAAATCGTTATTATTTGTACCGGTTCACAAGGTGAACCAATGGCCGCGTTAAGTAGAATTGCTAACGGGGAACATAAAGATGTTCACATCTCTCCAGGAGACACTGTTGTCTTCTCTAGTTCCGCAATTCCAGGGAATGGCATTATGATTGACCACGTTGTTAACCAATTAACACGTTGCGGTGCGGATGTTGTCACTAACTCCATTCTTAATGACATCCACTCCTCTGGTCACCCATCAAAACAAGAATTAAGACTTGTCTTAAAACTATTTAAACCTAAATATTTCATGCCAATGCATGGTGAATATAGAATGCTTTTAATCCACGCGAAGATTGCTAGCGAAGTTGGTGTTCCAGCGGAAAACTGCTTTGTTTTAGATAACGGGGACTGCTTAACTCTTTCTAGAGGTAAGATTTCTCGAGGTTTCCAAGTGGAACACGGTAACACCTATATCGATGGTAAAGACATTAAAGGTTTAGCTGACGCTGTTATGGCGGACCGTCGTATCTTAACTGATGATGGTATGGTCGTGGTCACTATCACTATTGATTCACACAATAACCAACTCATTGATACACCAGTCTTTGTCCTTAAGGGTGTTGTGGCTTCTCATAGTAAACGTAATGTGAACGCTTGTATTAAACTTGTCGAAAAGGGTGTTAAAGAAAAGCTCTTAACCAAGACAAGCTTTGCCGAACTTAAAGCGATCATCAAAGATATTACTGGTAACTTCTTATACGAACTCACACGTTCTCATCCAATGGTTATCCCAGTAATTCTTACAAAGAATTAAGATGATTATTTTAGCGAGTGCATCACCAAGAAGAAAAGAATTAATGAAAAAGGAGATTTCTTCTTCTTTTTCTATTATCGTCAGTGATATTGATGAATCTTTATCTTTTAAGAAATATAGCGATGTTAAAGATATCGTTAAAGACATCTCTTTACGTAAATGTTTAGCGGTCTCCGATAACCATCAAGATGATTTAGTCATCGCCGCAGACACAGTTGTGGTTTTAGGAAATGAAATAATTGGCAAACCAAAAGATCCAAAAGATGCTTATCGTATCTTAAAAGAATTATCT
>CADCJP010000035.1 GCA_902801805.1 uncultured Erysipelotrichaceae bacterium | reverse complement strand
GGTTCATAACCCCGACTTAGCGGGTGAACCAGATTTCGAAGCCGAATACGAACCAATTCAAATACCTGAAGGATCATGGATTGGTGGTATATTATTAGGCCTCTTCTTCAATGTCGTTGGTGTTCTAATTGCTATCTTTACGAGAGGAAGAAACACTAAAAGAGGCTCAGGAATTGGCTTCTTCATCAGTACAGCCTTAATTATCCTTGGTATAATTCTGTTACGCATGCACTATATCAAAATTTATCACTAATAAGCGAGTCAATGAGCTCGCTTTTTTAATAGTCTAATTACAAAAAAAGATTGCATTAAATCTAGAAAAAATATTATAATCTACCACAAAAGAGGCTCCCTATGAAAGTTTTGCACTTAATTTCAGACCACTTCTATAGATTTTACTCTTTAGGTGAATTCATCAGAGCGACCATTTTGCTTGTGATTCTCCACGTCTTAATGGTGCCATTCTATATTTGGGCTGTGCAATTTATCATGATTAGCAATTTCTATGTTCTCTTGATTATTCTTCTAGGCATCTCTTTAATCAACATTGGTTATTACATAAAAGCGACAGTTTGCTGGATCTTATATGTTAGGAGGATGAAATACTTGAAAAAGCATAACCTCTTACCAGATCCAAATGTTGATCCTATTTGGACAGTTTATAGGCCTTGGTAATATAAATACAAGAAATAGCAGTGAGAAAATCACTGCTTTTTTGTTGCTATGCAACAAATATAGTAATTACGATATACTTCGGTAAAAAAATATTGAATTCCCATATAAAAGAGGGTATAAAAAGATTGGTAAAAAAATACCGAACTAGAGTATGAAAACTAAAGTCTCGTTAAAACAAATTGAAAGATACCCCGTCTACTTAAACGTTTTATTGTCTTTAAGAAATAGCGGTATTAACAAAGTTAATTCCCGTGTATTAGCGGAGAATTTAGGTGTTAGTGAGGAACAAGTGAGAAAGGACTTACAAATTGTTTCTCCTCATAGCTCTAAACCTGGTTGTTCCAGAGATGTTGATACCTTAATCAATCATCTAAAAGAATATCTTGGTTATAACCAACTCAATAAAGCCATCTTAGTGGGTGTTGGTCATTTAGGCAGTGCATTATTATCATTCAAAGGTTTTGATGACTATGGATTAGATATTGTTGCTGGCTTTGATATTGATCCTTCAGTCACTGGCGAAACAATTGATGGTAAACCAATTTATTCTATTTTTAATTTAGATAATAAGATTAAGGAATTAGGCGTTGAGGTCGCTATTGTGACCACGCCTAAAGAAGTCACACAAGAAATTGTTAATAAGTTAATTAACAGTGGTATTAAAGCCATTTGGAACTTTGTTCCATTACATCTTGAACATCCAGATAACATCATCGTTGAAAACATGGATTTAGCCCGTTCGCTAGCGGTCTTCTTCCATCGCATTAATAAAAAATAGGGAGGCAAAAGAATTATGCCTGAAGAAAAAGTAGTAGCCCCAGAAGTGACAAAGGAAATTAACGATTTAGTGGCTAAAGGTGTCAAGGCTCTTGAAGAGTTTGAACATCTCAATCAAGAACAAATTGACTACATCGTCGCTAAATGTTGTGTCGCGGGCTTAGATCATCATGGTACATTAGCCAAAGCCGCAATCGATGAAACTCATCGTGGTGTCTTCGAAGACAAAGCCACAAAGAACTTATTCGCTTGCGAATACGTGCAAAACAATATGCGCTCATTAAGAACTGTTGGTGTTGTGGATAATGACCCAGTTACTGGTATCACAAAGATCGCTGAACCAGTTGGTGTCATCTGTGGTATTACCCCAGTTACAAACCCAACAAGTACAGTTATCTTCAAATCTTTGATTTGTTTGAAGACAAGAAACCCAATTATCTTTGCATTCCACCCAAGCGCACAACAAAGTAGTAAACAAGCCGCTGTCTTAATGAAAGAAGTCGCGGAAGCTGCGGGCGCACCAAAGAACTGTATTCAATGGATTGAACATCCAAGTATGGATGCCACCCACACATTAATGAATCACCCAGATGTTGCGACCATCTTAGCAACAGGTGGTAACGCCATGGTTAAAGCCGCTTATAGTTGTGGTAAACCAGCCATGGGTGTTGGTGCGGGTAACGTTCCTGCTTATATGAATAAATCATGTGACGTTGAACAAGCAGTCAATGATATCGTCTTATCTAAATCATTCGATAACGGTATGATTTGTGCTTCTGAACAAGCTGCCATTATCGACCAAGATATTTGGGATGAATCAATTGAATTATTCAAACGTTTCAAAGTTTATTTTGTTAACAAAGAAGAGAAGATTAAGCTCTCCAGATATATGTTTGGTTATGCTGAAGGAGACAAAGATGTCGAGCTCGCAAAACTCAATCCAGACATCGTTGGTCAATCCGCTCACTGGATTGCCAAACAAGCTGGATTTGATGTTCCAGAAGACACTTCTATCCTTGGTGTTTTCTGTCAAGAAGTCGGACCAAAAGAACCAATTTCCAGAGAGAAACTATCACCCGTCCTCGCTTATTTCTGTGTGAAGGATGAAAAAGAAGGCTTTGAAAAAGCTAAAGAAATGGTGGAATTTAACGGCTTAGGTCATAGTGCTGCGATCCACTGCAAAGAACAAAAAATGGCCGATGATTTCGGTGAACTCGTTAAAGCTATTCGTATTATTTGGAACTCTCCATCTACCTTTGGTGGTATCGGTAATGTTTATAACTCATTCCTACCATCATTAACACTTGGTTGTGGCTCATATGGCCATAACTCCATTGGTGGCAACATCAGTGCGGTTAACTTACTCAATATCAAACAAGTTGGTAAAAGGAGAAATACTATGCAATGGTTCAAAGTTCCTGCGAAGATTTATTTCGAACGCAATTCCATTCAATATTTAAAAGACTGTAAAGAAATGCATAAAGTCTTCATCGTCACCGATAAGATGATGATTGAATTAGGCTTCTTGAGCAAGATTGAAGAAATGCTCAACCAAAGAAATGAAAGACCAATTATGCAAATCTGTAGTGGTGTTGAACCAGATCCAGATATTTCCAACGTCCGTAAAGGTGCGGATATGATGAAACAATTTGAACCTGATACCATCATTGCGTTAGGTGGTGGTTCCGTCATGGACGCCGCTAAAGGTATGTGGTTGTTCTACGAACACCCAGAAGTTAATTTCGATGACTTAAAACAAAAATTCATGGATATTAGAAAGAGAGCTTTCAAATACCCAGAACTTGGTAAAAAATCTCGTTTAATTTGTATCCCAACTACCTCAGGTACCGGTAGTGAAGTGACCCCATTCGCGGTTATTTCTGATAAAGCAAATAATAAGAAATACCCATTAACCGACTACTCATTAACTCCAACAATCGCCATCGTTGATCCAGAGTTCACAACTCACCTTCCAAAGTCTGCAACAGCGATGACTGGTTTAGACGTTTTAACCCATGCAATTGAAGCTTATGTTTCCGTCATGGCTAACGACTTTACTGATGGTCTTTGCTTAAAAGCAATTCAACTAGTATTTGAGTATTTACCACGTGCGGTTAAGAATGGTCCAAATGACCTTGAAGCGAGAGAAAAAATGCACAACGCTGCGACTATCGCAGGCATGGCATTTGCTAACGCATTCTTAGGTATGACACACTCACTCGCCCATAAAGTAGGCGCTGAATTCCACGTCGTACACGGTTATGCTTGCGCCATCTTGCTCCCACACGTCATCCGCTACAACGGACAAGTGCCAACCAAGTTAAGTGTCTGGCCAAAATATAACCACTATAACGCTGATAAGAAATATCAAGAAATTGCTGGTTTATTGGGTCTTAAAGCCAAGACACCAGAAGAAGGTGTCGAATCCTTAGCTAAAGCCGTTCTTGCCTTAATTAGAGAATGTGGCTTAGATCCAAACTTCCAAGCTTGTGGTATCGATGAAAAGGCTTGGATGGCTAAACTTGATGAAGTCGCCACCTTAGCGTACGAAGATCAATGCTCACCAGCCAACCCACGTATGCCAATCGTCGAAGATATGAAGAAAATCTTGGTCGATGCTTACAAAGGCAATTAATTGATTAACAACTAATAAAAGTTAGGCTTGATGTTAACAAAAATGCTTGTTAGTATCACCTAACTTTTTATTTAATAAACAATTCCGTTTTTTCTTATTGATAACACACCCTCGTACGCGTAAAATAATATCGCTGAATTACTTTATGTAATCATTAGGAGGCTATTATGGCAAAATTACAACCACAAGCTGTAAAACAAATTACCGAAATAGTGGAACGCTATAAAGATGAGCCAACTCCAACCATGATGATTCTTGAAGACATTCAAAAGGAATACGGCTATATTCCTCTCGAAGTCCAAGAACTCGTCTCTGAATTAACTGGTGTACCAGTCAGTGACATCTATGGTGTTGTGACTTTCTATTCGTTCTTCTCAATGGTCCCAAAGGGCAAATATGTCATTGGTGTCTGTTTAGGTACTGCTTGCTACGTCAAAGGCAGTCAATTAGTATGTGACAAGTTTGGCGAATTATTAGGTATTAAACCAGGTGAAACAACACCAGACGGTTTATTCACATTAGACTTGCTCCGTTGCATCGGTGCATGTGCTGTTGCTCCAGCTGTGAGCATCAATGGTAAAGTTTACCCACAAGTCAAAGTTGATAACGTCAAAAACATTATCGAAGAATATCGCGCAAGGGAGGCTAACTAAGTATGGAACAAATCAAAACTGAAAAAGAACTCCAAGCGAGATTTGAAAAGTGCGGAGCTTGCTTACAAAAGAAATTCCACTGCGAACCAGGACACAAAGCAATTGTTGTCTGTGGTGGTACAGGCTGCTTATCCGCAAATTCACAAGAAATTATCGATAAGTTCAACGAATTAATTAAAGCTAACGGTTTAGAAGATAAAGTTACTGCGAACATCGTCGGTTGCTTCGGCTTCTGTTCCCAAGGTCCTTTCGTGAAAGTTTTCCCAGAAGAAACTCTCTACGTTAAAGTTAAACCAAGCGACGTTGAAGAATTATTCGAAAAAGACATTAAGAACAACGAAGTCGTCACCCGTTTACTCTTCGTTGATCCACAAACAAAAGAACACGTTCAAAAACAACACGACATCAACTTCTACAAATTACAAAGAAGAGATATCGCTTTACACGGTAATGGTGAAATCAACCCAGAAGATGTTGATGAAGCCATTGGTAACGGTGCATTCCAAGGTTTAAATAGAGCCTTACATATGAGCCGTGAAGAAGTCATTGACGAAGTCTTAAAATCCGGCTTACGTGGTCGTGGTGGCGCAGGCTTCCCAACTGGCCGTAAATGGTCATTCGTTCCAAAAACAGACGGTCCAAAATACATGATCTGTAATGGTGACGAAGGTGACCCAGGTGCCTTCATGGACCGTTCCATTATTGAAGGTAACCCATGTGCAGTTATTGAAGGTATGATGATCGCCGGTTACGCTATCGGCGCTCAAAACGGTTACTTCTATGTCCGTGCGGAATACCCAATCGCTGTTAAACGTTTAGCGAAAGCAATTAAAGAATTAGAAGAAATTGGTATCTTAGGTGATCACATCTTAGGTACAGACTTCTCATTCCGTTGTCATATTAGATTAGGTGCTGGTGCCTTCGTCTGTGGTGAAGAAACAGCCTTAATTAACTCCATCGAAGGTAAACGTGGTATGCCACGTCCTCGTCCTCCATTCCCAGCAGTTAAAGGTTTATGGGGTTGCCCATCCGTCGTTAATAACGTCGAAACCTTAGCTTGTGTTCCTTACATCTTAAGAGAAGGTTGGGAAAAATTTGCTGCTATTGGTACAGATGACACCAAAGGTACAAAGGTCTTTGCTCTCGGTGGTAAAGTCAATAACGTTGGTCTTGTCGAAGTTCCAATGGGCACAACATTAAGACAATTAATCTATGATATCGGTGGTGGTATCCCAGGCGGAAAGAAATTCAAAGCCATTCAAACTGGTGGTCCTTCCGGTGGCTGCTTAACCGAAAAAGACTTAGATACACCAATCGACTTCGGTAGCTTAGTCGCTGCTGGTAGTATGATGGGTTCCGGTGGTGCCATCGTCATGGACGAAGACAACTGTATGGTCGACGTCGCTAAATTCTATATGACATTTATCTGCGACGAATCATGTGGTAAATGTTCCCCATGCCGTATCGGTACAAAGAGATGCTTAGACATCTTAACCAAGATTTGTGATGGTAAAGGTGAACCAAAAGACTTAGAAGACCTTAAGGAATTAAGTAACGTTATTAGAAATAACTCCTTATGTGCGTTAGGTCAAACCGCCACAAACCCAATTCTCTCCACAATTAAAGCTTTCCCAGAAGAATACGAAGCTCACGTTGTTGATCACAAGTGTCCAGCTCACGTTTGTAAGAACATGATGGAATACTACATTCTTCCAAATAAATGTATCGGTTGTGGTCTCTGTATGAGAAACTGTCCAGTTGGCGCTATCGCTCCTGGTACAGAACCTGCTCACTTACCAAATGGTAATGTTAACCCAGGTAAATTTGCCCACGTCATTGATCCAAAGAAATGTGTCAAGTGTGGTTCATGTTTAAGTGGTTGCCGTATTGGTGCAATCACCAAGAGATAGGAGGAAATAACCATGGCATTAGTTAATATCAAAATTAATGGTCAACCATACCAAGTTGAATCCGGTCTTACAGTTTTAGAAGCTGCAAGAAAATGTGGTTACGTCATTCCATCTCTCTGCGCCTTCAACAAAGGCAAATGCTCTTTAGCCTCTTGCCGTGTTTGTTTAGTTGAAGTTGTCGGTGCTCGTGGTTTAGTCGCCTCCTGCGTCTATCCAGTTAACGAAGGTATGGAAATCATTACCAACTCCCAAAAAGCCGTCGAAGCCAGACGTGCTTCTGTGGAATTAATCCTTTCCAACCACCAAAAGAACTGTTTACAATGCCCAAAACAAGGCAAATGTGAATTATTAGAAGTCGCCAACATCGTTGGTGCACGTGATATGAAATACATGGGTCAACAAACACCAGCGACAGTTGATGAAGTTGCTCCTGGTATTATCAGAAATACTGCGAAATGTATCTTATGTGGCCGCTGTATCGAAAGATGTAAAGAAGCCCATGGCATTTCCATTCTCGGTTTTGAAAACCGTGGTTTCAACGCTATCGTTGCCCCAGCTCAAAACAGAAGCTTCGCTGAAAGCCCATGCTTACAATGTGGCCAATGCGTGAACGTCTGTCCAACAGGTGCGTTATACGAAAACGAAGAAATTGCTAAAGTCGACGCTGCTTTCAAAGCAGGTAAGAAAGTCATCGTTCAAACCGCTCCAGCGGTGAGAGCCGCCATTGCTGAAGAATTCGGTGAACCAATCGGTACAACCGGTACAGGCAAAATGGTCGCTGCTTTAAGAAGATTAGGCTTCTACCGTGTCTTTGACACCAACTTTGCTGCCGACTTAACAATCATGGAAGAAGCGCATGAATTAATGGATAGAATTACCAAAAAGACTGCGCCACTTCCACAAATCACATCCTGTTCCCCAGGCTGGATTAACTATATGGAATACTTCTATCCAGAAGTCATCCCACATGTTTCTTCATGCAAATCCCCACACATGATGATGGGTGCAATTATCAAATCATATTTCGCCAAGCAACATGAATTAGATCCAAAAGATATCTTTGTGGTCTCCGTCATGCCATGTACCGCCAAGAAATATGAAAGAGCTAGAAAAGAAATGCCAAACGATGTCGATGCTGTTATCACCACACGTGAATTAGCAAAGATGATCAAACGTGCTGGTATTACTTGGAAAAACTTACCAGAAGAAGAATTCGACAATGACTTATTAGGCGAATATAGTGGTGCTGGTGTCATCTTCGGTGTCACCGGTGGTGTTATGGAAGCCGCTTTAAGAACAGCCTATTTCTGGTTAACTGGTAAAGAATATGACAAGATTAACTTCACTGAAGTCCGTGGTTTACAAGGCGT
>CADCJP010000034.1 GCA_902801805.1 uncultured Erysipelotrichaceae bacterium | reverse complement strand
ATATCAACACCGATGATGATATCAAACATGTTTTGCATCTTGGCTTTGAACAAAAGTGGAACTTCGGCTACGAGTAAATCGGCCTTTGATTTTTTGAAAGCATTCTCAATTTCTTTTTTAACTAGTGGATGAACAATCTTCTCTAATCTATCAAGATCTTGTTTGTGGTTTTCGAGATGATTTCTAAGGACAGAGATGAACTCTCCATCTTCCTTAATTCTGAGTCTCTTCTTGATTAACTCCTGAACTTCTTTTTTAGCGTAGAGTTCATGGACGATTTCATCAGAAGAAAGACAGCAAGCATTAGCCTTTTTGAACTCATCTAAAACAGTGGATTTACCAGAGGCAATCTTACCGACGATAGCGATTTTTTGAGGCGCTCCACGCTTGATTTGACAGTGTGGACAGAAGGTCGTTCCACGGCCATTTACCTTAATAAACCTCATAAAAGCGTGACATGAAACACACTTTTGCCCATTTCGACCATAAGCGAGCAATCTTGTTTGGAATTCTCCGTTGATGTCTTTACCTGGATGATAACTCTTGATTGTGGAGCCACCCGCAGCAATAGCTTCAGTTAAGATTCTTTTGGATTCAGTGATAATCTTTTCCCACTCATTTTTGGTAATTAATTTTGCAGGTGTCAAAGGATGAATCTTGCTAGCGAACAAGACTTCATCAACATAGATATTTCCTAAACCAGTAATGAGTTCTTGAGAAAGAAGTGCGCTCTTTATAGGAAGAGAAATTCTTTTAGCTTTTTCTAGTAGTGGTTTGACATCATTGACCACAAATGGTTCAGGTCCGAGTTTAGCGATTTCTTTTTCATTTAAATAATCTTTCTCGTTAGACATAATCATACGACCAAAGGATCTTGAATCGTCATAACAGAGTTTATGACCATTATCTAAATGAAAAACTACACGAGCATATTTCGTGTTATCTTCGTTTTCTAAAAGTTCAATATATTTACCTTCCATTCTTAGATGACTAATTAAGACTTTTTCATTAGTTAAATGGAAGATTAAAAACTTACCAATTCTAGACATATCTAAAACAGTTTCATTCAAAATGAATGAAATGAATTCATCTTCTAAGTTATTAACAATTGTTTTTCTTAAGACTTCAACGCCCTTAAAAGTGCGACCTTTAACAATCGGTAATAAGACTCTTTTAACTGTTTCTACTTCTGGTAATTCTGGCATACTTTTAATCCTTATTTAGCGTCGTACCAAGTGCGGCCAAAGCCTCCATCAACTTCAAGTGGAACATCAATGCTTAAGGCATTTTCCATTATATCTTTAATTAATTTATAAGCAGTGTCTTTTTCTTTCTTAGGCACTCTAAAGATAAGTTCGTCATGGATTTGGCAAATCATACGAGTTTCTAAGTTATTATCAAGCAAAGCTTGATGGACTTTATTCATTGCGTATTTAATGAGGTCCGCAGCGGTACCTTGAACAGGCGCGTTCATCGCCGCTCTTTTGGCAGATTCTCTAACTTGATAATTGGCATCATGTAATTCTCTAAGATAACGTCTTCTACCTAATAAGGTGGAGACATAGCCATCTCTTACTGCGTCATTAACAATATTTCTAAAGAAGGTAGCAACTTCTGGGAATGATTCATAAAAGGAAGCAATAATAGCGCCTGCCTCTTTTGGACCAATACCAAGTTGATCTGCTAATCCCCAATCAGAGATGCCGTATACGACACCAAAATTAACTGTTTTAGCTTTTCTTCTCTGGGATGATGTTGGTTCTCCTTGAAGGTTAAATATCTTTTTGGCAGTAGCAGCGTGAATATCTTCACCTGATAAGAAGATTTCTTTTAAGGCTGGACAGTTAGATAAAGAAGCTAAAACACGGAGCTCAATTTGCGAGTAGTCGAGTGAAAGAATCTCATAATCTTCATCTTGATAATAGAAGGCTTTTCTAATGAGCTTACCTTCCTCATCACGCACACTGATATTTTGTAAGTTTGGCTCACTGCTAGACAACCTTCCAGTAGTGGTCAAAGCTTGATTGAATTTGGCGTAAATCTTACCATCTGGATAGACATGGTTTTTAATGCCTTCAACATAGGTAGTAATGAGCTTATAGTACTTACGATATTCAAGGATTTTACTAACGATTGGATGCTCGTTTTCAATCTCTTTTAAATAGTCGACAGAAGTGGACATTTTCTTATTGGCAGATAAGCCTAATTTGTCGAATAAAATTTCACCGATTTGTTTAGGGGAAGCAAGATTAAATTTAGTGCCCGCTAAAGCGTAGATTTCTTCCGCTAATTCGTTGGCCTTTTTCTTATATTCATCGCCAAATTCATCTAAGACTTTGACGTCAATTGGGAAGCCTTCGATTTCCATATCTGCTAATGTATCAACTAGAGGAATTTCTAAATCTTCATAGAGTTTAACTGATTCAGTCTTTTTAAGCTCACCAGTCACTCTTTCATATAATTTATAGGCAAAAAACGCGATTTTACCTGTTTTTTGACTATCTTCGTTAGAGAAAAGCGATAACGATTCACTCGAACTAGATAGATCAATGCCGTATATATTCATGATGGCTTCAACATCGTTTTTAAGTGAGCTATCCACTAAGTAGGACGCCACTAATAAATCAAAATATAAACCCTTAATTGAGATACCGTTTTTGGCTAAAGCTACTTTAATCGCTTTATAGTCATAGCAGTACTTTTTAATGTCTTTATTATCGAGTAAATCAAGAGCGGTTTTATCGTTCTTTAAATCATCAATTCCAATATAGAAATTACCTTCGTTTGAAGATACCGCTAAACCATATATTTGACCTAAAGAATAGTTATCATCTTCATAGTCTAAAGCAAGACCAATTTCTTGACTCTTAATTAGTCCTTTTAGTGAGCTAACTTTATCAACTTTTATCTCAGTTTGTTCTAGGGCAACTTTCTTCCATTTAGAAACAATTTTAGACATGAATTGTTTAAGTTCATACTTTTGACAGAACTCACTAACGGAAGCAAAATCATAGCCTTGATAGATGGTGTCTTTAATAGTAAAAGGTAGTGGGACATCAGTCTTAATAATGGCTAAATCACGAGATAGTCTACCGCTATCTTGATCAGCAATAATCTTCTCGCCTAATTTACCTTTAATCTCACCAGCGTGAGCAATAATATTATCAAAACTACCGTATTCTTGGATGAGTTGAACAGCGGTTTTTTCTCCAATTCCTTTAATACCTGGTAGGTTATCACTCGCGTCACCTCTTAAACCTTTATAGTCAATAATTTGAATTGGTTCAAATCCATACATTTCTTTAACGGTTTCTGGTGTCATAGCGACGATATCTGACATACCTTTACGAATGATATTAACAGTGATATTGGAGTCCACTAATTGAAGGAAGTCTCTATCAGATGTATAAACAGTTACTTGATAGCCTTCTTTAGCGGCCATTTTAGCGACAGTACCAGCAATATCATCGCCTTCAAAACCATGTTGTTCAAATTGGAAAATGCCTAAAGAACGTAAAAAGTCTCTAGCAATAGGGAATTGAATTACTAAATCTTCAGGTGTTGGTTTTCTATTAGCCTTGTAGGATTCTAATTGTTCTTTTCTAAAGGTATCTTTACCAGCATCAAAAGCGACCATGATACCTTCATCATTTTTGACGTTTGAGAGGATTTTATTAATCATGCTAGAGAAAGCAAAAATAGCGTTGGTAGGAGTACCGTTTTGTGTGCGCATAATCTCCACACCTGGATACGCTGTAGCGAAGTATGCTCTAAAGAGCAAGGAGTTTCCATCAATGATTGTAATCTTTGGCATAATCTATTCCTCAAGTGGTTCTAATTTATTACAAATAAAGTCGTAGTTATCTTCACGTTTTTCACGTTTGATTTCCGCGATGACTAAACTGTTCTTTTCTAAAAGTGGTAATCCCTCAACATATGTTTCTGGGAAGAGAGTTAATTCAATTTCACCTGTCTCGTCAACAAGCTTCACAAAGGCCATTGTGGCCCCTTTCTTCGTGGAGATAGTTTTCACACTTCTCACTAAGCCTGCGACTTTAGAAGTGAATTCTTCTTTCGCGGTGACAATAGGGGTGACATTCTTCGCTCTTAAGATATCGGTCTTATAGTGAAGTGGATTATTAGAAAGCATAATTCCTAAGACATCATATTCTTTGTCTAAGTTTTCTAATGGGTCATCATGATCTTCGATTAAATATGGGGTAATTAAATCAGAGAATCCAATATTTAATTGGTCATTTTCCTTATAGGAAAGTTCAGCGAACTGCAAGGCACTTTTCACACTCGCTCTAAAAGAGGCTCTTGAAGGATTAAAGATATCGAAGCAGCCTGCATCAATGAGCTTAATGATTTGTTGTTCGCTAATCTTGTAGCGGTACATTCTACTAACAAAATCAAAGAAGTCTTTAAACTCTTTTTCTTTTCTTTCTTCTAAGACGGCATTGACGAACAATTCATTAATACCTTTAATCGCACTAAGTGGGAACAATAATCCCTCTTTTTGGACGATAAAGTCTTTAGCGGATTTATTGATATTAGGGGAAATAATCGCAATATTTCTTTGCTTCATTTCGCTGACATATTCATTGAACTTGGTGTCACTTGTGGAACTGCTTGTTTCTAAAATAGCGGCGTAGAATTCAAGTGGATAATAGTACTTAAGATACGCCATTTGGCAAGCAATGACTGAGTAAGCCACAGAGTGAGATTTATTGAAGCCGTAGTTAGCGAATTTCTTAATAAAGTCAAAGACTTTCTTCGCCGTTTTTTCTTCGTGTCCTTGCTTAATAGAACCACTAATAAAGGCCTTTTCATTTTCTAATAATTTATCGATATCCTTTTTAGAAATCGCTCTTCTAAACATATCCGCTTCGCCCATGGAGAAACCCGCCATAGTGGTGGCGATTTGGTTAACTTGCTCTTGATAGACGATAATGCCATATGTTTCTTTTAAAATCGGTTCTAAACATGGATCATCATAGATAATCTTTTGTTTGCCTTCCTTACGTTTCGCGTAAGTGTTAATCGAATCCATAGGACCTGGTCTAAATAAGGCTAATAAGGCGACGATATCGTTAAAACAGTTTGGTTTAAGAATTGATATCGCTCTTTTCATGCCAGAGCTCTCAAGTTGGAAAACACCCATGGTTTGACCAGAGGCAATTAAAGAGAAGACATTCTCATCGTCATAAGGAATGTTTCTAACATTAATATTAGAATCAGGATTATTTTTCTTAATGAGATTAACGCAGTAATCAAGTTTCTTAAACCTAAAAAGTCCATCTTTAAGAAACCTTGTTCTTCAAGATAACCCATTTCATATTGGCTAATATAATGTCCATTAAAATCAGTAAGGATTGGTAAGGCCTCTTCGAGGCTGTTATTGTTTAAAATAATACCCGCTGCGTGTAAACCGCTTTGTCTAATCAAACCTTCAATCTTGCTCGCTAAAGAAACAATCTGTAAGAAATAGGCATCGCTATCGACTAGTTTCTTAAATTCAGGTAAGAGTTTATAAGCTTCTCTTAAAGAGTATTTTGGATTAGTAATGCGTTTACTTAGTAAATCGATGTGGTTATTAGGGAAGCCATACACTCTTCCAATATCTCTTAAGGATTGTTTAGCTTGGATAGTTTGGAAGGTGACGATATTAGCGACTCTATCGTTACCATATCTTTCTCTCATGTATTCAACGACTCTATCTCTTTGAATATCCATAAAGTCAACGTCAATATCAGGCATGGTTTTACGATATGGATTTAAGAATCTTTCAAATTGTAAGCCGTTTTTAAGTGGATCAATTTCTGTGATATTAAGTAAATACGACACTAAGCTACCAGCAGCGCTACCTCTACCAGGACCAACGATAATATCATTGTTTTTAGCAAAGCTAACATAGTCTTGAACGATTAAGAAATAATCAGCGTAGCCTAATGAAATAATCGTTTCTAATTCATAGTCTAAACGCTTCTTATATTCTTCGTTATTAAGCCCAAGTTTTTCTAAAGCTTGATAGCAGTTATCTTTTAAAGTTTCCGCAGAATCACTAACTGGGTAGTGGAGTATCTCTCCTCTTTTTTGATGGAAGTCAAAAGAAGAAGATTCCAAAATCTTTTTAGTATTGTTAATTTCTTTCGCGGTATAGATCTTCTGATAGTCAGTAATACTCATAAAGTATTCTTGACCATTAAGTTTCTTTTCGGTGATGTTTTCTTCATTAGCGATAGCTTCGGCAATTCTTAAAACAATCGCATCATCCTTTTTAAGGTATCTTACTTGCGGGAATGCGACGCAGTCATAAGAATGCTCGTTAGCGAACTTTCTAATCTTATTAGCATAGCTAACATCTTCTTTCTTAACGACTTCAATACCTAAATAGAAACCATCTTTAAATAAATTGTTTAAGTTTAATAAGTAACGATTAAATCCTTCGTCTTCACTAGTGAATAGTGTTTTAAAGTTCTCACTATTAGTGTCTAACACCGCGAGCAAACCTTCAGTATTAGTCTCTAATAATTTCTTATCAAAACTATTCTTTTGGATAGCGGTACTGATGACTAATAAATGTCTATAGCCAGTTTCGTTAATTGCGTACAAACACAATGTGTCATTATCTATATGTGTTTCAATACCAATGATAGTGGGCTTCTTAATCGCCTCCATTCCTTTTATAAAGGAAGGAACACCATACATCACACCCTTATCACATAAACCCACACCAAAATAATCGTTCTTATTAACACCAGTAGCGATTCTTTCAATTGTTAAGCCACTTTGTAAAAAAGAGTAGCAAGAGACAACACGTAGTGGGACGAAATTATTCATGCCCTTATTGTAGCGCACTTGCGTATAAAGAGAAATAAAAAAGGTACCAAAATGGCACCTTTTTAAATTCGATTTTTACCTATTCAAGGAACAAATCATCTAAGTCCTTAATAAAGGCTGGAAGTTGCTCGAGATTATTAATCTTCGCGCCACTTGCTTGAGCGTGACCGCCACCTTCCCATTTGGCAGCGACGCCGTTGATGGCTTTACCTTTACTTCTAATGGAGACCCTCCAACAATTGTCTTTTGGGTCTTCCGTAATGGAGCACCAAGCGTTAACGCCTTCAATGTTAGAAAATAGGTTAACGTTTTCTTTACCTCTTTCTGTGGTGATATTAAGTTCTTTTTGGATCTTGTCTTCGAGAACGTAATAGGCAACACCATGTTCAGAAACAGAGAAGTGGTTGAGAATATAAGCGGTAACTTTTAAGTCATCGAGTTTCTTTTGATACATTCTGTTATAGACTTCACTGAGTTCAACACCCGCTTCTAATAAATAAGAAGCAGTGATGAATGTGGCTTTAGAAGTGGAAGAATATTGGAATCTCCCAGAATCACCAGCGATACCAGAATATAAATAAGAAGCAGCTTCCTTACTTAAAACATAGTTTCCTTTAAAGGAGAGCAAGATATCGGTAAGGATTTCTGCAGCCGCACAAGCATCAGTTCTCACAACTTGTACTTTGCCATATTTTTCGACTTCTGGGTGATGGTCAATTTTGATTTTGAATTTCGCTTTTTTCCATCTTGGATCACTAATACGGGAAGTATTCGCAGTATCAAGAACAATGGCTAAAAATGGTTTTTTAAACCATTCTTCGTCTAATCTATCCATCTCTGGATATAGACGTGGGGTGAATGTCACATGGTTATCACCTAAGACATGGATTTCTTTATTTGGGAAGTTATCCTTTAGCCAAGTAGCTAAACCCATTTGTGAACCAAGGGCATCAAAGTCAGGCATTGCGTGTCTAAAAATAGCAATCCTATCGTAGCGTTTAATCGCACTTAAAATACGGGTGATTTCTTTCTTGTTTGGTTTGATGAAATTAGCAAGAGTGGAATCAAGTTTCATATTATTTACCTTTCACACACATATCGTAAGCATCACGAGCAATCATCACTTCTTCGTCAGTTGGAATGATGGCCACTTTGATCTTACTATCAGGAGTGGAGATTAAGGCCTCTTTACCATGTAATGTCATATTGAAATCGTTGTCGATTTTGACACCAAAGGCTTCTTCGAGTAACTTACAAACATCTCTTCTAGTTCTTGGTTCATTTTCACCAATACCAGCGGAGAAGATGATTAAATCACAGCCACCTAATCTCACATAATATTGACCGATAAAATCAGCAATTCTTCTATTGAAGATTTCATTCGCTAAGATAGCGTGTTTATCACCAGCTTCAGCAGCAGCTAACACGTCTCTTGAGTCGTTAGAAATACCAGAAACACCTAAGAAACCGGATTTCTTATTGAACATTTGATAAACTTCTTCTGCGGATTTACCAGTGACACTGACAACATAGTTGAAAACGGATGGATCCATATCACCTGTACGGGTACCCATCATGATGCCACCTAATGGTGTTAAGCCCATTGAGGTAGCAACACACTTACCATCTTTAATCGCGGTAATGGAGGCACCAGAACCAATGTGACAAGAAATAATACGTGGGTGTTCAACGCCTGGTAAATATTTAAGACCTTCTTGGGCTAAATACTTATGAGATGTACCATGAGCACCGTATCTACGGATGTCGTATTTTTCTGTTAATTCGTAAGGAATTGGGAATGTGTAATCCGCTGGTCCCATTGTTTGATGGAAAGCGGTATCAAATGTTGCGATTGCTGGGCAGTTTGGTAAAGCTTCTTTGAAAGCTCTGAAGCATGTTAAATGTGCAGCGTTATGAAGTGGGGCAAGTGGAATCAATGATTCAATCTTCTTTTCTGTATCTTCGTTAAATAAAGCGGAAGCAGAGAAGTATTTACCACCTTGAACGATACGGTGACCGATTGCCTTAATTTCATTAAAATCTTTAATAATGCCTTTTTCGATAAAAGATTTAACCACTAATTGAGCGGCAACCCCATGGTTAGGGAATGCTGGATTAGTGACGTCCTTTTTATCGCCATATTTAATTGTAAAAATACCGTCTGGTAAACCAATTCTTTCACAGTTACCAGAACATAAAACTTTTTCTTCTGGCATTTCATAAAGTTTGAACTTCAATGAAGAGCTACCAGAGTTAATTGTCATTACTTTTGCCATAATAATATCCTTTCGAAGTACATCATATTATTGCATAGTTATCTTTTTCTTTCAATTCATTATATGAATTAATTGTTTTTGCTCATTCAAACAACTTTTAGCAGATTATTTAGCTTATTTTTAACTTGCTTTTGTAAGCGCTTATCATAAAAATATTCTTATGAAACATTCATTACTTTTTCTATCATTACCAATATTCTTGCTCTCATCGTGTGGTCCATTAAAAGGTGGCACTGACGAAAAATTCATGACTAAGAATGTCGAGACATTAATTGATAATATTAACAATAAAGATGTTGACACTATCTACGAGACTTTTTCTATTAATAGAAGGAACGCCATACCAACTCTTAAAGATGATATAAAATCACTGTGCGATTATTACCAAGGTGGAAAGTTAAAAAAGTGGATTAAATATGGTGGAAGCAGTAGTAGAACATACTATGAAAACCATAAAAAAAGGCTTACAATCCACGATAGTTTTCAAGTTGAATGTGAAAATCAAAGCTATACTATCGCTATTAGTTGGCGGAGATATGATTCCTGGGAAAAAGACAACATTGGCTTATGGCTTATCGAAATGTCTGAATATGAAAAAGGCGTAAACTGGCCAAATAAAGACACAAAAATCACCGTTGGAGAAGAAGAAAAATCAACTAGTGAAAATCAATAAAGATAGGTTAAAAAATTAGAGAACCATGGTCAAACGTGGTTCTTTTCTTTGAAAAGTTTTTCATTCTTCAATTCAAATTATCAATTAGTTAAATTATAATTTAATATTATGAGGTAACTCTTTATGGCTTTTGGATTACTTTACGACTTCCTCAACGGACAATGCATCGACGCTCATAACTACTTCGGTGCACATTTTATTGAAAAAGATGGAAAGGGCTATGTCACTTTCCGCTTATACGCTCCTATGGCGGATGATGTCTCTGTCATCGGCGAATGGAATAACTGGGATGTCACCAAAGACAAAATGCAAAAAATCGATCTTGCAGGTGTTTGGGAAGTCACTATTGAAGGCCTAAAGAATTATCAGTGTTATAAGTATCATTTTAAAAACGCTAAAGGAGAATATGTCGATAAAATCGATCCATTCGCTTTTTATAGTGAATTAAGACCAGGCACATGTTCTCGTTTATTCGATAATCGTAACTTCGCGTGGCATGATGATCCTTGGATGAAAGCAAGGACCAGAAACTTTGATACACCAATGTCTATCTATGAGATGCATTTGGGTTCGTGGAAAGGTTTAGCCCCAGATGGTCATTCCTATTCCTATGAAGAAATTGCTGACTTCCTTATTCCTTATATAAAGGAAATGGGCTACACCCATGTCGAATTCATGCCTTTAATTCAATATCCGTTTGATGGTTCATGGGGGTATCAAGGAACAGGCTTCTTCTCTATTGATTCGAGATATGGTAATCCATTCCAATTAATGTCACTTATTGATAGACTCCATCAAGCGGGTATCGGTGCCATTATTGATTTTGCACCCGTGCACTTCGCTAACGATGATTGGGCATTAGCCGAATATGATGGTAGTTGTCTATTTGAATACTCCAATGAATGGAGAGTTTCTCCTTGGGGTTCTTTACAATTTGATTTAGGTAAAGATCCAGTGAGAAGCTTCTTAATGAGTGCGATGAATTACTTCGTCGATTATTTCCATTTCGATGGTGTTAGGGTTGACGCTGTGAGCAACATTGTTTATTACAATGGTGATTCTTCCATTGGCCAAAACGATGGTGCTGTCGAGTTCATTAAACGTTTAAACGCTAAGATGCATATCGCTCACAACAGTGTGATGATGATTGCCGAAGATAGTACTGCTTTCTCTGGCACAACTAGACCAACAGAACACGGTGGTCTTGGCTTTGACTATAAATGGGACTTAGGCTGGATGAATGATACTTTGAAGTATTACGCTAAAGATCCTGTCTATAAGAAATGGGAACACTATAACATCACCTTCAGCATGGCTTATTTCTATAGTGATAACTTCATGCTTCCTTTATCTCACGACGAAGTCGTCCATGGTAAAGGCACAATCATTAATAAGATGTGGGGTGACTATTATCAAAAGTTTGCTTTAACGCGTAACTTATACACCTATCAATTTGGTCATCCAGGAAAGAAATTATCATTCATGGGTAATGAGCTCGCATCATTTGATGAATGGAATGAAAACAAATCATTACCATGGGTACTTAAGACATTCCCTGTCCATGATAGCGTGGCGCGCTTAGTGAGAGATTTAAACTTAATCTATCGTAATCATAAGGCGATGTTCTTTGAAGAACACAACCCAATTCATTTCCACTGGTTAATGGTGGACAATTCTAACGATAGTATTTATGCATTCCAAAGGAATGTTGATGACGAAACACTCGTCTTCGTCTTTAATATGACCACAAATTATTATGAATCATTTGCGATTCCATTAATGGAAAATGGCACATATGAGGAAATATTTAATTCTGATAAAGATGTCTATGGTGGGGACAATCAATACAATGGTTTACCTGTTGATAGTGAACCTGGTAGTTTTGAAGGTTTACCTGCTCATATGAACATCAAGATTGCAAGTTTGGGAGCTTGTATATTTAAGAAAATTAAATAAGGAGAGTTTAGTTTATGTTCGATAATAAACAACAATTCAAAGAAGAATATGCCCGTCGTCTTCAAGAAAGATACGGCGTGACCATTGAAACAAGTCATATCTCTGAAAGATATACAGTTTTAGGGGAAATGGTCAGAGACTACGCTAACGTGGACTGGGGCAGAACTCACGATAAAACAATTAAAAAACAAAAGACTTTAATCTACTTCTCCATGGAATTCTTAATTGGTAGACTTCTTGTTAACAATTTACAAAACATGGGTATCTACGATGTAGTCAAAGAAGGTTTAGCCGATTACGGCATTAATATTCACGAATTAGAAGAACAAGAAAGCGATGCCGGTTTAGGCAATGGTGGTCTTGGTCGATTAGCCGCCTGCTTCTTAGATAGCATTGCTTCTTTAGGCTATGTTGGACACGGCAACTGTATCCGTTATGGATACGGCTTCTTCCGTCAAAAGATTGTCAGAGGCAAACAAGTTGAATTACCAGACCAATGGTTAACTAATGGTAACGCTTGGGAAGTGAGAAGAGCTAAATACGCTGTTGAAGTGAAATTATATGGCAATCCAGAAACCTATTTATAAGCGGATGGAACGTACGGCATTAGAACAGTGAACTCCTTAAATGTGCGCGCTGTTCCATATGATGTGCCAGTCGTGGGCTATCGTAATCACGTCACAAATACATTAAGACTTTGGAATGCTGAACCAACAAGTGATCCATTACCAAAGGGTGTTTCCTTTAAGGAATACTGCAACGGCTTAGAAGAATTATGCCACGGCTTATATCCAGATGATTCCACTGAAGAAGGTCGTATCTTAAGACTTAGACAACAATATTTCTTAGTGAGTGCGGGCTTACAAAGTACCCTCTGCTCCTACTATAGACACCATGGTACCCTTAAGGGTATTCATGAACAATATGTCTTCCAACTCAATGACACTCACCCAATTTTAGCCATCCCAGAAATGATGAGAATCATGATGGATGAATATGATATGGGCTGGGATGAAGCTTGGGAAGAAGTGACTAAATCCATGGCGTTCACTAACCATACAGTCATGCCAGAAGCTTTAGAAAAATGGCCAGTTAACTATGTTCAAAATCTCATTCCACGTGTCTACATGATTATTGAAGAAATCAATCGTCGTTTCTCTATTGAAATGGCTAATAATAACGTCCCTAATGACGCGAGATATCAAATGAGCATCATTAAAGATGGACAAATCCATATGTGTAACTTAGCAATTTATACATCATTCAGTGTCAATGGTGTTGCGGCGTTGCACACTGAAATCTTAAAGAGCATTACCTTCAAAGATTTCTATAACTACATGCCAGAAAAGTTCAATAACAAGACAAACGGTGTCACTCATCGTAGATGGCTTGTTTACGCTAACCCAAAATTAACTCAGTTAATTAATAGCTATTCAAAGACGATGAAAAAGTCTTACAATCCATCGGTAACATTAAATACGCTAATAAGGTGGCTTTAGCCAATTATATTAAAGAGAACAACGGCATTGAAGTTGATCCAAACTCCATCTTTGATGTTCAAATTAAGAGACTTCACGCTTATAAGCGTCAACTCTTAAACATCTTCCATGTTATTTACTTATACCAAAGAATGAAGGAAGACCCATCATTTAGAATCTACCCACACACCTATATTTTTGGTGCGAAGGCCGCGCCTAGCTACACATATGCAAAGAAGATTATTGAATTAATCCTCGCAGTAGCAGATGTCATCAATAATGATGAAGAGACAAATAAGTTCCTCAAAGTAGTTTTCATTGAAAACTATGGTGTCACATTAGCTGAACTCATTATTCCTGCCGCTGATGTCAGTGAACAAATTAGTACCGCTGGTAAAGAAGCAAGTGGTACTTCCAATATGAAGCTTATGATGAATGGTGCTATCACCTTAGGCACAATGGATGGTGCGAATATTGAAATCGTCCAACGTGGTGGAGAAGAAAATAACGTCATCTTCGGTTTAAGAAGTGAAGAAGTCGAAGCCCATTACGCTAAAGGCGATTATAACCCATGGGATGTTTATAACAATGACCACCGCGTTAAGAGTGTTCTTGATTCATTATTCAATGGTCCATGGTCTGGCTTCCGTCATGATAAATTCACCATCATCTTTGATGAAATCATGAATAAACGCGATGAATACTTCATCCTCGCTGACTTCGATAGTTATGTTAAAGCCCAAGAAAAGATTCAAGAGCTTTATCAAAATAAACCATTATGGAACAAGATGTGCTTAATGAATATTGCTAACTCTAGCTTCTTTACAAGCGATCGCACAATCAAGAGTTACGCAGAAGAGATTTGGCACTTAGAGAAGGTTAAATAATTATGGCAGTGGATTTAACAAATTTATATCAAAAACAAGCAGAATTAGACGCAAGAATCGCCGAGAATCATAACGTTACTTATGCTTCCACAAGAAGTAGAAGAATCTTAGCTTTACTCGTAGAGTTTGGTGAATTCGCCAATGCGACTAGATGCTTCAAATATTGGTCCAATAAACCAAGTGAAGCCCAAGATGTCGTCTTAGACGAATATGTTGATGGCTTACATTTCTTCCTCTCTTTAGGCATTGATATTAAGGCGAGTAAGAAACAATATAACTACACTAGACACAGTGATGATTTAACTGAACAAATCTTAGAAGTTTACCGTTTAGCGGCAATCTTTTTAAAGAAACAAGATGAAAAGAGCTATACCAAAGCTTTTCAAGCCTTCATCAATATCGTGCCTATCTTAAAAGTTAGATGGTCCACAATTGAAAAGGCTTATTATAAAAAGCTTGGTGAAAACTATCACCGTCAAGACACCAATTACTAAATAATTTTATAGCAAGGAATCGATATCTTCTTCGGAATAAACTTCGATTCCTTTTTCTTTTAAATATTCAGCGGTCACACCCATACCTTTAATCTCTTTATGGGCGAATGTACCATCATAGATGATTTTACTACCACATGATGGTGATTTCTCTTTGAGAATGACCTTCTTTATTTTCAAAAAAAGACAAATATTAAACGCTAACTCAGCACCTTTTAAGTAATTATCAGTGACATCTTCTCCGTCTTGATTGACGACTCTTTCGCCAACTCTTTCCGCCGGGGATCTAGGTGTAGATAAACCACCT
>CADCJP010000033.1 GCA_902801805.1 uncultured Erysipelotrichaceae bacterium | reverse complement strand
AATGGGCCGTATATTAAGCTAATCGCACCGATATATGGCCATGGATCAACCGCTTGGACGTTCGCTTTAGTCAGATAATTATAGACTTTAAGAATCATTCCGTCCTCAAAGCACGTGGATAAGCGTGGAGGATTCGCGTAGATGGTCATATAAGAAGGAGTAATGAAGATGGCATTGAATAATGTCATGGTCACACTCACTAAAATAGCGATGGAGACGTAGGCAATAATGCGGAAACCAATACCCTTCTTAAACCATTTTAAGCGGCTGGTGATAAACATACCGACGATAAACATCAGTGACGCTAATATCGCGGTAAGCTCTCCTAAATAGTTAGAAGATGTACCGACAAAAAGGATTTTAAATCCTGTTTTAATAATGGCAATAAATGCACCACCTGGTAAACCATAAAGCGCATAGCCGATAATTGTCACAATTTCACTGATTTCAATTTCTAGCCATGGCGCGAATGGGTCAGGTATCTTCACAAACGCCATTAACACTGCACCTAATGCTGATAAAACACCAATAGTTGCAATTCTAGTGATTATTTCACTAGGTTTTCTTATCTTGTTCATAAAAAATAGACCTTTCCCAAGGCCTTAAAAAACGTACTTCTTTCATCCAGACTTTACTGTCGCCACTTGAATTTCACAAGTTCCTGCCCTATTAGGCTCGCGGGGTTTACCGCCGGTCGCTTTTCGCTGCCCTGAAGTGATTTCTATTATATACTCACTTTTATAAAATAAAATACTATAACGCTTTATTTTTTATTTCGCCGTATGGACGAGGGTATTTATTAGGAGTTTCCCCTACCTTTTTAATATAAATAAAGGATCTATTTTCTTTGGATTCTGGAAGTTGATCTTCATAAATATAATCGACTTCACCTTTAAGTTTCTTTAAAGCACCTTGAGCTTCTTTGATTTCTTCTTCAAAACCAGGGCCTTTCATAGCGATAAATACACCACCAATTTTGAGAAGAGGTAACGCTAATTCAATAAGGATACGTAATGAAGCAACGGCTCTCGCAGTAACCACCATAAATCTATCTCTATTGTCTCTTGCAAACTCCTCTGCACGGGCAGTTATTCCATCCACGTGTAGGCTCTTTTCCTTTGCGTAGTCCTCAATGAACTTCACTTTTTTAGCCGTGCTATCAAGGGCAAAAACATGGGCTTTTGGTGAAAGAATTGACAACACAACACTTGGGAAACCAGCGCCCGCACCGATATCTAAAATATCTAATCCTTCAAAGTTTTGATTGTTTAAAAGAAGCGCACTATCAAAGATCATTTTTTCCACAAATGATTCTTCATCTTTAATCGCTGTTAAATTAAAACTCTCATTTGTTTTTAAAACGTGATGCATAAAGTCATAGAGAAGTTCTACTTGTTTATCATCACAAGCAATGCCACGTTTACTAAGTTCTAAAACAAGAGATTCTTTATTCATTGTGTGTCTTCCTTACATTAAATATTAAAACACTAATGTCACTTGGATTCACACCAGAGATACGAGAAGCTTGTCCAATTGTCATTGGTCTAATCTTGTCGAGTTTTTGTCTAGCTTCTAAAGCTAAACCATCCATATTTAAGAAATCCATATCACTTGGAATTTTCATTTCTTCTAATTTAGCCATATTCTTAGCTTCTCTGATTTGCTTCACAATATAGCCTTCATATTTAGCGATGATTTCCACTTCTTCAACAGCGAATTCATCTAATTCAATATCTTGGATTTCAGGCACAAACTTTCTTAAATCAACATAAGAGACTTCTGGTCTTTTTAATAATTCAAAAGCTTGGATACCACCTTGAAGTGGATTGGAATTAATACCACTAAGCCATTCATTAACATCTTTTCTCGCGCCTAAATAGACGGCTTTTAAAATTTCGATGACTTTATCAATATTATTAACTTTGTTAACAAATCTATTGTATCTATCTTCTTTAATTAAGCCGATTTGATGGCCTAATTCAGTTAATCTCATATCTGCGTTATCGTGTCTTAAGATTAAACGGAATTCCGCACGCGAAGACATTAAACGATATGGTTCTTCAGTGCCTTTAGTGACTAAGTCATCAATCATGACACCGATATAAGCTTGATCTCTCCTTAACACGAATGGTTCTTTACCATCGATTTTTAAAGAAGCATTAATACCAGCAATCAAACCCAAAGCCGCAGCTTCTTCATAGCCTGATGTACCACAGATTTGACCGCCTATAAATAAACCTGGCCATTTTTTGATTTCTAAATTAGCACCGTATTCTTCAGTTCTAATCGCATCATACTCAATCGCGTATGCATATTTAAGGAAAACAGCGTTTTCAAAACCTGGTAAGGAACGCACCATTTCTTCTTGGACTTCCACAGGCATAGATGTGGAGAACCCCTGTAAATAAATGGAATCTGTATATCTTGATTCTGGTTCTAAGAATAATTGGTGTCTTTCTTTATCAGCGAAAGTGACAATTTTAGATTCAATTGATGGGCAATATCTTGGTCCAACACCAGTGACTAAACCACTGAATAAAGCGGAATCTTTTAAGTGTTCTCTAATGATTTCGTGTGTTCTCGGTGTAGTGTAAACCAAGTAGCATGGTTCTTGTTCTTCGATTGGAATAAATTCCTTAGTTTCATAAGAGAACGCTAAATGTCTATTAGTGCCAGGTTGGATGCTAGCTTTACTAAAATCAATGGAATCTCTTTTGATTCTTGGAGGAGTACCAGTTTTGAGTCTAAATGTTTCAATACCAATACTTCTTAAGAATGGAGATAAACCTAATGATGGCTTTTGACCATCTGGGCCTTCATCTTTCACGTCATGACCACGGAAGATTTGGCTTTGCATATATGTACCAGTTGTTAAAATAACAGCTTTTGAGCGAATATGTGTACCGTTATCTAAGACGACACCATGTATCGCATTGTCTTCACAAATTAAAGAAACCACCATTCCTTCTTGAATAGTTAAGTTCTCTTCTTTAGCGGCTAATTCGTGCCAATATTTTGGATATTCTAATTTATCTTGTTGGGCTCTTAAGCATTGGACGCCTGGACCTTTACCAGTATTGAGCATTTTCATTTGTAAATAATGATGATCAGCTGCAATACCCATCATGCCACCTAAAGCATCGATTTCTCTCACGACAATACCTTTCGCGGAACCACCGATAGATGGGTTACATGGCATGTTGCCCATGAGGTTAATATTAATCGTTAAAAGTAATGTCTTTTTATTCATGTGGGCACAAGCAAAAGCGGCTTCTAAGCCTGCATGTCCCGCACCAACAACAATTACATCGTAATCAAACATTAACCGACACTACCTTCCATATCCATTTTGATGAGTTGATTTAACTCAACCGCATACTCCATTGGGAGTTCTTTACTGAATGGTTCAATGAATCCCATGATAATCATTTGGGTGGCATCTTTTTCAGAAATACCACGTGACATCAAATAGAATAATTGATCCTCAGATATTTTACTCACTGTGGCTTCATGTTCAATATAGGAAGTGTTATTTTTAACTTCGTTATTTGGAATGGTGTCACTATAAGATTGTTCATCAAGAATTAAAGTATCGCATTCAACATGGCTTCTGCAGTTTTTAGCGTTCTTCATGTGTCTAACAGTGCCACGATAGTTAGCAACACCACCACCCTTAACAATTGATTTAGAAATAATTGTGGATGATGTATTGCTTGCTAAGTGAATCATTCTAGAACCAGCATCTTGATATTGGCCTTTACCGGCAACTGCGATAGAGATACATGTACCTTTAGCGCCTTCACCTGCGAGAATGACCGCTGGATATTTCATATTTGTACCCGAACCAACGTTACCATCGATCCAGTCCATAGAAGCACCTTCATAGCAAATTGCTCTTTGGGTAACTAAGTTAACGATATTTGTGCTCCAGTTTTGCACTGTGGAATAACGGCATTTAGCGTTCTTTAAAACAACAATTTCCACAACACCAGAGTGTAATGATTCTTTAGAATATGATGGAGCGGTACAGCCTTCCACATAGTGGACATCCGCACCTTCATCAACGATAATTAATGTTCTTTCAAATTGGCCAGTCTTCTCGTTATTAATTCTGAAATAAGATTGTAATGGCTTTTCTAAATGCACACCTTTTGGTACATATACGAAAGAACCACCAGACCAACAAGCACCGTTTAATGCGGAGAATTTGTTATCTCTAATTGGCACAACTGTACCAAAGTATTTCTTAAAGATTTCTGGATAGAGCTTTAAGCCCATATCTGTGGAAAGGAAAATAACACCTTTTTCTTCCACTTCTTTAAGCATGTTGTGATAAACAACTTCGGATTCATATTGGGTAGATACACCAGCGAGATATTTTTGTTCAGCTTCTGGAATACCTAATTTTTGGAAAGTGTTTTTCACGGTTTCAGGGACATCATCCCAGTTTTTTGTTTCCCCATTGGCCATACGAGTGAAGTATGTATAGGAATCAAAATTGAGCATTGATAAATCTGGACCAAAACTAGGCATAGGCATTTCTTGGAATGCTTTAAAAGCTTTGAGTCTAAACTCAAGCATCCATTCTGGTTCATCTTTTAACTTAGATATTTGTCTAACAACATCCTCGGTAAGACCAATGCCTGTGTTAACAATAGAAGTATCTTTGTCTTTGAAACCGTATTTATAATCTTCTTGGAATTTAACTTCGTCTTTTGACATATTACTTATCCTTTAGAATCTCTTCTGCGGCGTTCCAACCAATGGTCGCGCATCTGATTCGTGCCGCTTGTTTGCTTGTGTTAATAAACACAATTGCTTCATCTAATAAATCCGCATCGAATTCTTCTTCGTGCATCATATGATGGAAGGCATCAATAATCTTTCTACCTTCTGTAATTTCTTTTCCTCTTAATAAATCACACATGATATCTGTGCTTGATGTGGAAATTGTGCACGCAGTGCCATCAAAGCAAGCATCAGTGATGATATTACCATCCACTAATAAGAAGATATCTAAATCATCAATGCAGTTATCAGAATGCATATGAACTTTTTCATAGCCTTCCTTAGGAGGTTGGTGTTTATTTTGTGGACTAGAATAATGGTCCATGATGATGGATCTCATCATATCGTTAGTTAAAGTAGGCATCTAAAATGTCACCTCCATTAATAATTGCATCGACAAATGTATCGATGTCTTCTTTTGTCGTATATAAGTAAGTCGACATTCTGCATGTCGCTTTTGTATCTAAATAGTTATCTAATAGCTTAGCGCAGTGTTCACCAGAGCGAATCGCAATACCTTTATAGTTAAGTAATGTGGATTCATCTTGTGGGAAAACACCTTTGATATTGAATGTTAAAATACCGTTTCTCGCATCTTTATTGTAGATAATGATATTTTCATAATCTTTGAGTTTTTCGATAGCGTAGTCGATTAATTCCTTGTCATGAGCATGGATATTATCGATACCAATCTCTTTAATGAATTTAACCGCACGACCAAATCCTAAGATACCAGCGATATTAAGTGTACCCGCTTCAAACTTGTAAGGAGGTAAACGATAATCAATTGTACCATCTTTCTTAAAGATAGAGTTCATACCACCACCTGTGGTAAATGGATCCATCTTATCTAAAAGTTCATAACGGCCCACTAAAGCACCAGTACCTGTTGGACCACACATTTTATGAGCGGAAAAAGCGAGAAAATCGATACCAAGGTCCTTAAAATCCACTTTTAGGTGTGGAACAGATTGCGCGCCATCCACTACCATAATTGCACCAAATTCATGAGCAATCTTAGCGAATTCTTTAACATCAGCGATATAACCAAGAACATTTCCCACTTGGGCTAAAGAAACAATCTTTGTGTTCTTAGACATTACTTTTCTTAAGTTCTCTGGAAGAATCTTACCATCAACAATGTCGACATATTTAATTACTGCGCCTGTTAATTTCGCGATTCTAAACCAAGGGAGAACATTACTAGCGTGTTCAGCAACACTGATGACAATTTCATCGCCCTTCTTAAGGAACTTTAATCCGTAGCCATAGGCCACTAAGTTTAAAGCACCAGTTGCACCATCAGTAAAAACGACTTCGTTTGTTTCAGAATTTACTAAAGTAGCAACTTCTTTTCTTGCCTCTTCAATTTTGACGTCAACTTGATAAGATAAGTCATAGTCCCCACGATGAGAGTTACTATTATACTTTGTATAATATTCAGTCATAGCGTCAATCACACATTGTGGTTTGAATGTTGTGGAACAGTTATCAAGAAAAACAAGAGGCTTGTTCTGCATCTTAATATCGTTAGTCAACATTGGGAATTGTTCCCTAATCTTATAGACGTCGTACATCTTACATTCTCCTTTCAATTAAAGAAGAAATGTGATTTTTAATATCTTCTTCCTTGAAACCTTCAAGGATTGGGTTTAAATAACCCCAAGTAATTAATTCTTTAGCGGTCTCAACGCTTAAGCCACGGGATGTTAAATAGAATAAGTGTTCGTCGTTAATCTTACCAACGACCGCACCATGGCTAGCTTCAAGATCATTTTCATCAATTTTTAAAACTGGTTTAGCGGTAGCGTCACTACTTTCATCAAAGACCATAATCTTAGAATTTTGTTGTGCTTTGCTTTTCACCGCGCCTTTAAAAACATGGGATGTTCCAGCGACAGTGATTTTACCGTTATCTTTACAAATTCCATAGCAATCGAATTTACCATACGTTCTTGGTGAAACGTGGTCGATAGAAATATCCACTAGTTTGCGGTCATCACCGGCGACTAAAGAAGCTACCTTATATGTGCATGAAGCACCTTCTTCCACGAGGTTTACCTTGCAATGGAGATCTAGTGTTTTCTCTGCAAAATCAGCGAAATAGCCAATAAGTGTTGCGTTTCCTTTAACGGTAATATTGATATTTGAGGATTTCATTTCATCTTCCGCGATGAATGATAATTTCACATTGCTATCACGATTAATAACAATATTTAATTCCTTAACATCTTTAATATTATTTAAAAGAATATCGCAGTTTGAGTTAACCTCTATTTCGATTTCTACTGTTTCGTTAGCTAACAACAAACCATCGATGACATAATCACCGTCTTTGAGGGTATTTTTAATGTTGGAAATAGTGATTCTTCCCATACTATTTAATGCTTTCCTTTACAGCACATGAACCGATAGAAACTTTGTTCATTTCGATATCTTCTTTTTCAATATCAATACCATATTCTGTCTTGATAAATTCATAACCTGTTTGGTCAATACGTTTGAAGATTTCTGGACCACCATCGAGGGCGATACGTCCGTTGATGATAACAACCGCTCTTGTTGGGTGAATCATGTCATACAAACGAGCATAGTGAGAAATGACAAGGAAGCCATGACCTTCAGCTTTTTCTTTGTTTATGACATCAGCCACAACATTCATTGCGTCGACGTCTAAACCAGAGTCGATTTCATCGAGCATTGCAATCTTTGGTTTCAATAATTCCATTTGAAGAATTTCATTTCTCTTCTTTTCACCACCAGAAAAGCCTTCGTTCAATGATCTTGTGGCAAGGTCAAAAGGCATTTTTAATTCTTTGGTAGCGGTATCTAAGATTTTATAGAAATTGTAAGTAGAAATTGGTTTTTCTCTGCGTGCATTAACCGCGGCTTTTAAGAAGTCAGAGTTAACAACACCTGGAATCTCACTTGGGGATTGCATGCCTAAGAACAAGCCAAGTTTAGAACGTTCGTCGACAGATAACTCTAAGACATTTTTATCATCAAAATAGATGCTGCCTTCTGTGACTTCGTATCTTGGATGACCCATGATGACATTTAATAATGTCGATTTACCATGTCCATTAGGACCGAGTAACGCTACTGTTTCACCTTCAGATACTTCTAGGTTTATGCCTTTAAGTATTTCTTTTCCGTCAACACTAGCGTGTAGATTTATTATTTTTAAAGTAGACATACTTCTTACCTCAAATTCCGTGACATATTCTACATATTGGCCATTC
>CADCJP010000032.1 GCA_902801805.1 uncultured Erysipelotrichaceae bacterium | reverse complement strand
AACACACAAAAACCAGGTATGGAACCAGTGTTAGACACCATTATTAAAGAAATTCCAGCCCCAAAGGTTGATGTTAACGCCCCACTTCAATTACAAGTCGCCTTATTAGACTATAACGACTTTGTCGGTAGAATTGGTTTGGGTACAATTAAGAAAGGCACAATTCATGTTAACGATAACGTGACTGTCGCTAGACTTGATGGTACCACCACAAACTTCAGAGTTATGAAGTTATTCGGTTATCAAGGTTTAAAGAGATTAGAAATTGAAGAAGCTTCCGCTGGTGAAATCGTTGCGGTTGCCGGTTTAACGTTGGTGAAACTATCGGTGCTTTCAATAATGTTGAAGCATTACCTCCAATTAGACTTGATGAACCAACATTACAAATGACATTCGGCACTAACTCTTCCCCACTTTCTGGCCAAGACGGTAAGCAATTAACCGCGAGAAAGATTGAAGAAAGATTATTTAGAGAAACACAAAAAGACGTCGCTCTTAAAGTCGAAAGAATTCCAAATAAAGAATCATGGATCGTTTCTGGTAGAGGCGAATTACACCTTTCCATCTTAATTGAAAACATGAGACGCGAAGGCTTCGAATTAGAAGTTAGTAAGCCACAAGTCATCATCAAGGAAATTGATGGTGAAAGATGTGAACCATATGAAGACTTATTAATCGATGTTCCAAACGAATTCGTTGGTGACATTATGATGTCATTAGGCAATAGAAACGCTGAATTAATTAATATGGATGCGAGAGAAACAGTCACTATTCTCCAATATGTCATTCCTTCTCGTGGTTTATTAGGCTTTATGACCAATTTCATGACCTTAACCAAAGGTTATGGCATTATCTCTCATACATATAAAGAATATCGCCCAGCGAGCTCATTAAACTTAGGTGAAAGACAAATCGGTGTCTTAGTGGCCACTGAAACAGGTCAAGCCACTCCATACGCGATTGAGCACGTTGAAGAAAGAGGCACAATGTTCATTGAACCAGGTGTCATGGTCTATGAAGGTATGATTATCGGTGAAAACCGTTATGATATCGACTTAGCGGTTAACTGTGTTCTTAAAAAGAACTTAACTAACGTGAGAAGTGCAACGAAAGACACTACTGTTGTCTTAAAGACACCACGTAAGATGTCCTTAGAAGCTTGCTTAGACTACATCAATAGTGATGAACTTGTGGAAATCACACCATCCACATATAGAATGAGAAAGAAGATCCTTAACACTGCAGAACGTAAGAAATACGATTCTCATGTGAGAAGAGGTGAAATCTAAAAGAAAAGCGCGAGATGCGCTTTTTTCTTTACTTATCTTCGTTATTGAATAAGTGTCTGATATTCACATATGGACCAAACAAGGTCACAATATCATCCTTTTCAATGGTCATATCTTTATTAACGAAGAGATATTCGTTATTTCGTTTAATAATAATGATTTGAATGGAGTAACGATCTGTAAGATGGCTATCTTTCATCGTAATACCTTCAAGTTCTTTAGGAACTTCATGGACAGTAACTTCCATTAAGGTATTGGCTCCGTAGTTGTTAATTAATTGGATTTCGTTAGTGTTATCGATAACAATTGTGTCACTCTTTTTCTTTTCTCCCGCGAGAGAATTGATAAAACAATCACGGATATCATTGATATGGCCATACGCGACGATAACATCGCCTTTTGCGAGCATGGTGTCTTTACTAATAGTCACTCTACGGTTACCTCTTCTAAGAGATAAGAGGATAAGCGAATATTTTTTAGTTAACGCCATATTGCCTAAAGAAACATCTTTAGCAAAGTCAGGAACTTTATTTAACGCTACTTCCACGACCGCACTTCTACCATAATAATCGAGGACGGTAACGATATTCGTCTCTCTTCTGGCTTTAGAAGTATTAATCGCAATCTTTTCTAATAGCTTTTGGAATTTCTTATTAATAGGTGGGATTTTGATCAACAAAACAAGAAGGAAGACCGCCGCGGAAATATAGAAAACGATGAAATACCATTCGGTAAATGTTCTAGTTGGACGGTCGGTATTAAGTGTTTCACCAATAGAAATTAAGACGTTAATAATTAAGCCCATAATCACAACGGAGAAGATGTGACCTGTATACATACAGACAACCGCGATTCTTCTACGACGGGTATCATTTGTAATAAGTTCACTTTCTTGAGTGGTGAAACCTGCACCTGTAAATAAGGATGCAACTTGGAATCTAATCTTATTAGTGGCTAATCCTGTAAGCTTAAAGGCCACAGAAAAGAATTCAATCATAATAAGATAGATTGCTGTGACCGCTAAGATGAGAGAAATAGCCAACCAAAAGTTCATATCTATATTTTACCTATTTATTTTCAAATAATGCACCAAACTCTTTTGGTGTAGGAGCGGTGAACTTCATTAATTTACCGGTAAATGGATGAATAAAATCTAATTCATAGGCATGCAAACCTAATCTTTTAATTGGATTAGCGGGTTCCCCGTACTTATCATCACCAATAATATGGTGACCTCTTTCACCTAAATGAACACGGATTTGATTCTTTCTACCAGTATCGATATTGACGTCAAGTAAGGAGTACGTGCCATTGGTTTTCATTACTTTGTAGTGGGTAATCGCTAATTGACCATCCCCTGGTTTTTTAGAAGAATACATTAAGTTTTGGCTATTCTTCTTTAAGTAGGATTTGATCGTGTCACTATTCTTTTCCATGACACCTTCAACGATCGCATAATAACCACGTTTTTTGACGATATCATTCCACTTCTCTTGTAAAGCTTGTTGAATCTTGACGTTTTTTGCAATCATAAAGACACCAGAGGTATCTTCGTCTAATCTATGGACTACGAAAACACGATTATGCTTATCTTTCTGTTGCACATAGTCGCTTAACATACGATACGCGGTGGATGATTTTTCATTATCAGAGGCTACTGAAAGTAGACCACTTGGTTTATTAATTACGATAATATCGTCATCTTCATAGATGATTGGAAGTTTGCTTCTAGTTTTCTTTTTAATTGGGGAATTAGAAACAATAATTGTGTCTTCTGGATATAACTTGAAATTAAATTGACTAACAGGCGCTCCATCAATAGAAACACGATGTGAAGACAAAAGTGATTTCACGGAGTTTCTTGATTGGTTTTTAAATGTTTCTAAAAGGAACTCTAAGAGTTCACATTCTTTTGTGACTTTATATTCCTTAATGTTGTTATAGTTTTTCTTAATAGGCGCTTTTTCACGCGCTTTATTTCTGTTTCCTGGTTTCTTCATACATACATTATACATACGAGCATGAAAAAAGGCACCTACTTAAGGCGCCTTTATAAGCTATTTGGTTTAATTATTTGCCATCGCCTTCATAACGGGTAACTTCTTTACCGCGGCAATAGGTAGCAATGATGCCTGGGCCACATGTTGTGCCAACAATTGGTCCAATTGGAATAATTTCACATTTAACTTTGAGTTCTTCTTCAATTCTGTGTTTGAGAAGTAATGCACGATCAATGCAGTCACCTTGACCAACATAGATAGCGTCAGTATCTTCTGTCATATTTTCTTTAGCATATTCGAAGATAGCGTTTAATGAAGCCTTTGTGCCTTTAACTTTTTCAATTGTTAAATTGTTGCCTTCTCTATCTGAGATAAAGATTGGTTTAACACCGATGATGTTACCAAAGAAGGCAGCGGTGCCTTTAATACGACCAGCAGCCTTTAAATAAGATAAAGTGTCAACGGTAGCGAAGAATTGATAGAAATAACGTCTTTCTAAAGCCCATTTTTCTAATTCTTCAATTGATAAACCTTCTTGTTGCTTTTTAGCAGCGTCCATAGCGAGTAATCCTAAAGCGAAGCTAGATGTTAATGTTTCAACACCAATCATCTTACGTTCTGGGAATTCTTCTAATAATTGTTCTCTAGCGAGCATGAAGAGGTTCATTGAACCTGTTAATTTGTGTGAGCACGCTAAGTAGATAACGTCGATGCCTTTTTCAAAGTATGGACGAACCTTATTAAGAACTTCTTCTAAAGAAACTTGAGTTGTTTTAACTTTCTTTCCTTGTTTGAGCCAACCATAGAATTCTTCACAAGAATAATCTTTCCAGTCAATATCAGCGCGATATTCAACACCATCAACGACTAAACCGAAGTAGAAGTATTCAAGGTTGTTTTGTTTTCTAAGCTCTGGTGTTAAATCAGAACTTGAGTCGGTAAAAATTTGATATTTAGCCATAATCTCCCTCCCGATATCGCTATTTTTACAAATAAAAAAGGTAAAGACTAGTATTAAGTGATTACCTCATAATTACAAATAGTTTACAGTTGTAACATTTGCTTTTAAGCGCCATCGATATTTGTGTCGCAAATATTCCTGTGGCTATCGCGTTTTCTTTCTCTTTCACGCTCACGGAGCATATCAATGTCTTCTCCAGTGAAATATCTGTTCCTTCTTTTACGTCTTGGTCTTTTATATTCATCCATATTACAAACGTTGCTCCACGAATTCTTGATATTCTTTGACTTCTTCTAATGTTTTAAATTTCGCCATGAAGAATCTATCACCCATTGCCCCACTTAAAACATATGGATAATAACCATAAGCGGATAAACAGTCATGGTATTTATTAAGGACTTCTTGATCGTCATGTAAGTATGTCACATTGTTTCTTCTAGAACCACATGCGGCATAATATTTTTCCATTGTTAAATCTTGTTTATTCTCATTAAACATCATGACGTCCGCCCAGATTTGATAGCTATTCACGGATTGAGAGAAATTAATAAGGTCAGGTGTATATCCACCCGCAGGACGCATGTTAGTTTCAAGGGCGACAATGTCACCAACATCACCGACATTTTTAGCAGGTGTTTTTAACCTAAAAAATTCAAGATGGAAGAATCTTTTCTTCACACCAAAAGCTTTGATAACCTTTTGACCAATCTCTTTAAGATCTTCAGGAACTTCTTGCAGTGTGTAATAGAATAAGTCCTTGCCTTCTTTCACTACATCAGCGACTGATGGAGGAAAGAAATTAGAGGCACAAAACACGACACGACTCTCGTTATCTGCTATTCCGTCAAAGGAAATAATATCCCCGTCTAGGAATTGCTCACAAATATATGTAATCCAAGATTCTTTAGTGTTGAAGAAGTTATCAACATCTCTTTCATCTTTAATTTTATAATCCCCAGCAGCGCCCACACCGATGTCTGGTTTGATAAATACAGGATAACCTACCTTATCAATAAACGCCATTAATGATTCTCTATCGCTAACAAGGATGTAATCAGCGACTCTAGCGCCAGCTTCCTTATAGTGTTTTTTCATCAATGATTTGTGTTGCCAATACTGTAATTCATCTGGTCTCACACCATTAGGGATATTAAATATTTTTCTTAATTCCGCATCTCTTCCTAACCAGAACTCATTGTTACTTTCTAGGTAATCAATTTGTCCATATTTATTAGCGAAATATTCGACCGCTCGTTTTTCATTTTCGAAGTAGTCCATGTCATAACAGCAGTAATATTCGTCTAAGGCATTTTTAAGTTCTTCTCTTAAGTTATCATATGGACAATCCCCAATGCCTAAAACACGGAAGCCATTATGTTTTAAAGCTTCCGCAAATCTGTAATAGGTTTCCGGGAAATGAGGTGATATTAAGATGAAGTTTTGCATAATTAACGCTTAAATATTTTATTGATTGTTCTATTAATTGGATTCAAACTTGGGTATATCTTTAGATATACTTCTTTATAAATACGGTTATAAGCTTTATGGTTTTCCATGTTTGGTTTAAAGACGTGAGAGATGTTCGTCATGCTCGCACATGCTTCATGCACATCTTTGAATTCGCCCACTGCGGTGAATGTCGCAATGGCGGCACCTAAAGATGTGGATTCAATTGTTTGCACTCTCGCGATTTCTAAACCGAAGATATCTGCGGTAATTTGGCAAATCTCATCAGAGAGAGATCCACCACCGGAGATTCTTAATGATTTAACTTTATGTTTTTGTGATTTTTCAATGCTTTCTAAGCCTTCACGTAAGGCGAACGCGATACCTTCCACGATAGCGCGATAAATGTGCTTACGGGTATGAACGCTTGAGAAACCTAAAAGGGCGCCTTTGGCTAAAGGTCTAGCAAGACCTGGACCCCAATATGGTTGCATGATTAAACCATCTGAACCAACATTAACATCGTTAAGCCATTCATCAAGGATAGCTTCAATTGGTACTTCTTTTTCTTTAGCTTCTTTTTCAAGTTCTAATGCAAATTCACTAGCGAACCATCTGAGCATCCAATACCCACGATAAATTTGTACGTCCATGTTATACAAGCCTGGAACCGCAGCAGCGTACGCAGGTAAGAATGGTTCTGGTTCGTGGTATTTTGGGTTACTTACTTCAATGGTACATGCTGTACCATAAGAAAGCGCACCAATGTCTGGAGTTAAACAACCTAAACCGATTGTTTCACAACCTTTATCACTACCAGTAGCAATTAATCTAATGCCTTTTGGTAAACCACATTCTTTAGCGATGTCATCGGATAATCTACCGATCACTTCACCTGGTTTAACAACACGTGGAAGCATGCGTTGTGGAATACCGAAGATGCGACCTTTCATCGCTCCTTCTTTATACCATTCAGATTTCTTGTAATTTAAAGGATAGTGACCAGTTAAGCCACCTGGGGAATCGGCTAATTCACCGGTTAACTTGTAGTTAATATATGTAGAAATGTTAACGTATTTCTTTGTTTTGGCCCATGTTTCAGGTTCGTTTTCTTTTATCCAGTGCGCAATTGTACGGGTACGATTCATGTTCACTGTATCCGTCATGCCCACGAGCTTGAATGCGAATCTATGCAAGGCAGGAATTTTTTCTTTAGCTTCCGCAAGACGTTGATCCATCCACAGGATTACTGGTCTTAATGGCTTGTTGTTTTCATCTAATAAGACTGCAGAGTCTCTAAATGTTGTGACTGTCATCGCGACGATGTCGCCTAAATTTTCTAAACTTTCTTTGCTGAGTTTCTTAAGACATTCAACGAGATTATCCCAGTAGAAGTCTGCAAATTGTTCGGCATAGCCTTTTTTAAGTGCGAATGAGACAGGTTTATAAGCTTTTTTTGATAGATAGACTATTTCGCCAGATTTATTGATTAAAGCGGTTCTAACAGATTGTGTTCCAAAATCTAGCGTAAGTACTAATGGGTTGGTATTCATAATTGATTTCTCCCTTATTTTACGCAAAAGTCCATTTCCCTTATAGTTTACACGGAATTATGCCGAGTGGCACTTTTTTTACAAAAATGTATGCACGATTGCGTATGTGTGATAATATTTAAGCGCTGTGAGACTATCTCACGAAGGCCTGCAGGAGGAATATTATGGCAGAAAAGAAGTATGTATATCCTTTCGAAGAAGCCTATGGTTTAGGAAAAGAACTCTTAGGCGGTAAAGGTGCCGGTTTAGCGGAAATGAGCCACATTGGTGTCCCAGTTCCAGAAGGCTTCACAATCACAACTGAAGCTTGCACACTTTACTACGAAAGCGGTAAAGAAATTCCAGCATATGTCGTCGATCAAATCTTCGATGCTATCAAAGGTATTGAAAAGAAGACCGGTAAGACATTTGGTGGTGATAAGAACCCATTATTAGTTTCTGTGCGTTCTGGCGCAAGAGTCAGTATGCCAGGTATGATGGATACAATTTTAAACTTAGGTTTAAACGAAACAACATGTGCTGCTATCGCTAAAGAAACAAACAACGAACGTTTCGCAATGGATAGCTATCGTCGTTTCATTCTTATGTTCACAAACATTGCCAAAGGTCACCCACGTGATGACATGGACAAAATGTTAGATGACTTAAAGAAGAAAAACGGTTACAAATTAGACACAGAAGTCACTGCTGAACAATTAAAAGAATTAGTGGCTAAATACAAAGAATACTACAAGAAGACATTCGGTGAAGAATTCCCAACCGATCCAAAAGTCCAATTAATGGAAGCTGTCGCAGCCGTCTTCAGAAGCTGGGACAACCCAAGAGCGAACGTTTATCGTATGATGAACAACATCCCATATTCATGGGGCACTGCTGTTAACGTTCAATCCATGGCTTTCGGTAACAAGGGTGAAACATCCGGTACAGGTGTTGCGTTCTCACGTAACCCAGGTACAGGTGAAAAAGTCATCTCCGCTGAATACTTACCAAACGCTCAAGGTGAAGACGTCGTCGCGGGTATCCGTACACCTCTCCACATCGATGAATTAAAAGCTCGTATGCCAGAAGTTTACGAACAATTCGTCAAGACCATTAAATTAATGGAAAATCACTATCGTGATATGCAAGATATGGAATTCACCGTCGAAGATGGTAAACTCTACTTCTTACAAACACGTAATGGTAAGAGAACCCCAGCCGCCGCTTTAAAAATCGCTTGCGATTTAGTCGACGAAGGTTTAATCGATGAAAAAGAAGCTGTCTTAAGAATCGATCCAGTCAGCTTTGATAAATTATTATTACCTGGCTTCGATAAAGACGATTTAGCCAAGAAGACACCAGTTGCCTCTGGTTTACCAGCTGGCCCAGGTGCGGGTACAGGTAAAATCGCTTTCACCGCTGAAGAAGCTGAAGCTCGTAAAAAAGCTGGTGAAAAAGTAATCTTAGTCAGAGCCGAAACATCTCCAGAAGATATCGTTGGTATGGTTGCCGCTCAAGGTATCCTTACAATGCGTGGTGGTATGACATC
>CADCJP010000031.1 GCA_902801805.1 uncultured Erysipelotrichaceae bacterium | reverse complement strand
CTCAACATGACGCCGCCGCCCTGCTTGATGACCTCCACGGGGTTCTCCCAGTCGAACCGACAGCAGTGGAGGCCCAAAGCGAGCTCCACCACCGAGAAGGCCCAGCCCACCAGGACACAGAGGCCAAGGATCAGCAGCGCGTTCCAGAAGGGCAGCTTCCAGGCCACGGTCAAAGCGACGCCGCAGAGGAGGCCCCCCGCCACCGGGGGCAGCATGCTCACCAAAAGCTTGCTCCGGAGCCACACGTTGGCCCGGATGGGCAGAGCCTTGATGATATAGATGCCCTTCCCCTCCATGGACACGGAGGAGGTGGCCGTAAGGCTCAGGCACTGGGCGGCCGCGATGACCAGGCCGAAGATCAGGCCCGCCTGGCTGCCCAGGGAAAGCGCCTGCCTGCACGCGAACCCGGTGCAGGCCGCGGCTGCCCCGGCTTGAAGCCGCAGACGCTCAAGCCTCTCGCTTCCCTTGCCGGCCATAGTCTCAAGCGCAATATTAACCTCATGTTTCTCCTCAAGAACAATGTTAAGCCCCTTAATAATCTGTGCAATTCCCGCATCAACACCCGCTCCGACATGAGAGCCCGGATGAAGAACCATGACGTTACTGCCCATCGCCTCTGATCTTATTATCTCGTTATACAGAAAATCCGTAGCGAACCCAAACATATCTTCCTTCACGGTATTGGCAAGATTAATAATATAAGGCGCATGAACGACAATATGGTTTTCGTCAAAGCCTTGCTCTTTGAGCAAAGCACGTCCTTCTTCAATCTTTAATTCTTCTAATGGCTTACGATAAGAGCTTTGTGGAGCGCCAGTATAAAACATAAAAGCTGTAGCTCCATAGCTTAACGCTTCTTTAACGCTACCTAAATAATAATCAGGAGCGTTCATACCAACGTGAGAACCAATTAATAAATCTTTAGCCATATTATTTCTCAATTCTAATATCTTTGATACTAACGGTTTCTAATGGTCTATCGTTTGGGCTTGTTCTCACTGATGCAATAGCATCAACAACTTCGATACCTTTGGTAACGTGACCAAAAGCCGCATATTGACCATCTAAGAATTCACCATCTTTATGCATGATAAAGAATTGGCTACCAGCGGAATCTGGATCCATGGCTCTCGCCATTGAGATAACACCTCTTTTATGACTGATTGGGTTATTAACTCCGTTAGCGGCAAATTCACCTTTAATGCAATAGCCAGGACCGCCTGTGCCGTTTCCTTTTGGGCAACCGCCTTGAATCATAAAGCCTTTGATGACTCTATGGAATGTTAATCCTTTATAAAAACCCTTATCTGCGAGCTTTACAAAGTTATCAACGGTAATAGGTGCAGTGTCTCTATCTAATTCGACTTCAATGGTGCCAAATTTGTTGATTTCAATAATTGCTTTCATTTTTTGATAATCTCCTTATATCAAAGATATATATTTACTAACTATTTACTATAAAATTACTTCAGGCATTTCCTCATGATCCACCATTAAGACGTTCAATGTTGGGTCGATTTCAAGGAGTATTTTCTTCATTTGTGGCATGAAAATCTTCTCCACTTCGTGAGGAACATCTAAGTAATTAAAATGTTCATTAACAATAGCGCGTCTCACATGATGAGGAGCGTCACCTGATATATAAATATCACAGCCTTCATCTCTAGCAATGAACCAGTCACGAGAACCGCCACCACCAACGATGCCGACTTTCTTAATATTTGCGTTGCCTTCATTAATCAATAAAGCATAATCAATATCAAGTTTTGCTTTAGCAAATTTAGCAAATTCTTCAACTGGCATGGCCTTATCTAATTCACCAATACGCATACAAAAGTCTTTTTCTTCTGGGCAGTAAACATTTTTGAGGCCTAAAGCTTCCGTTAAAGCATCATTCATGCCGTCTTTACCGCTATCGAAGTTTGTATGCATGCTATAGACTGGTACGCCTAAGGCATCTATTTCATTAGAGAGTTGTTCTTTAAGCTTATCCCATTTAAAAACCTTGGCTTTAGTGCCGTAGATAAATGGATGGTGAGTAATGATTAAATCTGGTTTATTTTCCTTTACTAAAGGAAGAACTTGATAATCAAAATCTAAACAGAGAAGGATATTATGCACTTCTTCAGGTAATTTACCTGTCATAAGACCAACGTGGTCATGATAAAACTTCGCGTAGCGTTTTGGGAAACGTTTTGAAAGTTTTAAAAGGAGTTTCCTGGTGTTCATAGATATCTCTCCAACTTATGCTTTTCTGCGTTTAGAATATCGATTCTTGCTTGAGGGAGATTGCCACTAGCGATGATATTATCAATCTCGCTAATGCGAGTTTGATATTTTTCTTTGAAAGTCGCAGATTTCTCTCTTCTTAAGATTGGCCCGAATTCTAAATCTTCTTCACCGATGATTGCTTGATCCGCTCTTACGAACTTGATGATTTCATAGAAAATGCCATCTTCTTTGACGATCTTTTCATCGGCAATAGCAAAACCCATCATGCAAATTTCTTTTCTTGCCATAGGCACTGCGTTATGAGCGTCAATAATAATTGTTTGCACTCTGACTAACTTTTCAGGGTGCGCTTTTAAAATGTTAACGATGTTTAATCCACCCATGCCTGCGATGACGATGGTCCCTACATCACGAGTGATGTCTTTAATTCCATCGCTAAAAAGGGGCGTAATCTTATCGTTGACGTGATATCTGATAAGATTATTTCTTAATCTTTCAAATGGTCCTTCTTTGTTTTCAACAGCGTAGCCTTTTGTCACGATACCGGATTCCACTAAAGCAATCATGAGTTTACCATGATCGCTACCGATATCGGCCACCACTGATTCTGGGACCATATCATGAATGATACGCAAGCGTTTGGATAGTTTAATCATTAAATCTTTTCCTTATAATCACCTAAACGTTTGGAGCGTGTTGGGTGTCTTAATTTCTTAATGGCTTTAGCTTCAATTTGACGAATTCTTTCACGAGTAACGCCGAATTCACGGCCGACTTCTTCAAGAGTTCTTGGTCTATTGTCGTCTAAACCATAACGGAGTCTAATAACTCTTTCTTCTCTATCGCTTAAATCTTTAAGGATGCTGTAGAGTTCTTCTTTTAAGAGTTGTCTGGTGGTGAAATCAACTGGTGATTCACTTTCCTTATCTTCGATAAAGTCACCTAAATGGGAATCATCTTCTTCACCGATCGGTGTTTCTAAGGAGACAGGCTCCATCGCGATACGTTGAATTTCACGAATACGTTTCGCGCTTAATTCACCGTTCATCGCTTCAGATATTTCTTCGGCTGTTGGTTCACGGCCATAGTCTTGGATGAGCTGTCTTTGAATACGTGTCATCTTATTGATGGTTTCAACCATATGGACTGGAATACGAATGGTTCTGGCTTGGTCAGCAATCGCACGTGTGATAGCTTGACGAATCCACCATGTCGCATATGTCGAGAATTTATAACCCTTTGTGTAGTCGAATTTATCAACGGCTTTCATTAAACCGAGGTTACCTTCTTGGATTAAATCCAAGAACAACATACCACGACCCACATAGTGTTTAGCGATGTTAACAACTAAACGTAAGTTAGCGTTGATTAAAGTTTGTTTAGCTTCTTCATCGCCGTTTAAGATCTTCTTAGCTAAGATTGGTTCATCTTCCGCTTTTAAAAGATCATATTTACCAATTTCTTTAAGATACATCTTAACGGAGTCGTTGATACGGACTTCACTACCTAAATAGTCGATGTCGATATCTTCTTCGGTTTCTTCGCTTTCTTCCGCAAAGAAATCATCATCTGGCTCTTCGTCAAGATTCATTTTGCTTTCGTCAAAGTCTTCAAAGTCTTCATCTTCATCATCTTCATCAGAGATAACTTCGATGCCGTTTTCTTTAAAGAAATTGATTAAGTCAGCAATTGTATCATCGTCTAAATCGAATTGATTTAAAGCATCATAAATATCGCTTTGGTCAATAATACCGGATGATTTAGCTTTCTTTAAAAGACTATTCTTGATGTCATCTAAAGAAAGGATTTCACCATCGTCATCATAGATGCTTTTGACTTTCTTTTTCTTTTCGAGCTTTGGTGAACTTGGTGCACCTTCACTCACTTTTGGGCGGCCTCTCTTTTTTGGTTTGTCTTCTAAGACCGCTTCTGTTGTTTCTAATTTTTTTCTACCCATAAATCAATGCCCCTTTCATTGGTTTAATTAAAATTAATGTTTAGCGTTTATTACGCAGACGACGTCTATTGTAGTCGGAGATAATACGCGCTTTCTCCTTTGGATCTTTGCCTTCTAACGATTGTTCTAAGGTATCAGATTCAAAGATTTTTTCTTTTTCAGTATCGATGACTTGCTGCAAGTTATTTAATAACTCTTCGTTGCAGACATCAGGATGGTTTCTTTCAAGATAGAGCTCACTTATCTTGTTAATTAGTTCATCCTTTTCTGGTAAGTCACTATTTTCCAGGGAGGAGATTAGATCCACTGGAACGAAATCTTTTTGCTCTTTGGCATATTCGATAAGGTAATTTGCAATGATGCGATACGTTTCATCATAGAAACCACCGATTTTTTGCTCATAAAAGGCCACTGCTTCGCGATTTTGGAGCATTTGGTATAAAAGTTCACGCTCGGCAAATTCGAGTCTCCTGAGGACCTTTCTTTCAGGATGATATTCTCTAATCATGCTACGGAAATCAGTATTGGCTGGTTTCTTTCTCGCGGTTTTAAGAATATTTCTGATGGCCTCAGGCGCAAAGCCGGTAATATTCGCAAGTTTGTTAATATAGCTATCAAGTTCGATTTGGGAACGGATAGCGAGTAAAACAGGAATGAATTCCTGGATTAACTGAGTTTTCTGTTCGGTTGTTTGAAGTGGATTGGTGTTCTTATAGTAATTGAGAATGAAATCCACTCTTGAGATGAGTTTATTTAAATAAGCATTAAGCGCTACTGCACCATCTTGATTTAAAATCTCATCTGGGTCTTTAGTGCTATTTTGGTTATCAACGATACGAACAGATAAACCGTTGCTCACCAAATTATTAGCGATTTCCATCGTGGCTTTTTGGCCAGGAAGGTCACCATCAAGACAAAGTCTTATTTCAACATTTAAGGATCTAAGTAAGCGAATGTGTTCTGCGGTTAAGGCAGTACCCATTGTCGCTACGCATGATTCCATACCAATGCGATATAAGGCGTAGACATCCATAAAACCTTCTAAAACATAGATATAACCAGCGATACGCGCTTTTTCTTTGGCGTTGTTGTAGTTATAAAGAATGTTTGATTTATGAAATAAATATGTTTCAGGAGAGTTTACGTATTTGGCTTCTGGACCATTACCTAAACGTCTAGCGCTATAGCCAACGACTTCGCCATTAGCGTCCATAATTGGGAAAATGACTCTACCAGCATTACGGTCACTATAGTTACCATTCATAGATGAAGCGATACCGACATCTTCGATGGTTTTTAAGGAATGGCCTTTCTCTTCAAGGAAACGGCATGTGGCTTTACCATCTTTAAACGCATAGCCAAGAAGGAATTTGCTTCTTAAGTCAGCATCAAGATGACGTTCGTTAAAGTAATCTAAGCCCGCTTTTCCTTCAGGAGAGTTCAAAGCGTATTGATAATAAACAGTTAAATCATGAAGACACTTAATAAGTGGCGCTCTTCTTGGGTCAACGACCTTAGCTTCATGGATGTCTTCTAATCGAGGATCATGATAATCACAGATTTCTGCGACTTTCTTGACCGCTTCTCTAAAAGAGAGTTTCTCGTATTTTCTAACAAAGCCAATCGCGTTACCACTGGTACCACACACAAAGCATTTGAAGATTTGCAGCTCAGGTGAGATGTGCATGGATGGGTTGGTATCATCATGGAATGGGCACTTGGCGAGATAATCTTTACCTTTTCTAATCACAGGTAAATACGCGGATACCACTTTGACGATATCAGCGTGCTTTAACACGTCATTAACTAAGGTTTCATCAAATGCCATATAATAAATTATACTTTTCCTAACTTTTTACTAAATTTCTACTTGTTTAGAAGAAGACTTTTTCCTCTAAGTAAGCCTTTAATTCACCGATTGGTAAACGGACTTGTTGCATGGAATCACGTTCACGAATAGTGACTGCACCATCATTTTCTGTATCAAAGTCAATAGTAATGCAGAACGGAGTGCCGATCGCGTCTTGACGTCTATAACGTTTACCGATAGAACCGGTATCATCATAGATGACATTGAAGTATTTGGCTAAAGATTGTTCCACTTCACGAGCCTTTTCTTCGAGCTTCTTACTTAATGGAAGAATCGCGGCTTTATAAGGCGCAACAGCTGGAGAAAGGTGCATAACGATACGGGTATCGTTGTCACCAACTTGTTCTTCATCATATGCATCGCATAATGTCATTAAAACCAAACGGTCTAAACCGACTGATGGTTCAATACAATATGGAATGTACTTTTCATTTGTTTCTGGATCTAAGTAATCCAAAGCTTCACCACTGAACTTGGTATGACGACCTAAGTCGTAATCAGTTCTATCAGCGATACCCCAAATTTCACCCCAACCAAATGGGAAGAGATATTCAATATCTGTTGTGGCTTTGCTATAGAAGGCTACTTCTTCTTGTTCGTGATCTCTATAACGGAGATGGTCTTTTCTGATTCCTAAGGAATCAACGAAGTCTAAGCAGTATTGTTTCCAATAGGCAAACCACTTTAAGTCTTCGCCTGGTTTGCAGAAGAATTCCATTTCCATTTGGTCGAATTCACGTGTACGGAATGTCATTTGTCCTGGAGTGATTTCGTTTCTGAAAGCACGGCCAACATTACAAATACCAATAGGTAATTTACGACGTGTTGCTCTCATGACGTTCTTGAAGTTAACAAACATACCTTGTGCGGTTTCTGGTCTTAAATAGACGACTGATTTGCTATCTTCAGTGACACCAATATGTGTTTTAAACATCATATTGAATTGACGAATGTCTGTGAAGTTTTCACTACCACAGTTTGGACATTTGACGTGATTGTTTCTAATGAATTCCATCATTTGTTCATTAGTCATACCGTTAACATCGGCATCTGGGAATTCACTTTCAATTAATTGGTCAGCTCTAAAGCGTTGCTTACAATGCTTACAGTCAATAAGTGGATCGTTGAATGTTGCCACGTGACCTGTTGCTTCCCAAACCTTTGGGTTCATCATAATCGCCGCATCAATACCAACGTTTGTGGTACTTTCTTGGACGAATTTCTTCCACCACATCTTGCGGATGTTTTGTTTGATTTCACTACCAATTGGGCCATAGTCCCAAGTGTTGCTTAATCCACCATAAATCTCTGAGCCTTGGAAGTAGAAACCAGAGACAATGAAATGGTTACATAGTTTATCGAATTCAAATTTACTCATAATATGCTCCCTCAATAATATGCATGCATGAAGAATGCTATTATTTCCGTGAATTGTTGTCAACCTATTATGAGTGTTATTATGGACTTTTATTATTCAATAAGCAAGCGGATGTTCTTAAAGCGATAGCCAAAAGCTTCCTCGATGTATTGGTAAAACTTGGTAAATAAGACCATCGCATCTTCTTGGTTAAATTCTTTTTCAATTAAGCTAAAGTCAGGACAATTAACGATTTCTCTTAAGAGAAGCATTTGTGTTTTGTTTAAGTCGCGGTCCACATCTGTGTCGTAGCAGTCTTTACAAATAAAACCACCATCATTGAATGAAAAGGCAACGATACCGTTTCTATGACCACAAATAACGCATTTGTTCACTTCAAGTTGGAATCCGCCTAAACGAATGACATGACTCATTAATAAAAGCAAGGTCATTAACCAATCGTTTTTATCTTTAAGTGTTTCCACGGCTTTTTCCAAGTATGGAAACATGATGTATTGTTCTTCACTAGGAAAGAGATTAAGCATCATTTCATCCATCAAGATGAGACTCGCTAAGTACTTCTCATCCATCTCCATCTTCAAAGAAGAGAATAAAGGTTTTGAACTTTTTAAGATTGGATACTTAAAGTCTCCATCCATTAGTTCGATGTCGGCGACGGTTAAAAGATTGTTTAAAGCGGAGTTCTTGCTTTTAGGATCTTTGATTCCACGCGCTAAAAAGGTGATTGTTTCCTTTTCGCTATATCGCATCTTTTTCTTTATAGGGGTTAATTGATAAAACAATTATCTTCATTTTTATTTTTCGTATTTATATCCGTATTCTTTTAAAGAAGATGGAGCGTTTCTCCAGTCTTCATCCACTTTTACTTTAAGTTCTAAGTAAACGTGTTGGTTTAAAAGTCTTTCAATGCTTTGTCTAGCTTTGCTACCGATTTCTTTAATGCGTTGTCCGCCTTTACCGATAACAATGCCTTTTTGGCTTTCTTTTTCGACGATAATAGAAGCTAAAATTGTGAGAGGCTTTTTCTCCCATTCAATGTGCTCCATGTATATGGCCACTGAATGCGGAACTTCTTCTCTTAAGGATTTTAAGACCTTCTCACGGATGATTTCTTTGATACGGAAGATTTCATCTTTATCGGTAATCATTTCTGGTGGGTAATACGCTGGTCCTTCTGGTAATAAGGCAGAAACCTTTTTGATGATTTCATCAATATTGAATCCTTCTTTAGCAACGGTATCAATAAAGATAGCGTCTTTAAAGAAAGCACGATAAGTCTTCTTTAATTCTTCAGCTTTGTCTAATCTCGCTAAATCGATTTTGTTAAAAACAATAATGAGTGGGCAGTGATGAATATCTAAGTGTTCGATAATATAATTATCGCCTTCACCAAATGGTTTAGAAGCGTCCACTACTAAAATCGCTACATCAACATCATGAGCAGCGCTATAAGCCATGTTGTTCATTTCTTGGCCTAATTGAGCTTTTGGTTTATGGATACCTGGAGTATCAAGAAAAACGATTTGTGTATTCTCATCGTTATAGATGCCGATGATATTGTTTCTTGTTGTTTGTGATTTATCGGTAACAATTGAAACATTATGGTTAATTAAACCATTCAACAAAGTTGACTTGCCCACATTTGGGCGGCCTAAGATGGCAACAAAACCTGATTTCATTATTTTAAATCGTCTCCAGAAAAGGCAAATGGAAGGAGCTCTTCAATATTGGTCTCTTTCACGTCACCTTTTAAATTTGCAAGAACGATCACACCATCTCTTGGGAAGAGTTCACTAATGACTTGACGGCAAGCACCACATGGTGAACATGGTTCATCAGTATCAGCGGAAATGGCTAAAGCAGCAAAGTCTTCTTTTTTATAGCCGTTCATCATCGCATTATAGAGCGCGTTTCTTTCAGCGCACATACATAATGGGTATGAAGAGTTTTCGATATTCGCACCCTTAAAAACCTTACCATCGTTACAAAGTAAGGCAGCACCCACTTTGAATTTAGAATATGGGCTATAAGATAAGTTTCTCGCTTCTGTAGCGGCTTTCACTAATTCATTATTTTTCATATGCACCTCACGCCAAGATTTCATCTTGCAAAGCAAACATTATTTTCTCATCTTCCTTAGTCATATGGTCATAGCCAAGAAGATGCAATAAGCCATGGACAAAAAGGAACTTTAATTCTCTGTCGAGGCTATGGCCATAAGCTAAAGCTTGTTCTCTAGCTTTATCAAAGGAAATATAGATTTCACCAAGAACCACCATTGCGTTTGACTGAAAGATTTTATCTTTATTTTCATCTCCATCGAGAAAAGCAAAAGAGATGACATCAGTTGGACGGTCAATATGACGATAATCGCGGTTAATGTTATGAATAAATTCATTGTCCACAAAAGTCACACTAATATATGGATCAAAATGGAGACCCAAATGATTTAGTGTCTTTGTGATTAACTCTTCGTATACGGATTGATAGTCATTCAATGACTCGTCAAAAGAATTAAAATCTAGTTCCATGATAAAATCATAGCATTATTCAACACTATTTACTATTAATTTCATCTAGATGAACGACATTATTAATTCTCGCTTTGCAAAGCAAGTTCTCCTCCACTCTACTGTCATAGCCGAATATTGGGGCTAATGATTGATAGAGTAAAACGCTCAAGCACATATAAAAGATGACATTAGTGATGCTAAAGCTCTTCTCAATTAAACATAGAATCACACTCGCGGCTAACATGAAGAAGCCCACCACGGCTTTTTTAGCAAATTCCAGATATGCATATCGGTAGGACTTCAACTCCATTGTTTTAACCTTCATTTCCACTCCAAGTGCATCTTTGGTCTCTCTGAGCTCGTTTTCCTCCATCATGACGTCCTTAGCGATCGCGTTTTTGTAAGGGGAAAAGAAAAACGCATCGAGGTAGGCGCCTAAAAGAGAAGCAATTATCAAAATGAGATAATCCAAAGAATTGATGAGTGAAATTGTGCAGATGAGTATGACTATAAGTACCGAGAAGACTAAATTAAGACCTATGCTCATAGAGCATTTCTTGTATTCTTGACTGCGCTTATAAAACTCAAAGAAATCACGATTACGGACATAAGGTAAAAATCTCCTAATATACCTGTCGTATCGTTGCATGCGCTTGAGTAGTACATAACGCAGTAGAATCTCACTTACCAAACTGCCAGCGATAAATAGGATTGGGTAGAGATATCCACCATCTGGCTTCATAAAGAAAGTCGCTAGGCCAATAAGAAGCGCAGTCACAGTTTGGAAAAGCGCTGAAACAAGAGTACCTTTATGATCTTTGGTGTCAACCACCATGTGAGGATAGGGTTTCCTCTCCACGTTATTAACGGCTAGTAAGGTTCCGTCCCATAAAGGAATGAGCTGGCTGAGCTTTTGCCAGTAGATGCCTTTAGCGGGATCATGAACTTTCACGCGATTACCTTTTCTTTTACTAACTAAAAGGGCGTGTACAGTCTCGTTTGGATTGACAACGGTTAAAATCACAGGAAACTTATCAAGATGTCTCAAATCGTCTTTATCATCGTATTTTGCCCCGATGAGTGTCACATCGTATCTCTGTGCTTCGATAACGAGGTCTTGATAAGAGTATTGTCCATGGTTTTCGTCTTCATTTAGATAAAGATAGCCTTCATCTTTGTGAACAATGGCAAGGAGCATTTTTAGACATGCCATGCCACAGCTTGAATTACTTAATTGTGGGATATAGTACATTTAACACCTCCTACTTAACTAATAGGAGGCGAAACAAAGATTTTTCCTAAAAAAGTGAAAAATAATTTTTGAGAAAAGAAAAAACCGGATAAATCCGGTTTATTTTTTGAAGATTTTTTTGAATTTCGCTAGTAAGGAATCGTCTTTACCGATTTCATTACGATATTGCGTTAATAAATCTTTCTGTTTTCTATTTAAGGAAGTTGGCATCTTGATGTCTAAATGGACATATTGATCACCAGGTTTTCCACTTCTTAAATCTTTCACACCTTGGCCACGCATTCTGAAGATTTGTCCAGGTTGCGTACCGGCAGGAATATTAAGAGTGGCTTCTCCATAGACGGTTGGGACATCCACGCTTGTACCAAGGATCGCGTCGATAAAATCGACAGGTACTGTTAAGTGGATATCATTGCCATCTCTTTTGAAGTATTGATGTGGTTTGACGTTCACTTCAACGAATAAGTCACCATTAGGACCACCGTTAGCGCCTCTTTCGCCTAAACCTTGGACACGGATTTGTTGTCCGTTATTGATACCGGCGATAATGTGAACCTTAACGTTCTTCTTAACGCGGTTATAGCCTTTACCGCCACAGTTAGGACATGGATTAGTAATAATCTTACCTGACCCATTGCAGCGGGAACATGTTTCTTGTTGTTCGATGACACCAAAGAGGCTTCTTCTTTGCACTCTGACATAACCGTGTCCGCCACAGTTAGGACAGGTTTGGACATCGTTAGGTGTTTTTGCCCCTGTTCCATGGCAGTATGAACATTGTTCATCAACAGTCAAAGGAATTTCAATATCACGGCCTAAGATGGTATCCATGAAGTCGACTTTTACACGCACAATAGCGTCGTTGCCTCTTCTTGGACCGGTGCTCGTTCTTTGGGAACGACGACCACCACCGAAGAATGATGAGAAGATATCGCCTAAGTCTACGCCATCCGCACCACCAAAGCCACCGAATCCACCTTCAAATGGATTAGAACCTGGTTGGCCAGCCCCTTGTTCAAAAGCGGCAAAACCGAATTGGTCATAGGCACTTCTTTTTTGGTCATCGAAAAGAATGTCATAAGCTTCTTGTACTTCTTTAAACTTTTCTGCATCACCAGTTTCGTGGTTATCAGGATGGTATTTTTTAGCGAGTTTACGATAAGCACTTTTGATTTCATCTTTAGATGCACTTTTAGAAACACCTAAGACTTCGTAAAGATCTCTTTTGTTTGCCATGATATTCCTTTCTATTCACGCATAGAGGGGCCGAAGCCCCTACATATGCTTGAAAATATTCTTAATAATTAGTTGTTTTTGCTTGTGAAGTCAGCATCGACGACATCATCTGGGTTTGAACCAGCGGTTTGTTGTTCATTTGCTTGACCGTTTGGTTGTGCACCTTGGTTAGCTTGTGCTTGTTGCATATAAGCGGCAGCTTGTTCAAGTTCACTAATACGTTTTCTTAAAGTTTCCATATCGTTATTGTCTAACGCTGCCTTTAATTCATCGCGTAATTTTTGTGTTTGTTCTTTTTGGTTTGGATCCATGCTGGCGCCTTTTTCTTGCATAGCGATGTCGATATCGTTAATTAAGCTTTCAGCTTTATTACGGAGTTCGATTTCTTCTTTACGCTTGGCGTCTTCTTCAGCGTGAGCTTCCGCTTCTCTCACCATTCTATCAATGTCTTCTTTAGAAAGACCATTGCTACCAGAGATGGTGATATTTTGTTCTTTTTGTGTATCTAAGTCTTTAGCGTTAACTTTAACGATACCGTTAACGTCGATAGAGAAGGTAACTTCAATTCTTGGTTCACCACGTCTTGCTGGTTTAATACCATTGAGTTGGAAGTGACCTAATAATTTATTATCATGGGCCATTGGTCTTTCACCTTGGTAAACCATGATGTCAACGGCTGGTTGGTTATCCGCAGCGGTTGAGAAGATTTGACTCTTTGTTGTTGGGATGGTTGTGTTTCTTGTGATTAATGGAGTCATGACACCACCTAAGGTTTCAATACCTAAGGTTAATGGAGTGACGTCTAATAAGACAACGTCTTTAACATCACCGGAGACAACACCACCTTGGTAAGCCGCACCGATAGAAACAGCTTCATCTGGGTTGACGGATAAGTTTGGTTTCTTACCTGTTAATCTAGCGACTAATTCTTGGACAGCTGGCATACGGATGGAACCACCAATTAATAAGACTTGGTTGAGTTCGCTTGCGGACATATGAGCATCGCTTAAGGCACGTCTGACTGGTTCTTCACATCTAGCTAATAGATGTCTTGTTAAATCTTGGAATTTAGCACGGGTTAATGTGACTTCGAAGTTAACTGGGCCAGCAGAGGTCATGCTAATGAATGGTAAGGAGATGACTGTTTCCATAGAAGCGGAGAGTTCGATCTTCGCTTTTTCAGCAGCTTCTCTAATTCTTTGTAAGGAACCCTTATCAGTGATATCAACGTTAGATTGAATCTTGATTTGGGCTTTAATCCAATCAGCAACGACTTGGTCCCAGTCATCACCACCGAGGTGGTTATCACCAGCGGTACTAACAACTTCGAATGTACCATCACCGATATCAAGAATACTGACATCGAATGTACCACCACCTAAGTCGAAGACTAAGATCTTTTCAGATTTATCGTTTTCTAAGCCATAGGCTAAGGCCGCAGCGGTTGGTTCGTTAATAATACGGACAACATCTAAGCCAGCAATTTGACCAGCATCTTTTGTTGCTTGTCTTTGCGCATCGTTGAAGTACGCAGGAACTGTAATAACAGCTTTTTGCACTGATTGACCTAAGTGGGCTTCAGCGTATTTCTTCATGTAAGCAAGAATCTTCGCGGAGATTTCTTGTGGGGTGAATTGTTTGTTCACACATTTAATAGAGACCTTTTCGGCAGTACCCATAATTCTTTTAACGGAACTAACTGTATCTGGGTTTGTGACAGCTTGACGTTTGGCAGCGTTACCAACGATTTCTTCACCGTTTGCTTTAAAAGCAACAACAGATGGAGTTGTCACTGTGCCTTCAGGGTTTGGGATAACTTTGACTGTACCATCAGCTTGTAAGTAGCTGACGACTGAGTTTGTGGTACCTAAGTCGATACCTAAGATAATTTCTTTTGCCATAATTTATTTCCTCCTATTAAGCCTTTCTTTTGGTTGTTCTTCTTTTTTATTTTTGCTCACTGAAACTCTTGCGGGTCTAATGAGACGTCCATGTAATTCGTAGCCTTTCGCGTACACTTTAGTGACGAGGTTTTCTTCGCCTTCTTGTTCAGTGACGTCAACGGCATCCATGTTCTTGTCAGAGAATTTATCTCCAACGTTTGGAGCGATTTCTTTCACTCCTTCGTTTTCTAACGCACTCACGAAGTTGCGGTAGATGAATTGGAATCCCACTAAGTAATTTTTCACTTCTGGGCTTGTTGGTTCATTGCCTAATGCCATATGGAAGCTATCAAGTACGGGAAGTAATTCTTCGATAAATCCCATGGCGCGATATTTCATCGCTTCGGAATGTTCTTTTTCTAAATTAGTACGTAAGTTCTTGGTATCAGCATAAGCGCGGTAATATTCATTTTTCCAATGCTCCACTGCGGCATTTGCTTTAGCAAGTTCTTCTTCTAATTCTTGGATTTTTTTCTTATCTTTGTTTTTTTCTTCTTTAACGGCTTCTTTTGCTTCTTGTTTTTCTTTATTAGGCATCGCCTTTACCTCCTTTGTTGTTGTTTAATCCTTTAAAGTAATCGGTTAATGTTTCCGCGATATACTCAAGGGCACTTAACGCTTGATCGTAGTCGATTCTAGTTGGACCGAGCAATGTAATTGCACGATTGCCTTCTTCGCCTAAGTCGATTTTCGCTGTGACCATTGAGACATCAGGATTGCCTTCGATATCACCGATACGAATGATTCGGTCTTCGTCATCCTTTTTGATTTCATCTTTGACTTCTTTAAGGAGTTGTTGGTCATTGAGAAGCTTGAAGACCCTTTCAAGTTTCTCGGTATCGTTTTTGTATTCCTCGTGATTGAATAGTTCATCTCTACCATAGAGGCTTAAACGGTCACTAGCGAAGCGCATGAATGTTTCAAGCAAAGCTTGGTAAACAAGGTCATGACCCACGATGTAATCATTAAGGACAGGTTTAAGAGCTTCAGTCTTTTCCACGAGTTCGACGATTGGTGTACCTTTTAATCGGTCATTTAATAAGGAAACACAGTTAACAATTTCGCCCGCTTTTAAGTTCTCTGGAACGATGAAGGTTTTGTTTTCGACATAGCCTTTATCGGTAACAAAGATTGCGGTAATTGTGTTATCGGAAATCTGCACCATTTGGATAGACGCTAATTTTTCTTTATTCTCATCTGGTCCCATGACCACGGTGACTAAGTTAGTCATATGAGATAGAATCTCACAACTTTCCTTAATAACCGCATCAATTGATTTAACTTTTTGATCAAGAACAGTTTGAATGCTGTTTTTTAATTGTTCATTAACTGAACCATCTCTTAATTTCTCACAGTAATAGCGGTATCCTTGAGCGGATGGAACTCTACCACTGCTTGAATGGGTTTTTTCGATTAAGCCCATTTTTTCAAGAGCAAACATTTCGTTTCTAATTGTCGCGGAAGAATAAGGAAGTTTATATTCTTCGATGAGGGTGTGAGAGCCAACTGGTTGCGCATTCTTAATAAAGTATTCAACGATGTATTTTAAGATCGTATCGCTACGGTTAAGAGCCATGGTTTTCTCCTCCTTTTTAGCACTCTATCACTTTTTGTGCTAACTACATTTTACCTAAATAATTAGCACTGTCAAGCATTGTCTGCTAATTTTTTATATTTATTTATAATAAGGATTTAAATATGAGGCTAAAATGCCTTTCTTGTATCTTGATTACAAACAAAAAAATACCCTGATTCGCACCAGGATATTTTTCATTGGTAGAAGTTATGTCAAAGATTTCAAACGATTATTTGTTCTTCTTTTAAAGTTAGATGAGCTTAAGGATGATTTGGTCTAATATCATCATTCCTTCATATGTCGCTAGTAAGGTATCGTTCTCTAATGTTAAATAACCCTGATTAATTAATGTTTTGATTTCATCAGATTTTTTAGATAAGTCAAAACCATATTTATCTTTTAATAAGGATAAAGAAAGGCCGGCTTTACTGCTTCTTAAAGTCAGCATGATTTCGTATGTGGCGAGATCTTTCTTGGTGAGTTTTTCTTCTTCAGCAACAAATTCACCCCTAAGATATTTATCTAAATTAATTGTGTTCTTATAACGGGTATCACCGATATATCCCGCTGCGCCAAGGCCACATCCATAGTACTGTTCATTCTTCCAATAAGTGAGATTATGTAAAGACTCATGGCCAGGTAAACACCAGTTAGAGACTTCATAGTGAGTGAAACCTTTTTCTTTTAGAAAGTTATGGACAATATCATAGTTTTTGCGCATTAAATCATCATCCATTTCTCTAAAGCCTTGGTTAAATAAAACTGTATGAGGATGGATGGTTAATGCATAGCAAGATATATGTTTAATATTTAATGAAGTTAAATTTTCTAAATCTCTTTTTAAGAGAGTCTCACTACTATGTGGCAAGCCAAGTATCAAATCAACATTGATATTATCTATGCCATATTGATTAAGGGTCTTAATAGCTTTTTTAACGTCTTCATAACTATGCTGACGGTTAATGGCTTTAAGGACTTTTGTATCTGTACTTTGTACGCCTAAAGAGACGCGATTAACGCCATATTTGCTTAGTAATTTAATCTTTTCTTCGCTTAACGATTCAGGATTAGCCTCAAAAGTATATTCTTTTACACCTTTGGTGTATGGCTTGAGCATTTCTAAAAGCTCCAAGAATAAATCATCTTCTAAAGCGGTTGGTGTTCCCCCACCGACATAGATGGTTTTAAGGTCATTAATTTGATAAGAATCTAATTCTTGCTTAAGCGCTTTCAAGTATTTAGTAGCGAAGTTACGAAAATACTGCAACTTAACAAAGTCGCAGTAATCGCATATAGTTTCGCAAAATGGTATGTGAATGTATAAAGAGGATGGTTTATTCATCTTCCTTATAATCGCTAATTTGTTTAGCTGCTTCTGGATCTTCAACATCCTGAAGAACACGATTCATTTCATCTTGAAGAATTTCTTCATCAGATGGTTTATCTTCTTTGAGTTTCGGACGTAAGAAACGATAGATAATGTACGCTAATAAAGCAATAACTGCTGTAACAGCGATAACGATAATGAGAATTAATACTGATTGTGGCATTGATTTTTCCCTCTACTCTCTTTCAACAGGAATGTAAACATATTTATTTTTAATCTTTTCTTTGCGATAGTAAAGAAGTTCTGCTAAATGATCCATCGATGTACGAGCGGTTTCATAGGCACAGCGTAGGCTCTTCTTATATTGCGCAATGGTATATTTTTTACCTTTGGTGCAATGTCTAGCGTAGAATTTAGCTTCACCTTTCTTAAGTTCAGGATCTCTTTCTAGGAGGTCTTGTTCTAAAAGAACAGCTTGTTTTTCATCTAAGGCAACTGGAATATAAGCCACTGCAAGTTCTTCTTGGACATAAGTGACTTTAACAGTCTTTTTCTTTGGAGCTTCAGGCACAACCATTTCTGGCGCTTCTTGTTTTGGTTGTTCAAAATGTTGAACTGGCGCTGGAGCAGGTTCTGCTGGTGCTGGTTCTTCTTTTTCTTCTTCCGCTTGAGCGAATAAATCCATAGTTTCCACTCTCGCTGGTTCTGGGATTTCGACTTCTTGGATTGGTTTATCTTCATCAACTTGATAGAAGTCAGCGCGCATTTCTGAGACTTTTGCTTGGGCAATATCATCAAGGAATGTATCGCAGAACTTACTTAGATGCTTAAAAGCATAATCAACGAAGTAAGTAACATCAGCAGTCTTTTGGACTTCCACATAAATACGAGCAGCTTCTTCTTTTGGTAAGAGTAAAAGCTTTTCTAATGGAAGAGCGACAATTGAATCACCAAATGCTTCATGGGCTAAGACGGCTTTCGCCATTAAGATGGCCATTTCTTCAGAGTAAGAAGCGAATGGTTTAACAAAGTTAATATAGAAGAAAGTAACGACGGCTTTTAAAGATGTTGGCAACGTGGAACTATTGATGAAAGTAAATAAGCTATTCATCATTGGTCCAATGAGATTAACAGGCGCAGATGTATAAACACGGTCAATAAGGACGCGGTTTTCTGGATTTCTATCTTCGCTAGCACGATAGAAAGTCACTAATTCTTCTGTGCCTAAGAGTTTAGCGTATAATTCAGCGAGGAAATCTTCATCAATAGCGTTAACATAAGCACGCTTAATGTAGTTTAAAGCATTGAGGTAATTCACTAAGACCATATTAGTAGGGATTGCACTCACCACTTCATTACGCATTACGGAATCAATGAAGTCGTCGCCGACATGTAACTGTTCGAATTCATTCAAGATGTTAAGGACCTCTTTTTTAAAGGTGTAGTCAACATTCTTAAATTGTTTTGTGTTAGGCGCGAGCATCATGCATTCGCGGTTTACTCTAAGAAGTTTTGCTTCTAAGTTATTGACTAAGCTATTGATGGCTGGACAGCCGCAGAACAAGAGCATGTTCTTTTCAATAGTTCTAATTGATAAATAATGATAAAAGTTGGAGCGGTATGAAAGAATGTTGCTCCAAAATGGATCGACTGAAGAGACTTTAAGTTCACGACCAACTTCTAATTTGGTGGCGTATTTGTCTTCAGTAAAACGCATCGCATAATCATTGCCTGCCATATAAAAGTACCTCTTTATACCTTTATCTTACAGGAAGTAGATTTTATTGTAAATAATTTATTCTAAAAAACTACTAATTTTAAACTAGTTATCTTCTTCTTCGTCAATGGAAAGAATGCTCATAAATGCTTCTTGTGGGACTTCAACAGAGCCGACTTTCTTCATTCTCTTTTTGCCTTCTTTTTGCTTTTCGAGAAGTTTCTTCTTACGAGAGATGTCTCCACCATAGCACTTTGCTAAAACGTCTTTACGAACTGCCTTAACATCGCATCTAGCGATGACCTTTCCACCGATTGCGGCTTGGATTGGAATCTCGAATTGTTGACGAGGAATAACAGTTTTAATCTTACGGATAATGCCTAAGCCACGATGATAACCATCTGGGCGATAAATAATACTACTAAGAGCGTCCACTACTTGGCCGTTAAGTAAAATATCAAGTTTCACTAAATCCGCGCGCTTATAGTCGCTGAAATCATAGTCAAATGAAGCATAGCCTTTTGTGTAGCTTTTGAGTTTATCAAAGAAGTTATAAACGATTTCACTTAATGGTAATTCATAGGTTAAGACCATACGTGTATCATCGAAGTAATCTAGGTTCTCGTAAATACCTCTTCTTTCACGGCATAATTCCATGATTGGACCAATATATTCTTTAGGAGTCATGATGTTAGCTCTAATATATGGTTCTTCAATAAATGAGATCTTACTAGCATCAGGAAGTTTGCTTGGGTTATCAAGATTAATCACTTCTCCATCAGTCATATGAACTTTATAAATAACTGATGGCGCGGTTAAGATTAAATCGAGATTATATTCTCTTTCTAATCTCTCTTGAATGACATCCATATGTAGTAATCCTAAGAAGCCACATCTGAAACCAAAGCCTAAGGCTTGGGATGTTTCTGCAACAAACTGTAAGGAAGCATCGTTTAGTGTTAGCTTTTCTAATGCATCTTTTAAAGCTTGATAATCATCACTATCGACAGGATATAAACCACAGTAAACCATTGGGTTCATAATACGGTAACCTGGTAAAGCTTCTTGAGCGGGATTATCCACTGAAGTGACTGTGTCACCAGGATGGACATCTTTAATATCTTTAATCTGCGCGGCAATATAACCAACTTGCCCTGCTTCTAAAACATCAGTTTTAACTTCTTTAGGAGTTCTAATACCGAGTTCGATAACTTGATATTCTTTATTGGCTTGCATTAAACGAATCTTATCGCCAACTTTCACAGAACCATCTTTAATTCTCACCAAAACAATGACACCTCTATAAGGGTCGTAATAACTATCGAAGATTAAAGCCTTTAAAGGAGCGTTTAAATCACCATGAGGGGCAGGAACACCTTTCACTATGGCTTCTAATAATTCATGAACATGTAGGCCTGTTTTAGCACTGACTTCAATAGCTTCATCACAAGGAATACCAATCTTCTTTTCAATTTCTTGCTTGGCCATATCAACGTTAGCGGATGGTAAATCAACTTTGTTGATAACTGGTAAGATTTCTAAGTCATTATCGACCGCTAAATAGGCGTTGGCGAGCGTTTGTGCTTCCACACCTTGTGTCGCATCCACCACCAAAAGCGCGCCTTCGCAAGCGGCTAAGGAACGCGATACTTCGTAAGTGAAGTCGACATGTCCAGGAGTGTCAATCAGGTTAAAGACATATTCTTCACCATCATCAGCTTTATATGACAAAGTGACAGCGTTTAACTTAATGGTAATACCTCTTTCTCTTTCTAAGTCCATAGAGTCGAGAATTTGGTCTTTCATTTCTCTAAGTTCGACTGCGCCAGTCAATTCTAAAATACGATCCGCTAAAGTGGATTTACCGTGATCAATATGAGCGATGATTGAGAAGTTTCTAATTTTTTTCTGTGAAAAGTCCATAATTATTTAATATGCTGAGGATGAGCTCATAGAGCTACTTGATATCGGATTAAGCGATGTGATGATTGGCATGCTAAGGAACGTTAGTGTTGGAAGAATAAAAAGCGCAATAGCAGCCACTACTAGTAAAATGGTGAACCATTTCTTGCCTTCTCGATGGGCAAGTGTTATCACAAATGGCAAAGAGCCAATTGCAAAGACAGTCGCAAATGCACCTGTAAGAAGAACTTGGAGCACAGCTATGTCAACTAAAACAGCATCTAATAGGTTATCAATTGATTTTATTCGATAAGCGAATTGTAGTGCGTTGATGACAAGTGTTACTTCGTAAATTAGTAATGCCAACGATGTTGTAATAAAGGCGCAGGATAAAACCAAAAATTTGATGTTGTGTTTCTTCATGAATGATTAAGCTTGAACGCTTGATGATGAACTACTGCTACGAGCAGCTTCAGCCATAGAAGAGGCTGTTGGTAAAATGAATACCATTCCCACTGCCGCAAGAATTGTGGCAATAGAAACAGCTAAAAGAACGATGTTATACCATTTCTTGCCGACTAATTTGAAAAGCGGGATTTCGAAAGGTAATGAAATAATTGATGAAACAATTGCTCCACCGGCAAGTAAAATCGCATAGATATAAATGAAAATACCACCGATAGCGTCACCAATATCTGCATCTGGTTTAAATAACGCGTGGCAAGATGTGGCGATGAATAATGATTCGCCACCTAAGAATAAAACGGCAATTGTCACAAAAATGCATGAAAAAACGATTAAAGTTTTACTACTTCTCTTCATGTTCTTTTTCCTCCTTTAGGGTTTCTTCGGGAGTGTCTTCTATTTTTTCTTCTTCATCGTCAACTTCCACGACTGCTTCTAAAATGCCTGGAATTGGATGATAGAAATGATAAATGCCTTCAAAGATATAACAAAGGCATAAATAAGAGATGGCAATTGGGAATCCACAACGGTAAATCATTGGGTTATCTGGTCTAGCGATAATGCAGAATAAATCAAAAGTCACTAGATAAATACCCGCAGGTAAATGTAAGGCCTTATCGAGTAAGGAGATTCTTGGTCTTCTTTTCTTTGAAAGAAGGGCCCAAACGAAATCTACGATGACCCATGTTCCACCGAAGAGGGTGATCCAATTGAGCACCAAATGACGAGTAGCGTTATATGGAATAACGTTAGTAAATTTTAAAATAGCAACGACTAAAAAGACGATTGCAATGATAATTAACTCACCACTATAGATGAGTTTGGCTTTTGTTAAAGCATCTAATTTCTTTTTCATGCTCAATATCTTAACATTAAATAATTATTTAATAAAGAAATCTTGCAAAATATCGCTTACTTCTTTTGGTTGGAAGGCTACTTCGTATTTCCGCCACTCGGCTTTAAACAAATCACGATACTCGTTATTGAGGTATCTTTCATCGATTAACAAAACCGCACCTTTATCGGTTTCGCTTCTGATCACTCTTCCTAAGGCTTGCATAACTTTATTCATGCCTGGGTTTAAGTAGGCGTAATTATAGCCAGATTGTTCTTTCTTATCGTAATAAGCGGATATTTGGTTACTCACAAAGTTAATCTTTGGCATACCTATACCAACGATAACTGCGCCTATGAGGCGGTCACTGACTAAGTCAATACCTTCACCAAATGCCCCACCGACAATGACAAAACCTAAAGTGGTCTTTTCTGGATTGGACTTAAAGTTGGTTAAGAAGATTTCTTTATCTTCGTCGCTCATATCCTTTTGTTGTTCAAAGACATCAATACCTTCGAGGTCAATATAAGGCATGAGGTTGCTTAAATATTCATAACTTGGTAAGAAGACAAAGTAGTTACCAATTTTGTTTGAGACAAAGCTCTTAATGTAGTCTGCGACTTTTTGATATGAGTTTGCCCTATTCTTATATCTAATTGAGACATTAGGGGCAATTATAATCTTAAGATTATCAATTGGGAATGGAGAAGGAAGGATGAGTTGCGCGTCATCTTTCTTGCCACCTAACATATCAACGTAATAATCAATTGGGGAAAGTGTCGCTGAGAAGAGGACACTACCTCTGAGATTTCTTAAAGAA